>NZ_CP019602.1:0-351250 GCF_001661675.2 Croceicoccus marinus | reverse complement strand
GTCGGGCAGCAGTTCCGCCTCGACCGGGGCCAGCACCACGTCGCCGCCGCGCGCGATGGGCTCGCCCTTCTGGCTGACCAGCACATAGGGATCGCCATGCGGTTCAAGCGTGCGTTCGACCGGCTTGGTCAGCGCCAGCCAGACTATAATCGCCAGCACCGCCACGACCGATCCGATCGCCAGCCACTTGATGAAGGCCCAGGCCAGCCGGAACGGCAGCGCCAGCAGCCACAGGCAGCCCATCCCCGCGCGCCCGGCCAGCGACGGCCCGCGCGGTCGGGGCAGCGAATCGTCGCCGTCCAGCCCGTCGAGCTCCAGGTCGGCATCGGTCCGGTACCAGTCCTCGTCCAGCGCATCGGGCTCCGCACCGCGATTGCGGCGCGAAGTGGCGAGCAGTTCGCGGGCCTGGGAAAGGAAATCACGGTTCTTCACGGGCGGGGCACTAGCAGCCGCGATCTTTCGCGGCGATGAGCGGTGGCGGATAGTCGACAGGATGTTGAACCGGCATCACCCGCCAAAGGCTAGGCCCCCTGCGCGCACGCGCAAGTGCCGTTCATCGAGCGGATTCGCCGGTTCGCAGCGCCGCTCAGGCGCGGCCGACGACGCTTTCGGGCAGGTCCACGCCGAACACCCGCTGGTAATATTCGGCCACCAGCATGCGCTCCGTCTCGTCGCACTTGTTCAGGAACGACAGGCGAAAGGCAAAGCCCAGATCGCCGAAGATCTGCGCGTTCTGCGCCCAGCTGATTACCGTGCGCGGGCTCATCACCGTGGAGATGTCGCCGTTCATGAAGCCCTGCCGCGTCAGGTCGGCGGTGCGGACCATCTTGGCCAGCGTGCCGGTTTCCATCGTCGGCACCTTGGCATGCACGATGTTCACCTCGGTCTCTTCGGGGAGATAGTTCAGGCCGACGACGATGTTCCAGCGGTCCATCTGGCCCTGGTTGATCGCCTGCGTGCCGTGATACAGCCCGCTGGTATCGCCTAGCCCCACCGTGTTGGCGGTGGCGAACAGGCGGAACCAGGGGTTGGGCCGAATCACGCGGTTCTGGTCCAGCAGCGTCAGCTTGCCCGCGGTTTCCAGCACGCGCTGGATCACGAACATCACGTCCGGGCGGCCCGCGTCATATTCGTCGAACACCAGCGCGGTCGGGGTCTGCAGCGCCCAGGGCAGCAGCCCTTCGCGGAATTCGGTCACCTGCAGTCCGTCGCGCAGCACGATGGCATCGCGCCCGACCAGGTCGATGCGGCTGATATGCGCGTCGAGGTTGATCCGCACGCAGGGCCAGTTCAGGCGCGCGGCGACCTGTTCGATATGGGTCGACTTGCCGGTGCCGTGATAGCCCTGCACCATGACGCGGCGATTATGGGCAAAGCCTGCAAGGATCGCCAGCGTGGTGTCCGGATCGAACACATAGGATGCGTCAGTATCGGGCACACGCTCGTCCGCCCGGGAAAAGGCGGGCACCTTCATGTCGATATCGATGCCGAAGGTGTCGCGCACGTCGACTTCGGTATCGGGCGCCTGCATCAGCGTTTCGTGGCTGTTGGTGTTCTGGATCATCTCGTTCATCGCGCCACTCGGTTATACGGGGCGGGCGCTTGCTGCAACCGCGATTAGTGCCCGCCGCCGCCGCCCGAAGGGGCAATCTTGGGCGGCAGTGCGAAAATTCCGGCGAACCGCAGGGCCAGATCGCGGTCGCCCTCGATCGTCAGACCGGTCGCTGTCGCAACTTCGTCCGGATCGCGCTTGCCGTAGAACAGCGGCAGGATCGCGCCTGCTTCAGGCGCGCGGAAGATCGCCTGCGCGCCCTCCAGACCGTCGGCGCGGCGGATCGCAAGCGACCCGTCCGCCAGTTTGGCCATGAAGCGGTCGTCCCCAAGGGCGAATCCGATCCGCGCCGCCAGCCCCGCCGCCCTTTGCGGATCGATCATCGTGCGCAGCGACAGCATGGCGGACACCGCCGTCAGCGGCAGCGCCGGATCGTGCAGCGGCGAGCGCACCGACCAGCGGCCCAGTTCCTGCATCATCGGCTCGGCCATATAGCCCCATTCGGTCAGTTCGTAGACCTGCACGGCGGCGGGCGGCGGCAGCCTGCGGCGAGTCAGCACGCCCAGTTCCTCCAGCCGCGCGAGCCGCTCGGTCAGCACCTTGGCGCTGATTCCGGGCAGCGCGGCGCGAATGTCGGAAAATCGCCGCGGTCCCAGCATCAGTTCGCGCATGACATGCAGCGACCAGCGCTCGCCGATCAATTCGAAGGCAAAGCTGGCGGCACAAGCGTCCTGGTACCAGCGCCCGTGGGCGGGTGCAGCCAGACCCTTTCCTCCATTACTTTTGTTTTGAAACTCCATGGTTGCTTTTCGTAACCTGTAAAGGCACGCTTCGCAAGCCAAGGTCGCCGCCGATTCGCCAGCAGAAGCGCGAAGCGGCACCGGGATGGAGGATAGACATGCCCATCGCACCCGATGCCCCGATCGAGATCACCGGCTACAACTGGGTCCCACCCTTTGCCCGCGGTTTCGTGCGCGACCTGCGCGCCCGCTGGTTCTGCGAGGAAACCGGACTTCCCTATCGCGAGCGGTTGATCAGTGCGGTCGAAAAGCCCGCGAACTGGCGCAGCGAGCAGCCTTTCGGCCAGGTGCCGGTGCTGCGCGACAGGGACATCCATCTGTTCGAAAGCGGCGCGATCCTGCTGCATCTGGCGGAACGGACCGGCAGGCTGCTGCCCGCCACGGGACAGGCGCGCGCCACTGCGCTGTCATGGCTGTTTGCCGCCTATAACAGCGTCGAGCCGGTGCAGAACGAGCTTGCCGCCATCGAGATCTTCCACGCCGGCGAGGAATGGGCGAGGCTGCGCCGGGCGGATGCGCTGAAGAACCTCGACCGGCGGCACAGGGCGGTTGCGACTGCGCTGGGTGCGCGCGAATGGCTGGCCGGCGAGTTCTCGATCGCGGACATTGCCATGGTCTCGGTCCTGCGCAGCAGCGAATCGATGGATACGCTGGGCGATCACCCGGTGCTGGCAGGCTATCTGGTGCGCGGCACCGACCGCCCCGCCTTCCGGCAGGCGCTGGCCGACCAGCTTGCCGGTTTCGACGAGCGCTTCGCCCCGCGGATGCAAACCGCGTGAGACATTCACACCACCAGCACTGAAAGGAGAGGACGATGGCCAACCTGTCCGGAGAGCCGATCTGGTACGAATTGCTGACCCGCGACTCGGCGGTGACCGAGCCGTTCTACGCGGCGGTGCTCGGCTGGCGCTTCACGGACGCAGGGATGGATGCGGGGATGGACGGGGGCACGGGCGGTCCCGCTGCCTATCGCTTCATCAGGCACGCCGAAGGCGAATATGATTTCGTGGGCGGCGCGATGCAATTGACGCCCGAGATGCTGGCGGGCGGCGCGCGCCCGTTGTGGGTGACCTATTTTTGCGTGGAGGATGTCGACGCCGCCGCCGCGCGCATTGCGCAGCGCGGCGGCAGCGTGCTGATGGCGCCTTTCGATATCGAGGGCGCGGGCCGCATGGCGTTCGTCACCGACCCCCAGGGAATAGCTTTCTACGTCATGCGCGGCCTTCCCGACATGGACAGCCCCGATATCGATAGCCCCGATATAGAAAGCCAGGTGTTCGCTGCGGAGGGCAGCCATGACGGCCGCTGCGGCTGGAACGAGCTGATCACCCCCGACCTCGACGCCGCGCTCGGCTTCTACCGCGAGATCTTCGGCTATGACACGGACGAGCGGATGAGCATGGGTCCGGAAATGGGCGATTACGTCTTCCTCAAGGCCGGCGAGCGGACCATCGGTGCCGCGATGGCCGCGATGGCGGGAAGCGCGCCCTGCTGGCGATTCTATTTCCGCGTGCCCGATATCGAAAGCGCCCGGTCCGCGGTCGAAGCGAACGGTGGCAGCGTGATCTTCGGCCCGGAAGACGTCCCCGGCGACGAAGTCATCATCATGGCGCATGATCCGGAAGGCACGATCTTCGGCCTCCTCGCCCCCAGGAAGGACTGACGCGTGGCCGAAATAAGCTTCTTCCATAACCCGATGAGCCGCAGCCAGATCGTCCACTGGGCGCTGCGCGAGGCGGGTGTCGCTTTCGAGACTGTGCCGGTGGACTGGAACGCCAAGCCGCAGGCGCTGCTGGACGCGAACCCGATGGGCAAGATCCCGACCATCATCCACCACGCGGCGGACGGCGATGTCACGATCAGCGAGGCGCCCGCGATCTGCCATTATCTGGCAGAGGTCGCTCCGGGCCAGACACTGCTGCCGACACCGCGCGAACGGGGCGCCTATTTCCGCTGGCTGTTCTTTGCCGCGGGCCCGCTGGAACAGGCGACCACCGCGCGCGCGATGGGCTGGGAAGTGCCCGAGGGGCGCGAGGGCATGGCCGGGTTCGGCAGCTACGAGCGCACCGTCGACACGCTGGAATGGTGGCTGGCCGATCACGATTTCGTGTGCGGAGAGCGCTTTACCATGGCGGACGTCTATGTCGGCTCTGCGGTGGACTGGGGGCTGGTGTTCGGCACGCTGCCGGATCGCCCCGCCTTTGCCGCCTATGCCGAACGATTTCGCGCGCACGACGCCTATCGCGCGGCGAAGGACGCGCACAATGCGCTGATCGCCCAGGCGCAGCAGGAATCGCAGCAGGACGGCTGACGCCCCCCGGCGGCCCTAGCCGAACTGCCGCGCCTTTTTCAGGTGCTGATAGGCGTCGACCACGTTCTGCAGCCGCTGTTCGTGACTGCGGTCGCCGCCGTTGCGGTCCGGGTGATAGCGCCGCACCAGTTCCGAATAGCGGCGGCGCAGCGCTGGCCGGTCCGCGTCATAGGACAGGCCCAGCACGTCCATCGCATCGCGGTCCGCGCCCGACAGGCCGACATCGCGCGCCCTTGCCTCGCGCTCCCAGCCTTGCCGCGCCCGGCTCTTGATATTGCGCGCGCGGGCGGAAATCGCGTCGAGCGGATCGTCGAAATCGGCCCAGCGCGGCACGCCGTCGACGCCCGCGGTGGCGGAAAACGCGTTGCGCCCCTTCGGCGACCCTGCGCCCCAGCCATAGGCAGGCGACTGCGCGTCCAGAATCTCGTCCGCACTCATCCCTTCGAAGAAATCATAGCCCGCGTTGAACGCGCGCACGTGTTCAAGGCAGAACCAGCGCCAGTCGCCCGGCCCGTCGAATCCCGATGCGCGGCGGCCCGGCGCGCGGAATTCGCCTGCCTCGCGGCAACCCGGCGCATCGCATGCGCGCCCCTCATTCTCGAATCGTCCGTGGAACCTGTCGTGCTTCATTGCCCTTGAGATGATGGCAGCGCGCCCCAAATGGAACCCCCCGCACTTCACACGAAAGCCAGCCCATGCCCGATTCCGGACCGATCGAAGGCGAAATCCGCCAGCTTCTGACCGATGCTTTCCATCCCGAAACGCTGGTCGTGTCGAACGACAGCGCGATGCATTCGGGCCATGCGGGCGACGACGGCAGCGGCGAATCGCATTTCTCTGTCATCATCCGCGCCGACGCGTTCGAGGGCGTCTCCCGTCTGCAGCGCCAGCGCAAGGTGCTGGCCGCGCTAGGCGACATTCCCGGCCAGCGGGTCCATGCCTTCGCGATCAAGGCGCTGGCCCCCGCCGAACCGCTTCCGGAGAATGCATGATGGCTTATCGTCTGTATTACTGGCCGGGCCTGCCCGGACGCGGCGAGTTCGTTCGCATGGCGCTGGAAGCCGCGGAGATCCCCTATAGCGAGCCCGCCCGCGACGACGGGGTGGAAGCGCTGCTGTCCGACATGGAGAAGCGCGAGGAAGGCGGCGGCTTCGCGCCCTTCGCCCCGCCCTATCTGGTCGATGGCGATGTCGCGGTGGCACAGGTGGCGCATATACTCACATGGCTGGCCGACCGGCACGGGCTGGGCGGCGATGACCCGCAGACCGACCTTGGCCTGATCCAGCTGCAGCTGACGATCACCGATATCGTGGCCGAGGTACACAACGTGCATCACCCGGTCGGCAGCGGCGCCTATTACGCCGACCAGAAGGACGAGGCGAAGCGCACCGCCGCGCAGTTCCGCGAGGACCGGATCCCCAAGTTCCTCGGCCATTTCGAACGCGCCGCCGCACTTAATGACGGGCCCTTCGTGCTGGGCGGGAAATGGACCCATGTCGACAGCTCGCTCGCGCTGCTGATCGACGGGCTCCATTACATGTTCCCAAGGCGCATGGCAGCAGTGAAGTCGGATTATCCAAAGCTGTACGCGCTGCGCGATGCCTTCGTGGATTTGCCCGCCATCGCGGCCTATCGTGCATCGGACCGGTGCCAGGGCTTCAACGAGGACGGCATCTTCCGCCATTATCCGGAGCTGGACGCAGCATGAGCGAGTTAAACCCCGAAACCGCCATCGCCCTTACGGTCGATCCTGTCAGCCACGATCTGGGCGCCTTCGAAGTGCGCCGCGCGGTGCCGCAGGCCAAGTGCCGCATGGTCGGACCCTTCGTCTTCATCGACCAGTTCGGCCCCGCGCAATATGACATCGGCAACGGCATGGACGTGCGCCCCCACCCGCATATCGGCCTGTCGACCGTCACCTATCTGATGCAGGGCGCGATCGACCACCGCGATTCGCTGGGCAGCTTCGCCACGATCCGTCCCGGCGCGGTGAACCTGATGACCGCGGGCAGCGGGATCGTCCATTCCGAACGCTCCCCCCAGGCGGAGCGCGAAGCGGGCGGCAGGATTTTCGGCACGCAGACATGGCTTGCCCTGCCCGAAGCGAAGGAAGAGATCGACGCAGGCTTCGAAAGCGTTTCTGCAGACGACCTGCCCATCGTCGAGGATACATGCGCAAAAGCCCGCGTGATCATGGGCAACCTGTGGGGCGCGACCGCGCCGACAACCTGCCATGCCGCCACGATCAATGCCGACATCATCCTCGCCCCCGGCGGCGCGATGCCGATCGAGGCGGAGACCGACGAACGCGCGCTGCTGCTGGTCGAGGGCGAAGCCGAGGTGGATGGCGAGCGGCTGGACATGTTCAAGCTGGCCGTATTGCGCCCTGGCCGCGCCATGACCCTGCGGTCCGAAAAAGGGGCGCGCGTCGTGCTGATGGGAGGCGAGGCGATGACCCGCCGCCATGTATGGTGGAACTTCGTGTCGTCATCACGCGACCGGATCAACCAGGCCAAGGAAGACTGGCGCGCGGGCAAGTTCGCCAAGGTGCCGGGCGACGACAAGGAATTCATCCCCTTGCCGGACCAGCCAAAGACTGTCAGCTATCCCTGAAAGAAGACCGGGTATGGGGCTGACGCATGAAAACGGTGGATCTGGGCAAAAATATCGAATTGCAGGTTCGTGACGAGGGGCCGCAGGACGCCCCCGCCCTGCTGTTCCTGCACGGCTTTCCGGAATCACATCGCACCTGGCGGCATCAGTTCCCGCATTTCGCCGATCGCTATCGCTGCATCGCGCCCGACCAGCGCGGCTATCGCCGATCGTCCAGACCGCGCGGGCCCGAGAATTACCGCGCCGAACTGCTGATCGGCGACGTCTTCGCGCTGGCCGATGCGCTGGGCGTGACGGAGTTCACCGTGGTCGGCCACGACTGGGGCGGCGCGATCGCGTGGGGCGTGGCGATGGCGGGCCAGCCCTCGTCGCCGGGACCCCATGCGGGCCGCGTGACGCGCGCGATCATCGCCAATGCGCCGCATCCCGCGGTGATGCAGCGCCTTTTCTACACCGACCGCGACCAGCGCGCGGCGTCGCAATATATCCGCATTTTCCGCGACACGGCCAACGATCCGCTAATCCGAGAGGGCGGCTTGCTGCCGCTGCTTGCCAAGGCCTTCCCCGACCGCGGATCGTCGACCCAGCCGGAGCCGGAGGAACAGGCCGCGCTGCTGCAGGACTGGTCCGATCCGGACAGCGCGCTGGGCATGATCAACTGGTACCGCGCGTCCACCATCGATGTCCTGCCGATGGACGCCCCCTTTGCCGTGCCCGCGGATGCAAGGCCTATCAATGTGCCGCCGGTCACGATCCCCACGCTGGTCGTCTGGGGCATGGAGGACCATGCGCTGCGCCCCGCCAATCTCGACCGGCTGGGCGACCACGTCACCGACCTGACCGTCGAGCGGATCGAGGATGCGGGCCATTTCGTCGTCTGGGAACGCGCGGATGCGGTCAATGCGGCCATGGACCGGTTTCTGGGCTGCACCCAAGGGTAACGCCCATTGCCAGCCGCAGCCTGCGCGCCTAAGTCGCGGCTGTCATGACCCAGCCGCTCACCTTCGCCGTGCCCAAGGGGCGCATCCTCGACGAAGCCCTGCCCGTGATGGCGCAGGCCGGAATCGTGCCCGAGGCGGGCTTCCACGACAAGAAGAACCGCTCGCTGTCCTTCGCGTGCGAGGATCCGTCGATCCGCCTGATCCGGGTGCGCGCCTTCGACGTCGCCACCTTCGTCGCGCATGGGGCTGCGCAGGCGGGGATCGTCGGTTCGGACGTGATCGAGGAGTTCGACTATGCCGACCTCTATGCGCCGGTGGACCTGGGCATCGGCCATTGCCGCCTCTCCATCGCGGAGCCCAAGGACGCGCCGCCGACCGAACTTCGCAGCACCAGCCATCTGCGGGTCGCGACCAAATATCCCAATCTCACCCGCCGCTGGTTCGAGGCGCGCGGAATACAGGCCGAATGCGTCAAGCTGAACGGCGCGATGGAGCTTGCGCCGATGCTGGGCCTTGCCAACCGGATCGTCGACCTCGTCTCCACCGGCAAGACGCTCAAGGAAAACGGGCTGGTCGAAACCGCCGAACTGCTGCCCGTATCGGCACGGCTGATCGTCAACCGTGCCGCTCTCAAGACCGATAGCGCGCGGCTTGGCCCGCTGATCGACAAGTTCCGCGCCTTGGCAGCACAGCCGATGCCAGAAACCGTCGGGGCCGCCTGAATGAAGCGCCTGAAATCCAGCGACCCCGGCTTTGCCAAGGCCTTCGCCCGCATCGTCGCCGACCGGCGCGAGGCGGATGACGACGTCAGCCGCGACGTCGCCAATATCATCGACCGGGTAAAGGCCGACGGCGACGCGGCGCTGGCCGACTACACCGCGCGCTTCGACAAATGGACCCCCGCGGGCGAGGACGACTGGCGCATATCGAAGGACGCTTGCGAGGCGGCGTTCCATGCGCTCGCCCCCGAATTGCGGCAGGCGCTGGAAACCGCGGCGGACCGCATCGCCGCCTATCACCGCGACCAATTGCCCGCGCGCCGCGACTACCGCGACGATCAGGGCGTGCGGCTGGGCGCGATCTGGCGGCCGGTCGATGCGGCGGGGCTGTATGTTCCGGGCGGACGCGCGGCCTACCCCTCATCGCTGCTGATGAATGCGATTCCGGCGCGCGTGGCAGGCGTCGAACGATTGGTGATCGCCACCCCCACCCCCGGCGGGCAGATCAACGACCTGGTGCTGGCCGCCGCCCATCTTGCCGAAGTGGACGAGATCTGGCGCATCGGCGGCGCGCAGGCGATCGCCGCGCTGGCCCACGGGACAAAACGCATAGCGCCGGTCGACGTCGTCACCGGCCCTGGCAATGCCTGGGTGGCAGAGGCGAAGCGCCAGCTCTACGGCACCGTGGGCATCGACATGGTCGCGGGGCCGAGCGAGATCCTGGTCATCGCGGACAAGGACAATCGCGCGCGCCACATCGCCGCCGACCTGCTCAGCCAGGCCGAGCATGATCCGATGGCGCAATCGATCCTGATCACCGACGACAACGACTTCGCCGACAGGGTCGCCGATGCGGTCGGCGTCGAACTCGCGCAATTGCCGACCCGCCGCGTGGCCGAAGCCAGCTGGCGCGACCACGGCGTCATCATAGAGGTCGCCTCGCTGGACGAAGCGCCGGCGCTCGCCAACGCGCTGGCGGCAGAGCATGTCGAACTGGCCGTTGCCGATCCCGAACCGATGCTGGAAGCGATCCGGCATGCGGGCAGCGTCTTCATCGGCCGCCATGCGCCCGAGGCGGTCGGCGATTACGTCGCGGGGCCGAACCACGTCCTGCCCACCGGCCGCCGCGCGCGTTTCGCCAGCGGACTGTCGGTGCTCGACTTCATGAAGCGCACCAGCTTCATCGAGCTGGACGAGGCCGCGCTGGCCGCCATTGGCCCCGCCGCCGTCGCTCTGGCGGAGGCGGAGGGGCTTTACGCCCACGCCCGCTCGATATCGCTGCGTCTGCAAGGAAACGCGAAATGACCCTGTCCCTTCACGCCGCCACCATTCCCGGCTTCCTGCGCATGCTCGCCAACATGGAGCACCTGATCGGCAAGGCCGAGACATGGTGCGCCGAGCATGGGCGCAGCGAGGAGGATGTCTGCTGCGCGCGCATCACGTCCGACATGCTGGACTTCGCCTATCAGGTGAAATCGACTGTCGTCCATTCGGTCGGCGCCCTCGCGGGCATCCGCGCAGGCGTATTCTCGCCCGACCGCAGCGAGCCGCCGCGCGGTTTTGCCGCGATGCGCGCGATGCTGGCGGACGCACGGCAGGAACTGTCCGCAGTGAGCGAAGCCGACATGGAAACCGTGGGCACCGCCGCGATGGAGTTCCGCATGGGCGACAAGTTCGTCGTGCCTTTCACGGGGCAGAACTTCCTGCTCTCGTTCTCCATCCCCAATTTCTATTTCCACGCCGCCACTGCCTATGACATCCTGCGCCAGCTGGGCGTTCCGATCGGCAAGCGCGACTATCTGGGACCGGACTGGACCAAGCCATGACAGCCAAATCGCAATCCCGCTCCGCCGCCCGCCTCGCCGCGGTGCAGGCGCTGTACCAGATGGACATGGAAAGGACGCAGCTTGCGCGCCTGCTCGACGAATTCCACCAGCACCGGCTGGGCAAAAAGATCGAGGACGAGCAATATGCCGATGCCGAGGTCGCCTTTTTCGACGATCTGGTAAAGGGCGTCGATGCCCGCCGGGACGAGATCGACGTGATGGTCAGCGACAGGCTGGCACAGGGCTGGTCGCTGGCGCGGCTGGACAAGACCATGGTGCAGATCCTGCGCTGCGGTACCTATGAGCTGCTGGCCCGGCCCGACGTGCCCAAGGCGGCGGCGATCACCGAATATGTCGATGTCGCCCACGCCTTCTTCGAACCGCGCGAGGCGAAATTCGTGAACGGCCTGCTCGACGCCATCGCCAGGGACGTCCGCGCCTGAGCGGTAGCGGACCTTCAGGCGAAGAAAGCTTCATCGCCGCCCTCCGCGCTCTGGCGCACGATCCCGGCGCGCGCGGGCTGACCGACGACGCAGCGGTCCTGCACGCCTCTGGCGCTCTGGTCGCCACTCACGACACCATGGTCGAGGGCGTGCACTGGCTTGCCGGTCAGGACCCCGCCGATGTCGCGTGGAAGCTGGTCGCGTCGAACCTGTCCGACCTTGCCGCGAAGACCTGCCGCCCCGTCGGCCTGTTGTTGAGCTTCATGCTGGGCGACGAGGCCTGGAACACGCGTTTCCTCGCGGGGCTTGGCGAGGCGCTGGCCGCGTTCGATGCGCCGCTGCTGGGCGGCGATACGGTTTCCGCCCCTTTCCCCGATGCGCCCAAGGTCATCGGCCTGACCGCGCTGGGCCAGCCGCGGCGCGATCCGCCGCCCTCCCGCGCCGATGCCACGGCGGGTCAGTCATTGTGGGTCACCGGCCGGTGCGGCGCCGCGCTCGCCGGGTTCGAGGCGGTGCAGGCGGGCAGCGACGACCACGCGCTGACCGCCCCCTATCGCCGTCCGGTCCCCCGTCTTGCCGAAGGGCAGGCGCTCGCCCCGGTGGTCGGCGCGATGATGGACCTGTCCGACGGGCTGCTGCTGGATGCATCGCGCATGGCCGATGCCAGCGGCACGACCTTCGCCATCGAGACTCGCCTTGTCCCCATTCACCCCGCCCTGGGCCGCCGCAGGCGCGAGGCGTTGAGCTGGGGGGACGACTACGAACTGCTGTTCACCCTGCCCGAAGGCGCGGCTTGCCCCGTCGACGCGGCCCGCATCGGCAGCGTGCTGCCGCGCGGCGCGCACCCGCTGCTGCTGGACGGATCGCCGCCGCTGGCAGGCCAGCCGCTGGGTTATCGACACGGCATCTGATCTTGCGGCCCGCGCTCCGTAAGCTTTCCGCCGCATGAACAATGCCTGCTTGCGCGGGACCGATTAGCGTGTAGCCTCCACTCCATGACGCCCGAAAAGGGCGCGATCATTATTGGAGGGGAAGCGAAGTGAGTCTTGTCACGATCGCGATTGCACTTGGCCTTCTGGCCATCGTCTATGGATTCGTCACCAGCAGACAAGTACTCGGCGCGGACGCCGGGACCGCGCGCATGCAGGAAATCGCGGGCGCGATCCAGGAAGGCGCGCAGGCCTATCTGAAGCGGCAATATACCACCATCGCCATCGTCGGCGGGATCGTCGCGGTGATCGTCGGCCTGTTCCTTGGCGCGATCAGCGCCATCGGCTTCGTGATCGGCGCGGTGCTGTCGGGCGTGGCGGGCTTCATCGGCATGAATATCTCGGTCCGGTCGAACGTGCGCACGGCGGCGGCGGCGCAAAAGGGCCTGCAGGAGGGACTGACGCTGGCGTTCCGCGCGGGCGCGATCACCGGCATGCTGGTGGCGGGCTTGGCCCTGCTCGCGATCGCGGTGTTCTACTGGTATCTGACCGCCATCGCTGGATATGGCATAGGCGGAGAGGACCGCACGGTGATCGACGCTCTGGTCGCGCTCGCCTTCGGTGCTTCGCTGATCTCGATCTTCGCGCGGCTGGGCGGCGGCATCTTCACCAAGGCTGCGGACGTGGGCGCGGACCTCGTCGGCAAGGTCGAGGCCGGTATTCCGGAGGACGATCCCCGCAACCCCGCGGTGATCGCCGACAACGTGGGCGACAATGTCGGCGACTGCGCGGGCATGGCCGCCGATCTGTTCGAGACCTATGTCGTCACCGTCGGCGCGACCATGGTGCTGACCGCGCTGCTGCTGGCCGATACGGCGGGCACGCTGCTGGGCAATCTGATGGTGCTGCCGTTGCTGATCGGCGGGGCCTGTATCCTGACCTCCATCGTCGGCACCTATGCGGTGCGACTGGGAGGGGGCACCAACATCATGGGCGCGATGTACAAGGGCTTCCTCGTCACCGCGGCGCTGTCGGTTCCCGCGATATGGTTCATGATGCAGCTGGCACTGGGCGACATGGGCATGCTGATCGGCGGCGAACCCGTCGGCGATGTCGTGCAGATCGTCGACGGCAGCAATCTCGCCGAGGAAGGGCTGTCGGCCCAGATCACGCGCTTTACCGGCTGGGATCTGTTCTGGTGCTCGATGCTGGGGCTGGTCATCACCGGCCTTATCATCTGGATCACCGAATATTACACCGGCACCAATTTCCGCCCGGTCCGCTCGATCGCCAAGGCGTCGGAGACCGGCCACGGCACCAATGTGATCCAGGGCCTTGCGATCAGCCTCGAAGCGACCGCTCTGCCCACGCTGGTGATCGTGGCGGGCATCATCATCGCCTATCAGCTGGCTGGCCTGATCGGCATCGCCTATGCGGCGACCGCGATGCTGGCGCTGGCGGGCATGGTGGTGGCGCTGGACGCATACGGGCCCGTCACCGACAATGCGGGCGGGATTGCCGAAATGGCGGGGCTGGACGACGCGGTGCGCGAAAAGACCGATGCGCTGGACGCGGTGGGCAACACCACCAAGGCCGTGACCAAGGGCTATGCGATCGGTTCGGCGGGGCTGGCCGCGCTGGTGCTGTTTGCGGCCTATACGACCGACCTGACGCATTATTTCCCGAACCTCGACGTCGATTTCAGCCTTGAAAACCCCTATGTCATCGTCGGCCTGCTGCTGGGCGCGCTGCTGCCCTATCTGTTCGGCGCGATGGGCATGACCGCGGTGGGCCGCGCGGCGGGCGACGTGGTCAAGGACGTGCGCGATCAGTTCTCCGCCGATCCCGGCATCATGGCAGGCACGTCCAAGCCCGATTATGCCAGGACCGTCGATCTCGTCACCAAGGCCGCAATCAAGGAGATGATCGTTCCCTCGCTGCTTCCCGTGCTGACCCCGGTGGCGGTCTATTTCGTCATCACCCTCGTCGCGGGCCAGCAGAACGGCTTTGCCGCGCTGGGCGCATTGCTGCTGGGCGTGATCGTGAGCGGGCTGTTCGTGGCGCTGTCGATGACCAGCGGCGGCGGCGCATGGGACAATGCGAAGAAATATATCGAGGACGGCAATCACGGCGGCAAGGGCAGCGAAGCCCACAAGGCGGCGGTGACCGGCGACACGGTGGGCGATCCCTACAAGGACACGGCGGGCCCTGCCGTGAACCCGATGATCAAGATCACGAATATCGTCGCCCTGCTGCTGCTGGCGGCGCTGGCGGGCTGATCCTTTCCTGGCCCGCAGAACCCCGTCCGCCGACGCGCGGGCGGGGCTTCTTCGCATGTGCGGGAATTGACGGACAGGCCGTGCGGGGCCATGCGCACAGCATGGAAGACGACGAGAACCCCCTGCCCGACACGATGAGCGACGAGGAAAAGATCGCCGCCACCGTGCGCCTGCTGACCCTGGACCAGCAGACCGACAACCATTTCCTGGGCCATCGCAAGCCCGGCGGAGTAGGACGCATCTATGGCGGACAGGTCGTCGCGCAGGCGCTGGCCGCTGCGCAGAACACGGTCGACCCGTCACGCCGCCCCCATTCGCTCCACGCCTATTTCCTGCGCGGCGGGGACGAGAACTATCGCATCGAGTTTTCGGTCGCGCGCGATTTCGACGGCGGCAGCTTTTCGAACCGCCGCGTGATCGCGGCGCAGAACGGGGTGCCGATCCTGAACCTCACCGCCTCGTTCCACCGGCAAGAAGACGGTCTGTCGCACCAGATGCCTATGCCCGACGTGCGCATGCCCGAGGATCTGGAGACCGAGGAAGAGGTGATGAACCGCCTGGGCCGTCCGATCAAGGCGATGGCCGCGTTCCGCCGCAACCGTTCCTATGAAATCCGCATGCCGCCCATTTCGCCCGACGGCAGGTTGAACGATCGCGGCCATGCCTATTTCTGGTTCCGGATGAAGGCGCCGCTGCCCGCCGATCCGGCGATGCACCGGCTCGTGCTTGCCTATATCTCGGATTACGGGCTGCTATCGGCGCCGATGGCGGTGCATGGCCGGGCCTGGTGGCGCGGCGGCTTTCGGGCGGCCAGCCTGGATCACGCGATCTGGTTCCATGCCGATGCGCGGATCGATGACTGGGTGCTCTATGCACTTGATTCGCCGTGGTCGGGCGATGCGCGGGGCTTTGGGCGCGGCCTGTTCTTCACGCGCGATGGCCAGCTGATCGCCTCTACCGCGCAGGAGGGACTGATGCGCGTGATCGAACCGAAGGCGGAATGAAAAAGGGGCGCCGCATCACTGCAGCGCCCCATCCCCAAGGAAGCGATCAATCAGTCGACCGTGGCCAGCCGCGCCTTGTTCGGGCCGCGGCCGCCATTCGCCTGCGCAATCGGGATGCAGCCATTGCCGCTTGCCTTCACGGCGGAGCACATGGCGTTCGCGCCCTGGCGGTCGAACCCGCCGGCGGCAACGCGCCAGTAATCCTTGCCGTCGACGGTCGCCTTGGTGATGACCGGCTGCGCACCCTTCAGATTGGCATAGCGCGACTGGAACACCTTCCAGCCGGCCTCCGCCGCCTCGGGGCTGGCATAGGAGCCGAGCTGCGCGACATGCGTGCCGCGCGCCGCCGGAACGGGCAGCTGCGGCTTGGCAGCAGGCTTCGGGGCGGGCTTTGCAGCGGGCTTGGCCGCAGGTTTCGGCGCAGGCGCAGGGGCTGCAGCCACGCGCACCGGCTCGGCAGCGGGCTTCGCGGCTGGCGCGGGCGCGGCAGCCGAACTGGGAGGCAGCGATGCGACCGCCACAGGCATGGGCCTCCCGCGCGAGGACGGCGCGGCTGGCGCAGGCTGCACCACGGCAAGCGACACGGTCGAACTGTTCGTCGGGGCCGCAGGCCGGGCCTGCTGCTGCACCGGCGGCAGCTCGGCAATGTCCAACTGCGCTTCGGCCACCGCGACCGGGGCGGGCTTCGAAGCCGGCTCGGGCTCAGGCGCGGCCGCCATCCGCGGTGCGGGCTGCTGAACCGGGATGGGCGCCGAATTGGCCAGCGCAAGCTGCTGCGGCATGCCGCGATCCTCGACCGCTTCTGCGCCTACCAACGCGGCGACGCGCTGGGCATAAAGGTCGGGACGAGCCGTGCTGGCCCATTCGGTCATGCGGTCGCCGATCTGGTCGGCGGGCACGTCCTGTGCCGCCATGGCGCGCGCCTCGCGCCAGCGGCCATCCAGGGCATAGGCATAGGCCAGGTTCTGGCGCGACTTGGGGGTGTTGTTGCCCGCGCGGATGTCGGCCGAGATGACCTCCACCCCGCGCGCGGTCTCGCCCGCCAGAGCCAGCGCCAGGCCGCGGTCGGCAGCGGGGATCGCGCTGCCCTGCATGTTGATGGTGCCGATGGCAAGGCGCGGTTCGCCCGCGCCGACCTGCGCCAGCGCCAGCATCAGCGCGGTGCGCGGGCTGGCATCGCCCAGTTCCACCGCAGCCGCAAGCGAATCGCGGGCCGACATCAGGCGACCCGCCTTGAGATAGGCCTGGCCCAGCAGCACGCGGGTTTCCGGATCGCGCGGATTCTCGATCACCGCCCGCTCGGCATAGGATACCGCCTTGTCGGCATTTTCCCTGGCCAGCGCCGCTTCCGCCTTCTGGGCATTGTCGCGCGCGGGGGCGGCCACGGGCAGCGCCGCGGCAGTCGCGCCGGCAAGCGCGATCAGCAGGGCCTTGCGGCGGATACGGGTCTTCATCATTGCGTCCTTACCTATCCTTTGGCGGTCAGGCGTTGCCCATCACATGCGACGACGTAAAGCCGGTTCTGGGCGCGGTGTCGACATAGCGGAGGATCGCGCGTTCGGCGATCTCGACCTCGCTGCAACCCTCGCGGGCGGCGGCGTTGGACAGCTTTTCGCGCAGCGCGTGATCGGGATGCACCACCAGCACGGGGCCGCGGCCAAAGATCATCGCGCCCAGATGCACCAGCATCGCGCGGACATGGCCCAGCAGGCCGACCGGCGATTCGGCGTCTTCGATGGCTGGGTCCGGGCGGGTGAAGGCAGGCTGCTCGAAGCTGGCTGCCGAACCGTCGGCAAAGGCGGGTTGCGGTGCGGGCACCGCGGCTTCGCGCAGGCGGCTCTGCATCGCGCCGACCGGATTCGCGGCCGCGACCGGCGCCGGCGTCCAGCCGGGCTCGGCCCGCTGGTCCTCGTCATAGCCCTCGGCCTCGTCCCAATCGTCGCCGCTGGCGTGCAGATAGAGCGAATCGGCCTTGCCGCTGACCGGTGTCAGACCGATGACGCTGCCGCCGGCGCTCGGCGCGGGCGTGTCGCCCATGTCGTTCCAGCCGCAATCGTCCTCTGCGCCGGTCAGCCAGCCCGACAGGCCGTTGGCATTGCTGCCGAAACCGGCTTGCTGAACCTGCGACTGGCGGCGCATGGCCGGCTTGGCCGCACCCTTCTTGGCGAGCAGGCTCGAAGGCATGGCGTCCATGGTGATTCCGTTCATCATAGCCTCCCGATCACGATCCAGCCGCGCGGCGGCCGAAACCGCCGCCCGTGCGCGGTGTGCCCATCACGGGCGCGGCACCCTGCTGCCCGGCAAAGACATTGCGGCGGAAATTCTTTTCCAGACGCTCGGCCAGGAAGGACCAGAGCTGCTCCATCTCCTGCGCCGAACGGCCGTGCGGATCGATTTCCATCACGGTGCGGCCATCGATCATCGACGCGGCGAAATCGGTGCGGTGATGCAGCACCACCGGCGCGACGGTGCCGTATTGCGCCAGCGCGGCAGCCGCTTCGGACGTGATCCGCGCCTTGGACAGCGCCGAGTTCACCACGAACACAAGCGGCTTGTTGGCACGCGCGCAGATGTCGACGGTCGCGCCCACGGCGCGCAGGTCGTGCGGGCTGGGCCGGGTCGGAACCACCACCAGTTCCGCGACCGAGATCACCGACTGGATCGCCATGGTGATCGCGGGTGGCGTATCGATCACCGCCAGCTTGAAGCCCTGCTGCCGAAGCATCGCAAGGTCGTTCGCCAGGCGGGCGACGGCGGTCTGGGCGAAGGCGGGAAATTCATCCTCGCGCTCGTTCCACCAGTCCGCCAGCGATCCCTGAGGGTCGATGTCGATAAGCACGACCGGGCCGGCGCCGGCGCGCTGGGCCTGAACGGCCAGATGGCCGGACAGCGTGGTCTTGCCGGACCCACCCTTCTGTGAAGCCAATGCGAGAACGCGCACCAAGAATCCCCCTGAACATTTCAATCGACCCCCAATCTTGGCGTTCAAACCTAATTTTGGGTTAATCCAAGGCAATATTCCTCAAATCCCCTCGTTCGTGGTGACCTGTGAAACACTCCGCCCTGCCGGCATTCCCCGCTCTTGCAATTCACTCGCAACGCTATTGCTTTTGAGAGCAGTTCGCATTAGATGTGATTCGACCGGACAGACCGCCAGGATAGAGAGGGCCATTCAACGATGATCATCTGCATCTGCAACGCCGTTCGCGAAGGCGATCTGCGGGCAGCCGCCCGCTGCTGTTCCGGCGACGCGGAAGAGGTCTATCGCTGCATGGGGGTCGAGCCGCAGTGCCGCCAGTGCCTCGACGAAGCGGCCGACATCTGCATGGAAGAGCGCGCCTGCGCGGCGTGATCGCCGCCAGCCTTTCGCGCAGCCACCCGCATCCTGCTACTTCGAACGCCTCGCAACAGGCGTTTATGCTTGCAAGCGCAGCCCCGCTTCGCAATGACCGATCCTAATCGGACATTCGAAAGCAAGGATCTTCGCGATGAAGAGCGACCCCAAAGTCGTCGAGTACCTGAACCGGGCACTCACCAACGAGCTGACGGCGATCAACCAGTACTGGCTGCATTACCGCACGCTGCACCACTGGGGCGTGCGCCGCCTGGCCGAGTACGAGCGCCACGAGTCCATCGACGAGATGAAACACGCCGACGTCCTGGCCGAACGCGTGCTGTTCCTCGACGGGCTGCCCAACTTCCAGGCGATCCACAAGCTGAAGGTGGGCGAGACGGTCGAGGAGATTCTCCGCGCCGATCTCGCGCTCGAGATGGAGGCGATCCCGCTGCTGCGCGATGCCATCGAATATTGCGAGAAGGTGCGCGACTATGTCAGCCGCGAAATCTTCGAGCGCATCCTGGAAAGCGAGGAAGAGCATGTCGACTTCCTCGAGACGCAGTTCGAGATGATCGAGCGCATGGGCCTGCACAATTACGTCCAGCTGCAGAGCAAGCCTGCCGGCGAAGACGAAGGCCCGGGCTACAAGGCCTGAGCCGGGGCGTGAGCTGGCGCTTGCGTTGAACCGTGTGCTGGACGCTGCTGCGATGATCCGGACGGGCGCGCTGTGACATCCATCGGCGAACCGCTGAAGATTCGGCGGCAGAAGCGCTTCCGGGCGGCGATGATCCTGGCCATGACCCTGCTGGCCATCACCGTCGTCGCGGCGATCTGGCTGGCCTTCACCGCCGATGCCCCGACCGAAACAGCAACCGATCCCGAGACTGGCGCGCTGATCGTCAGCGGTCCCGAACAGGATTTCGTGGGCCGCGTCGACGGGCGGATCCGCGGACAGGACGTATCGGTGCTCGGCCTTCCCGCCTATCACGCGCTGGCCGAAAATGCCGAGGCGTTGGCGCTGGTCTGCGCGTTGCGCGACGATCCCGCCGCACGCTGGTCCGAAGGCAGCGAAACGCTGCGCGCCCATCTCAATTCGCCCGAGATGATCCGCTATTGCCGGGACGGACCCTGACGGCCTGCGCCGCCTACTCCTTGGTGGCGTAGGGGTTCTTGGCGCTGCGCAGCATCAGCCGCACCGGCACCGCGCCAAAGCCCAGTTCCCGCCTGATGCCGTTCACCAGATATCGGCGATAGCTTTCGGGCAGCTCGTCCAGCCTTGTGCCGAAGATCACGAAGCGCGGCGGGCGTGCGCCGACCTGGGTGATATAGCGCAGCTTGATCCGCTTGCCGCCGGGCGCGGGCGGAGGGTTGGCGGCCATCGCATCGTCGAACCAGCGGTTCAGCCCCGCGGTCGGCACGCGCCGGTTCCACTGGTCACGAATGTCGAATGCGGCCTGCAGCAGCTGGTCGGTGCCCTTGCCGGTCCGCGCGCTCACCGCCACCAGCGGCACGCCGCGCACCTGCGCCAGACCTTCGTCCAGCGCGGCACGGATGCCGTTGAACAGCGACGAAGGCTCCGCCGCCACGTCCCACTTGTTGATCGCGATGATCAGCGCGCGGCCTTCCTCGACCGCATGGGCGGCGATCTTCAGGTCCTGGTGCTCCAGCCCCAGCGTCGCGTCGAGCAGCAGCACCACCACCTCGGCGAAATCGACCGCGTGGCGCGCATCGGCCACCGCCATGCGCTCAAGCTTGTCGATTACGCGGGCGCGCTTGCGCATGCCCGCGGTGTCGATCAGCTTGACCGCGCGCGGCTCGTCGGTGCGCGGATCGGTCCAGTGCCAGTCGATCGTGATCGAATCGCGGGTGATCCCCGCCTCGGGCCCCGTCAGCAGCCGGTCTTCCTGCAGCAGCCGGTTGATCAGCGTCGACTTGCCCGCGTTGGGCCGCCCGACGATGGCCAGCTTCAGCGGCCCGAGCGGCCTTTCCTCGCCGTCGTCCTCTTCCGCGATTTCCTCTTCGGGCTGCAGCGGATCCAGGATCGGCAGCATCGCCTCGAACAGATCGGCCACGCCTTCGCCGTGCTCGGCCGACAGCGCGACGGGATCGCCAAAGCCCAGCGCGAAACTTTCGTACAGGCCCGCGTCGCCCGCCTTGCCCTCGGCCTTGTTGGCGACCAGCACCACAGGCACGCTCTGCCCGCGCAGCCAGCGGGCGATTTCCTCATCGAGCGGGGTCAGCCCGGCGCGCGAATCGATCACGAACAGCGCCATCGCCGCGCCGACCAGCGCTGCCTCGGTCTGGGCGCGCATGCGGCCCGGCAGGCTGGCGGGATCGTCGTCTTCCCACCCGGCGGTGTCGACGATCTGGAACTTCATCCCCAGCAGCTCGGCATCGCCGAAACGGCGGTCGCGCGTCACCCCCGGCTGGTCGTCGACCAGCGCGAGCTTCTTGCCGACCAGCCTGTTCCACAGGGTCGACTTGCCCACATTGGGGCGTCCGATGATCACGACTTGGGGTAGCATGGCTGTCAGGTGGCGCTTATCACGCCGCCTTGCAACACAATTGCGCAGGCTTTGTGGCCGGTCAGCCGGCTTTCGCGACCGGAGCGTCCTCGCCCAGATCCTCGAACCATGCTTCGACCGGGCCGTTCAGCTTGATGGTCAGCGGACGGCCCTTGCGGTCCATCGTCTTGCCCGCCTGCACGCGCACCCAGCCTTCGGAAATGCTATATTCCTCGATATTGGTGCGCTGCGTGCCCTTGAAGCGGATGCCCACGCCGCGGCGCAGCACATCGCCATCGAAATGCGGGCTGCGCGGATCGATCGCCAGATGATCGGGCGGCACGTCGGGTCCTGCCTTGGCGGGAGCGGCATCCTGGGGCGCCGCTTCGGGCGCGGAATCGGGCGAGTTGTTCTCTTCGGTCATGGGGTTCGGGCCTCTACCGGTAACGGGGTGCTTGTCAACGGCTTCACGCTCTGGCAAAGGCGCGCCTCTGCCGACGCAAGGGTGATTCTGGTCCCCTCCTGACGTCAGCGGGCGCGTAGCTCAGTGGTAGAGCACACCCTTCACACGGGTGGGGTCGCAGGTTCAATCCCTGCCGCGCCCACCATCCGCTCCATCGCCGCCAGGACTGGGATGGGATGGATGCTTTGCTGACCGGCATATCTCCGTATCGACCGACATCGCGCCGCAATCCGAACTTGAAGCACGCTTTTCGCCATCGATCGGTCCGTCCCGCCGCCCCTACATCCCCGCTCGAAACCGCATCGCAGGGACGTGCTTTTGCACAATCATGCCATCATCTCGCCTCAATTCGTCGCACCGGTCGGTCGAACCGACCATTCCGCGCCCGTCCCTGCAAAGGCTGTTCATCAAGCGGCAAGCATAATGTAAACACCAGCTTAAGCGCTCGTGCACGGCAGCAATGTCGTGCGCCTTTTTTTCGAGGGGTGAAGAGATCAGATTGCCGGGCAATGCATCACGGGGGGATCGGGCTTCACGCCCGTTACAACGCGATGGCCGGCTGAACGAACCGAAGGAGTGACCTGTATGAATGCCCTTACCAAACGTTCCAAAGCCATGCTGCTGGTGGCCTCGCTTGCACTGCCCATGTCGGGTCTGGCCGCGCAGGAGCAGCCCGCGCCGCAGGGCGACACGCTGAGCACCACCTATGGTCCCCAGATGCCCGCGATGTCGGAAATGACCCGCGGTCCCGATATGGAAGGCATCATCTCCGCACGCAGCGGCGACCGCATCCAGATCACCGCCGAAGACGGCACCAAGACCGTGCTGACCGTGACGGACGAAACCCGCATCAAGTCGAGCGGCGGCTTCCTCGGCCTGAACAAGGACAGGCTGGCAGCGAACGAATTGCTGAACGGCCTGCCCGTCTCGATCGAGACGATGCAGTGGGACGGCGGCCTAGTCGCGGGTGAGATCGATCTCAAGACCAAGGATCTCAAGACCGCCAACATGATCTACAACGCCACCGACCAGCGCTTTGGCGAGAACGAGCTTGCGATCCAGCAGAACGCGGCCGCGACCGAAGCCCTGCGTGGTCGTTTCGGCGACATCGACAAGTATAATGTGAAGAACGTCACCAACGTCAATTTCGACACCGGCAAGTACAATCTGTCCGAACAGGACAAGGCCCTGCTGTGCAGCACCGCCAGCCAGGCCGATGCCATGGAAAACGCGCTGCTGCTGGTCGTGGGCTATACCGACTCCACCGGCAGCCAGGAAATCAACCAGGTGCTGAGCGAGAAGCGCGCGGCACGGGTGGTGAACCACCTGCAGCAGGCTTGCGGCTGGAAGCCCTATCGCATGCTGACCCCGACCGGCATGGCCGAGGCGGATCCGATGGCCGACAACTCCACGCCCGAAGGCAAGGCGCAGAACCGCCGCGTTGCGGTGAACGTGCTGGTCAGCAAGGCCGTGGACGAGATGTAAGACCCCTTCACAGGGACACATCGAAAGGGGGGCAGGCGCGACCTGCCCCCCTTTTTTTATGGTTGGACCCTGTCCCGCGCCCGGCTGCGGGCCTTCCCGGTCCGAGCCCCCCAAACGCAGCGGCCCCGCCACCCTTGCGGATGACGGGGCCGCCGTTCCGAACGCCGCCCAAACCGGCGGCCGGAAAAAGCCTCAGACGAAGCGGTTGATCAGGTTCTCCAGACGCTCCTGGCGGCCCGAGCGGTGCCTGGGCGACAGGTTCTGCTGCACCGCCATGTCGGCGATGTCGGCCAGGCTGGTGCCGTCCGCATGGATCTTGCTGCCCAGCCCGGCGTCCCAGCCGGCATAGCGATCCTTGCGGAACGCATCGAGACGGCCGTCCTCGATGATGCGTTCGGCATTCAGCAGCGCGTGCGCCAGCACGTCGACGCCGCCGATGTGGCCATGCAGCAGGTCCACCGCGTCGCTCGACTGGCGGCGCACCTTGGCGTCGAAGTTGAAGCCGCCGTTGGTGAAGCCGCCGGCACGGATGATCTCGATCATCGCCAGCGTCATCTCCTCGACCGAGTTCGGAAACTGGTCGGTGTCCCAGCCATTCTGGTGGTCGCCGCGATTGGCGTCGATCGAACCGAAGATGCCCAGCGCATTGGCCATGGCGATCTCGTGCTCGAACGTATGGCCCGACAGCGTGGCATGGTTCGCCTCGATATTGACGCAGACCTCGTTCTCGAGCCCATAGCGCTTGAGGAAGCCGTACACGGTCGCCGTGTCGAAATCATACTGGTGCTTGGTCGGCTCGTGCGGCTTGGGCTCGATCAGGATCGTGCCGGTGAAGCCGATCTTGTGCTTGTGCTCGACCGCCAGGCTGAGGAAGCGGCCGAAATTGTCCATCTCGCGCTTCAGGTCGGTGTTGAGCAGCGTCTCGTAACCCTCGCGGCCGCCCCACAGCACATAGTTGCTGCCGCCCAGGCGGTGCGTCGCTTCCATGGCAGAGCGGACCTGCAGCGCGGCCCATGCATAGATCTCGGGATCCGGGCTGGTCGCCGCGCCCGCCGCATAGCGCGGGTCGGAGAACAGATTGGCGGTGCCCCACAGCAGCTTGCGGCCGGTTTCGCCCTGCAGCTGTTCCAGATGGTCGACCGCGGTGGCGAAATTGCGCTGGTATTCGGCGACATTGCTGGCCGCTTCCATCACGTCGACATCGTGGAAGCAATAGAACGGCAGGTCCAGCTTGCGCACGAAGTCGAGCGCGGTGGCGCGCTTCATCGCGGCGGCTTCGGTGCTGTCGGGGTGCGACAGCCACGGGCGGTCGAACGTGCCCGCGCCGAACACGTCGGAACCGGGCCAGCAGAACGTGTGCCACATGCAGACGGCGAAGCGCAGATGCTCTTCCATCGTCTTGCCCATGACGGTGCGGTTCTTGTCGTAATAGCGATACGCAAGCTCGTTTTCCGCGTCGCGCCCTTCATAGGCGATGACCGGAAATTCGGCGAAATAATCGGAAGCGGTGGACATCAGAGACCTCTCTTGGGGGTTATGCGGGGATAGGCGTCGCGGAAGGCATGCTTGCGCGGCGCGAGTTGATCGACAAGCGCCGGTTCGGGATCGATCCGGTGCGATACGGGCGGCGGTGTGCAGACATCGGCGGGCGTGCCGCCGTCGACCGCAAGCTGGGCAAGGCGCGCGGCGCCGAGCGCGGGCCCGACCTCCCCGCCCTTGAGGTAGACGAGCGGAACCTCGAACGCGGCGGCGATGATGCGGCCCCAGTAACCGGACCGCGCGCCACCGCCGATCACCGACAGGCTCTCGACCCTGGTGCCCGCATCGCGCAGCGCGTCCAGCCCGTCGGCCAGCGCAAAGGCGACGCCTTCCAGCACGGCCTGCGCCAGACGGCCCGGATCGGTATCGTTGTCGAGGCCGAGGAACGCGCCGCGCACGCGCGCGTCGTTATGCGGCGTCCGCTCCCCCGACAGATAGGGCAGGAAGATCTCCGATCCCGTGCCGGGCCCGGTTTCCTCGGCCCGCGCGAACAGGTCGGCGGCGCCTGCCGCGCCCGTCAGCCGCGCGACCCAGTCGATGCAGGATGCTGCCGACAGATGCACGCTCATCTGGTGCCACATGCCGGGCAGGCAGTGGCAGAACGCATGGACCGCACGCGCCGGATTGGGCCGGAATTCATCGGTCGCGACGAATATCACGCCCGACGTTCCCAGCGACAGCAGCGCATCGCCGTCGGACACGACACCCACGCCCACCGCGCCCGCGGCATTGTCGCCGCCGCCCGCGACGACCGGCACGACCGGCATGCCCCAAAGCTCCGCGATCTCGCCGCGCAGCGATCCGGTGATTTCATTGCCCTCGTACAGGCGCGGCATCGCGCTTTCGCCAAGGCCGGTGGCCGACAGCACCTCGTCGCTCCAGCGGCGCTGCGCGACATCGACCCACAGCGTGCCGGCCGCATCCGACAGGTCGGACGCCTTGTCCCCCGTCATGCGCAGGCGGACATAGTCCTTGGGCAGCAGCACGGTCTCGACCTGCTCGAAGATCGCGGGCTCGTGCTTGCGGACCCAGACCAGCTTGGGCGCGGTAAAGCCGGGCATGGCGATATTGCCGGTGATGCGGCGAAGCTCGGGCACCTGCGCCTCAAGCTCCTCGCACTCCGCGTCGGAGCGGCCGTCGTTCCACAGGATCGCGGGCCGCAGCGGGCGGTCGTCCGCCCCCAGCAGCGTCGCGCCGTGCATCTGGCCGGCGATGCCGATGCCGCGCACCGCGCGCCGCACGGCAGGATCGATCGCCTGCACCGCGGCGGTGGTCGCGCGCCACCACGCCTCGGGGTCCTGCTCCGACCACAGGGGCTGCGGCCGCTGCACCGAAAGCGCAGCGGTGCCCTGCCCGGCGACCGCGCCGGTTTCATCCAGCGCGACCGCCTTGACGCCCGACGTTCCGATATCGATTCCCAGGAACATCAGTTGGTGAACGGGCTGATGGTCGGAATGGTGCCGTCCGGATTGAACGTGAGTTCGGTCATCTTGACGTTGCGCAGGTGGTTCTTCCCGCTCAGCTGCGTGTCATGATACAAAAGATACCACTTGCCGTTCCACTCGACGATCGAATGGTGGGAAGTCCAGCCCTGCACCGGCTCGAGGATGTGACCCTTGTAGGTGAACGGGCCATAGGGCGAATCGCCGATCGCATAATTCAGGTAATGCGTGTCGCCGGTCGAGTAGGTGAAGTAGTACTTCCCGTCCCGCTTGAAGACCCAGGCCGCCTCGAAGAAGCGGCGGTCGTGGTCGCCGCCCAGCACCGGATTGCCCGCCTCGTCCACGATCAGCGCGTCGCGCACGGGTTCGGCAAAGCTCTTCATGTCGGGGCTGAGCCGCGCGACCTTGCCCGAAATCGCGGGCTGGTCGTCCTGCATCAGGTCGGTGTCCGACCCCTGCGGATCATAGACGCCGTTGTTCCAGCGCTGCAGCTGGCCGCCCCAGATGCCGCCGAAATACATGTAGCTGGTGCCGTCGTCGTCGGTGAACACCGACGGGTCGATCGAGAAGCTTCCCTCGATATAGTTCGGCTCGGGCACGAACGGCCCCATCGGGCTCTTCGAGGTGGCCACCCCGATGCGGAAGGCGCCGACGCCGTTCTTGTCCTTTGTCTTGTCGCGCGCGGGGAAGTACAGGTAATAGGTCCCGTCCTTGTAGGCCGCATCGGGCGCCCACATCTGCTGCGATGCCCAGGGCACGTCCTTGACGTCCAGCGCCACCGGCCCGACCGTCACCGGCCCGCCCGGACGGTCCATGCGCAGGATGCGATAGTCGCGCATCGCGTACTGGTTGCCCAGGTCGTCGTCGGGAATGCCCGCATCGATGTCGTGGCTGGCATAGATATACAGCTTGCCGTCGAACACGTGGCCCGAAGGATCGGCGGTATAGATCTCGCTCGTCAGCGGCTGCGAGAGATAGCTGCGGCCGTCGGGCGATACCGCATCGCCGCCCGCTGCCGCCATCGTGTCGACTTCCGCCTGATTCTGGCACGCGCCCAGCGCCAGTCCAAGCGCTGCCAGTGAAACCAGTCCGATCCGCATCCTCTATCTCCTCAATCAGCCTCTGAACGAGCCGCGCCCCGGGTGATAGCGCTACCACGCGTCGGGGCCAAGCATTCATAACGGGTTTTTCGCGTTTTGGGGCTTTCGTCCCGTTCCGGTTCGACACACAGGTGTTCCGTCTTGACCAGCCGGATTGCACCTCTATTACTCCTACAAGTAGCAATTTGACAATGCAGTCGATCAGGTCGCCGGAAACAGGCGGCATTATGGAGAGTCCTATCGTGAAAGCCATGCCAGCGGCATCCACCCAGACCCGTGAATCATCCATCCGCAAGCGCGCCCTGCCGGGGCTTTCGCTCGCCCTGGCGCTGGCAGCCGCCCCGCTGCCGGCGCAGGCGCAAGCCCAGGCGCAAGCACAGCCCCGCGCCGCTGGCGAGGGCGCGGTGGTGACGGTGGAGGCTGACCAGCCGGGCGCGCAGGTGCATCCCGACGTGTTCGGCCAGTTCATGGAGCATCTGGGCACCGGCATCTATGGCGGCGTCTGGGTGGGCGAGGATTCGCCCATCCCCAACGACGGCGGCTATCGCACCGACGTGCTGCAGGCACTGAAGGACATCAACGTGCCCATGGTGCGCTGGCCCGGCGGCTGCTTCGCCGACGAATATCACTGGCGCGACGGCATCGGCCCGCGTGAGGACCGCCCGGTCAAGATCAACACCAACTGGGGCGGCGTGAACGAGGACAACAGCTTCGGCACGCACGAGTTCATGGGCTTTGCCCAGCGGCTGGGCGCGCGCACCTATGTCTCGGTCAATCTCGGCAGCGGGACCCCCGCCGAAGCCTCGCAGTGGGTCGAGTACATGACCGCGCCCGCGGGCACCACCGCGCTGGCGCGCGAGCGTGCGGCCAACGGGCACGAGGATGCCTGGACGGTCGATTACCTGGGCATCGGCAACGAGCTGTGGGGCTGCGGCGGCAACATGCGCGCCGAATATGCCGCGGACCTGACCAATCGCTTCGTCACCTTCACCAAGCCCGGCACGGGCGAGATGCTCAAGATCGCCAGCGGCCCGTCGGATTCCAACTATGAGTGGACCGAGACGATGATGAAGATCTCGGGCAAGCTGATCGACGGGCTGGCGCTGCATTTCTATACCCGCCCGCGCGACGCGACCTGGGAGGACAAGGGCCCCGCGCTGGGCTTCCCCGAAAGCGAATGGGCATCCACGCTCGACCACACGATGGAGATGGACGAGTTCATCACCCGCCATTCCGCGATCATGGACAAGTACGATCCCGAACAGCGCGTGATGCTGGCGGTCGACGAATGGGGCACCTGGTACGATCCCGCGCCGGGCACCAATCCGGGCTTCCTGCAGCAGCAGAACAGCCTGCGCGACGCGATGGTCGCCGCGCTCAACATCAACATTTTCACCAAGCATGCCGAGCGGGTGAAGATGGCCGCCATCGCGCAGATGGTGAACGTGCTGCAGGCGATGCTGCTGACCGACGGTCCGCGCATGGTGAAGACGCCGACCTATCACGTGTTCGACATGTACGAACCGTGGCAGGGCGCGACCGCCCTTCCGGTGGACGTCGCCGCGCCGATGTATGAAAAGGACGACGTGTCGATCCCGGCGGTCAGCGTGTCGGCGGTGCGCGGCACCGACGGGCAGGTGCATCTGGCGCTGGTCAATGTCGACCCGAACAACGCCCATCCGGTGACCATCGCGCTCGACGGCGTGAACCCCGCCGGCGCCACGGGCCGTATCCTGACCGCCCGCGCGATGGACGCGCACAACGACTTCGAAAACCCCGAAGTCGTCACCCCCACCGCCTTCACCGGCGCAAGGGTATCGCGCGGAACCGTTACCGCCACGCTCCCCGCAAAGTCCATCGTCGTCCTGCAATTGCGGTAACGAAAACGTGCCGGGAATGGCGACAGGCCGTTCCCGGCACCGCAAGGTGAGAGGATACGCATGAAGACCAGAACCATGCTCATGGCCGCGCTGGCCCTGACGGCGACCGCCTTCCCGGCCATGGCGCAGGATGCCGCGCCGCAGGACGACCGGATGGCCCCGATCGCCATCCCCGCGCAGCCGGATGCGATCGACCTGGACACTCCGCCCCTGCCCGGCGCCACGGCGCCGGAAAGCTGGCACCGGCAATATGGCAGCCGCTTCGCCCGCAACGTGACCGAAGCGACGCTGACCCCGTTCCTCCCCGATCCCGCCAAGGCGACCGGCGCGGCGGTGGTGGTCGCGCCCGGCGGCGGCTTTCGCACGCTGTCGATGGATAACGAGGGGTGGGACGTCGCCCGCGCTCTGGCCGACCGCGGCGTCGCCGCCTTCGTGCTGAAATACCGGCTGAACCAGACCCCTGCCGACATGCCGGGGTTCGAGCGATCGATGCGCGAGATGTTCGGCCCCGGCGCCCGTCCGCCCAGCCCCGAAGTGGAGGAGACGGTCAAGGCGATCGCGCCCCAGATCGCCGACGCCCGCGCCGCCTTTGCCCTGATCCGCGAGCGGGCGGGCGAATGGAACGTCGATCCCGACCGTATCGGCATGCTGGGCTTTTCGGCGGGCGCCATGCTGACGATGGCGACCGAACTGCGCGGCGAGGAAGCGAACCCCGCGTTCCTGGGCAATATCTATGGCCCGATCACCGACTTCCCGGTTCCCGCCGATGCGCCGCCGCTGTTCGTGGCGCTGGCCGCCGACGATCCGTTCTTCGCCAATGCCGGCTTCGGCCTGATCGAAAGCTGGAAGGAAGCGGGCCGCCCGGTCGAGTTCCATTTCTACGAACAGGGCGGCCACGGCTTCGGCATGTATCCCAAGGCGACCACCAGCACCGGCTGGTTCGACGCCTTCGCCGACTGGCTGACGATGCACGGCTATATCGAAACCGCAGGCTGATCCGCCGCGCGCGCCGTCCCTCCGGCGCGCGCGGCCTGCGGGGGCGACAAGCCGGACCACTTGCGCTTCGAAAATGGTAGCGCTACCACAACGATAACAACGCGATAGACAATCGGGAGAGAATCATGGACTGGAAACGCATGTTGCTCGGCTCGGCGGCATTGGCCGCCCTGGCAGGCGGCCCCGCGGCTGCGCAGGACGCCGAAACGCTGGACCTGTCGGAAAGCGAATATTTCGAAGCGCCGGGCGCCAACGTGCTCGTCTTCTCCAACTGGTACGACGGGCTGTTCGCCGATTCCAAGATCAGCGGCGTCGAACTGATCCAGCAGGGCGAGCGCATCGCCACCAACGGCGACGTGCGCCTGTCCGCCACCCCCGGGCAATGGGACCCGATCGGCCGCATGGTCGACCGCAAGGTCGATGTCGCCAATGGCCGGGTCGAGGTCACGCTCGAATATCCGCAATACGACTTCCGCTACCGCATCGTCGCGCAGGAAGCGGGCGAGGCGGTGAAGCTGACCGTGCTGCTCGACGAACCGCTGCCGCAGGCGCTGGCGGGCAAGGCGGGGCTCAACCTCGAATTCCTGCCCTCGGCCTATTTCCGGCAGAGCTATTTCGCCGACGGCAAGCCGGGCGCCTTCCCCCGCTATCCCGCCGCGAACATGGTCGCGGGCGGCGAACGCAATGCCGCCAGCGGGCGCGACATCGGCCCCGGCGCCGAACCCCTGCCGATGGCGACGGGCCGCACGCTGGTGCTGGCACCGAACGATCCGGCGCGCCGCGTGACGATCCAGTCCGCGGGCGGCGATCTGGCGCTCTATGACGGGCGCAACCAGGCGCAGAACGGCTGGTTCGTCGTGCGCGGCCTGCTGCCCGCGGGCCAGACCGGTGCCGTCGCCGAATGGACGCTGACCCCCAACGCCGTCCCCGGCTGGACGCGCGAACCGGTGATCGGCCATTCGCAGCTGGGCTATGTGCCGCAGCAGGAAAAGCGCGCGGTGATCGAAATGGATGCCAGCGACACCCCGGCAGGCGAAGTGCGCCTGCTGCGCATCGACCCGCAAGGCAACGAGACCGTCGCGGCATCGGGCGCGCCGCAGCCATGGGGCGATTACCTGCGCTACGGCTATGCGACCTTCGACTTTTCGCAGGTGCGCGAACCCGGCCTCTACACACTGGAATATCGCGACCAGCGCACCGCCCCCTTCCGCATTGCCGAGGATGTGTACGAAAACGCCTGGCACCCCGGCATGGACGTGTTCATGCCGGTGCAGATGGACCACATGCTGGTGAACGAGGCCTATCGCGTGTGGCACGGCGATCCGCACCGCGACGATGGGCGGCAGGCACCCGTCAACCACGAACATATCGACCTCTACCGGCAGGGACCGACCACCGACACGCGCTTCAAGCCGGGCGAGCATATCCCCGGCATGACCGTGGGCGGCTGGCTGGACGCGGGCGATTTCGACATCCGCACCCAGACGCAATATGCCGTGGTGCGCGAACTGGCGCATATCTGGGACCAGTTCCGGCCCGAGCGTGACCAGACGCTGGTCGATCACGACCTGCGCCGTGTCGAGATCCACGTCCCCGACGGCCACGCCGACATCCAGCAGCAGATCGCGCATGGCGTGCTCTATCTGGTGTCGATGTACGATGCGGTCGGCCATGCGGTGCACGGGGTGGTGGAACCCGATGTCGCGCAATACACCCATCTGGGCGACGCGGCGTCAAAGACCGACGGGCTGATCTATGACGGATCGCTGGAATTCGGCGAGCGGACGCCGACCCACAGCGGCACGCCCGACGACCGCTGGATCTTCACCACCCGCGCCAGCGCGCTCGATTACGGCACCGCCGCCGCGCTGGCGGCCGCCTCGCGTTCGCTCAAGGGTTTCGACGACGCGCTGGCCGCCAAGGCGCTGCGCATCGCCGAGGAAACCTGGCAGGAGGTACAGTCCCGCCCGCCCTTCACATACAGCCACGGCAACACCACCGGCGGATGGCTGCCGGGCGAGGAGTTCACCGCCGCCGCCGAGCTGCTGAACACCACCGGCAAGCCACAATACGCAAAGCGCGTGGCAGAGCTGTGGCCCGAAGTGTCCGAGCAGGCGCCGCAATATATCCGCACCGCGCTGAGCGTCCTGCCCAGGATGCCCGCTGCCTTCCGCAGCGAAGTCGAAAAGGCGGCGCGCGAGATCGTGTCTGCAAAGGAGCCGTTCACCGGCCCCAACCCCTATGGCGTGCCGATCACCACCGGCGGTTGGGCGGGCAATGGCGCGATCATGCAGAGCGGGCTGACCGACTACGCGATCCACAAGGCGTTTCCCGAGCTGTCCGACGGATCGGGCGTGTACCGCGCGCTGGACTATATCCACGGCACGCATCCCGCCTCGAACCTGTCGTTCGTATCGGGGGTGGGCGCACAGTCGAAAGAGGTCGCCTATGGCAGCAACCGGGCCGACTTCTCGTTCATCCCTGGCGGGGTCGTTCCCGGCGTGCTGGTGATCAAACCCGACTATCCCGAAAACCAGGAGAACTGGCCGTTCTTCTGGGGCCAGAACGAATATGTGGTGAACATGACCCCCAGCTATGTTGCGCTGGTCCAGTCCGCCATCGACCTGAACCGGAACACCCGCTGACCCCGCGAAAGGCAACGCATCGCCCGCTTGAAAGCGGGCGATGCCGCCATGCGACAAAGCGCTGGTTCTTGAGAAATGGTGCCCAGTAACGGCTCGCGTCCTGATATAATCGAACACCAGGGCCGCTCGAGATGGATAGCCCGGATCACTTTCATTGGATCGAGCGGACCCGTTCGCTGGTCCCGCAATGCTCCTTGCGTGCGGCGGGATCGATCCGACACGAATTCCGCTGATCGGTGAAAATCAGGGCGGGGTTGTCGCGCCCGCTCCAGAGCTATTCGATCCGGATATTCGTGGAACTGTGACGCTGGCGGGCCAAGCTCTGCCAAGGGATGCGGTGCTGTTGTCGCAATTATCAAGTGCCGCGAATCGCTTAGATCTAGAGTCTCGGAAATTCGCGCTTGTAGCGCAGTTGGTCGCTATCATCCGTGATGTGGCGAACAAAGACCAGCGGCGCGACCGCATCGCACCATTCATGGGAAAGGCGCATCAAATCGGGTGTCATCCCAGAAGACAAAGCCGGGCCCGCTGCTTCTGAAGCTCGGACAGCTGTTCGAAGCGCGCCGAACCTTCCGGCCGCGCCTAGCCGCGATTGCCGGTAATCCGGATGCGTTAGTGATTAGGAATCTTGAGGGCGCTCATTCGTTTCAGTGCGGGCTGGCGAACCCTACCGAAACCGGCGCGGCAAAAGGCTTGCCTTATAGCATCCTGGAACGCGTCAGATCTTGGTGCCGCGGCTTGTGCGGCACCTTCGTCAACATTCAGGAAGCCCATCAAGGATACAGGCCAGGTCATATCGGATCTGCCGCTTTGTCGGAATGCCAGATATGAACTCGAAAGCCGAACGTCCGCTTCGGCCGCCGCTGCGCCAGGACCGGATAGTCAGCGAATGGCCTGGACATTTCCTTAGCGAATCATCGAACAGCACATAAACCTGTCGGTGCCCCGAAACTGGCAACCCGTCGGACCTGCGCCTTTCCGGATACACGTAAACCGGCTTAGACGCAGCCTTACGACTCCTTAAAGATCGCAACGGTAGGGTGGCTGACGCGGACTATGCCGCGCAGTTGAGGCACCAGAAATCGGAGCGCGCGCCATGGGGAAAGAGCACAGCGCACGAACCATCTACGCTCAATTCCTCGGATTCTGGCGCTGGCCCCCTTATTCGGACGATCCGGCGGTCATTATCGCGCAATATGCCGCGCTGAAGCGGCAGATACCGCTTCTATACGCGGTGCTCATCATTACCGCATGTGCCATCGTCCTGCTCTATCGCAATCACGCCCCCGACGCGGTTCTGACCGTCGCCAGCGGTGTGTTCATCGTGATCAGCACGGCACGGATGATCCACTGGCTGCGCCTGATGCCGGCGGCGGACGCCATCACGGTCGAAGACGCACGCAAAACGCTGAAACGCACGACGCTTGCGGTGATACCGATCGCCATCGCCTATCTAAGCTATGCGTTCTTTCTGGATCAGTTCGGCGGACCGTTCGAACAGGCGGCGATCGCGGTCTGCGTCGTATTGACCGCGATCGGCTGCATCTTCTGCCTGATCCACCTGCCGCAGGCCGCACGGCTCGTGCACCTGCTGATCATGTTGCCCTACGTGCTGTTCCACTTGTCGCAAGGAAATGCTGCCTTCGTGCTGATCGCCTTCAACGCCGCGATCGTGACGACACTGATGATCCGGGTCTCGCAAAACGTGTTCGAAGGTTTCGTCGAGCTCGTCACGTCGCAAACCCAACTGGCGTTGCAGCAGCAGGAGACGGCCAGACTGACGGCCGAGAACCGCGCCCTTGCGATGACCGATGCGCTGACCGGAATGCCGAACCGGCGCGTCTTCCTCGAACAGATGGAAGCCGCGATAGCCGAAAGCCGCGATGCGGGGGCGTCGTTCTTCGTCGGCATCGTCGACCTCGATCGCTTCAAGCCGGTCAACGACATCTACGGACACGCGGTGGGGGACCAGCTGCTGGTGGAGGTGGGCGAGAGGCTGCGTTCGCTGGACCATGAAAGCCATGTTGTCGCGCGACTTGGCGGCGACGAATTCGGCATCATCGCGCCAGGCTGCGAAGCGCAGGCGAGCGCGCTCGGCGAGACCATTTCGAAGGCGCTGGCCCGCCCCTTCGCCATCGGCGACAACGCGTTCGCGATCGGCTGTTCGATAGGCTTCACGACCTTTCCCCATGGCGGAACCAGCGCTGCCGACCTGTTCCACCATGCCGACTACGCGCTCTACAACGTCAAGTCGAACGGGCGGGGCGGCACCTGCCTGTTCAGCTACGAACTGGCGAAGCAACTGCTCACCAAGACTGAGATGGAGACGCAGCTCCAGATTGCCGATCTCGACAGCGAGCTGTCGATCCATTTCCAGCCATCATCTCGCTGTCATCCGGCGCGGTCTGCGGTTGGGAAGCGCTGGGCCGATGGGAAAGCGCAAAACTCGGCAAGATCGTGCCCGGCGAATTCATCGAGGCGGCCGAGCGGCTGAACACCATGGGCACGATTACCCTGTCGCTGTTCGACAAGCTGCTGCAGGACGTCAAACTGCTTCCTCAGCACCAGACGATATCCTTCAACCTTTCCGCGCACGATATCGTCACGTCGGCAACCGTCGATGCGCTTGTTGCAGCGATAGACAATTCCGGCCTGGCCCCAGGACGCTTTGTATTCGAGATAACGGAAACCGCGCTGATGCGCGATTTCGCCACGGCGACGCGCAACATCCACCGCTTGCGTCAGCACGGAATTTCCATCGCGCTCGACGATTTCGGCACTGGCTTTTCCAGTCTTGGCTATCTGAACCGCCTGCCGATCGACAAGATCAAGATCGACCGGTCATTCGTCCAGGATCTTGACGAGGCGGGCGGCACGAGGATCCTGCAAGCCATTCTCGAAATGTGCCGGGCGCTTGATCTGGAATGCATCATCGAAGGGATCGAAACCGAACGGCAGGGAAGCATCCTGGCCGACCTCGGATGCCAGTTCGCGCAGGGTTTCCACTATGCCTCGCCCATGACGATAAAGCAGGTGCCGGCCTGGATGCTGCGTAGAGATATGGCAGCAACACGTCCGCCGATTGCAATGCGCTCGATTGGCGCGTTGTGAGCACCGACGTATCGGGCACCATGATAAGATAAGACCAGCGGCCTATTGCCGGGACATGGGCCCATGACGCAGCTTGGGAATAGAAGCAGAGTAAGCTCACCGGTTTGCGGATTCGGAGTGTTTTCAGCCGGACGGTGAGGCGACATGCCCGCTAGTGAAGCCCCCGAACAGCAGCAGACGATCGGCAAGCGCCCAGGCTTCGCCGAACTCAGAACTGATCCAGGATGGCCGGTTTTGGGCTCTACGGTTTTCCGCGGCTCTGGCTGAAATCACGCTCAAGTACTGTCACCAGGCTGTAGGCTGAAAGAGCCGACAGCTGCAGCCCACAAGCTGTCAGTCCTCACCGATCGCCAAATCTCAGTGCGTCCGATCAGCGTAAGCGTGGCTTGGAAGCCGCCGATTATGCGGCTTCGGCGATCAGCGGTCGCAGGGGAGCTGTCCAGTTCCATGGCATGAGCTCGTCCCAGCGCGATGCCGGCCATCCGTCTGCAATTTTTGCGATGACGTCGGCGATATAGGCCTGCGGCTCGATGCCGTTGAGTTTCGCGGTTTCGATGAGGGATAGATAGCAGCGGCGCCCCCCCCCCCGCCTCGGAGCCAGCGAACAGCCAGTTCTGGCGGCCTATAGCCATCGCCCGTTCATTCTGCCCATGTCGGCGAAGAGCGGGAAGTTCACTATCCTTGGCATCCCTATTTCGGGCGGAAAGTCAGCGTACGGCGGGTAGAGGAGCGAGCGACGGGGCGCTTTCTCAAGGTCGAAGGCCCATCTGGCATCGTCGTTTCGATGCCTGGTTGGATGGTTGATCCGGTCGCCTGCTCCAAGATGAGAATCGGCCCGCCCCAAGTTGATGTTGCAGCGCTTTCCGATTTGAAGAGGCTGGTCACCGCGGTCGCTGCTTCACCAAACTCCCAACGCGATGATGGAGTCGCATTGGAGGAAGTCGATGAACAAGCACGACACGCCCGCACCGGCCTCGGGCAGACAGATGAGCCTGATCTTCGAGCCCCGGAGGGTGGACGGGATGAGCGAGGCGGAACGGACGAAGGCCGTAATCACGCTTGCTCAAATCCTGATGCAAGCCGCTGGCCTCGTCGTCGAGGAGCTCGGCGATGACCGGCACTGATTTAATCCCGGCGCAACTGCTGAAGCGCAAGGCCGTCGTCTACGTGCGACAATCGACACAATCCCAGGTCATGACCAACCTGGAAAGCCAGCGGCGGCAATACGACCTCGTCGACAGCGCACGTCAGCACGGTTTCACCGATATCGAAGTCATCGACGATGATCTCGGACGATCCGCGAGCGGAACCGTTGCGCGGCCCGGCTTTGATCGCCTGGTCGCATCATTGTGCGCGGGCAAGGTGGGTGCCGTGCTGTGCCTCGATGCGTCAAGGCTCGCGCGAAATGGTCGCGACTGGCACCATCTGCTGGAACTGTGCGGGCTCGTTGAAGCCCGTGTCATCGATCATGATGGCGTGTACAATCCTTGCCAGCCCAACGACCGCCTACTCCTGGGAATGAAGGGCAGCATCAGCGAGTTCGAGCTCGGCGTTCTCAGGACGCGAATGCTCGATGCCGCGAGGTCGAAGGCGCGCCGCGGCGAATTGCGGTTGTCTGTCCCGTTCGGCTACATCTGGCACCGCGAAGCGGGCCTGGGACTCGATCCCGACTTACGCCTTCAGGAGGTAATCCGGCTCATCTTTGCGCGCTTCCGAGAGCTGGGCAGTGCGCGTCAGGTGCTGTTGTCTATGAAGGCCGATGGAATCCACTTCCCGCGGCCTTCGGACGAAGGCCGCATGACCAGCTTCACATGGTTACCTATCCGCTATCGCAACGTCATCGCCGTCCTCAAAAACCCCTTCTATGCAGGTGTTTACGTCTACGGGAAAAGCGAAAAGCGGACTACCATTGTCGATGGGCGAGCGCGGCGAAGCTACGGGCATGGCAAGCCGGTCGGAACCTGGGAGGTGTTCATCAAGGAGCACCACGAGGGCTACGTCAGCTGGGAAGAATACGAGCGCAACCAGAAGCAGCTGGCCCTCAACAACTATGGCCGCGCTGGCGGCGTAAAGTCAGGCCGAGGCGGCAAGGCACTGCTGTCAGGGATCATGACGTGCGGACGGTGCGGGCGGCGACTGAGCGTTGCTTACACCGGTAACCCGCAAAGTCGGCCAGTCTACCGCTGTGACAAGCCGAACCTGATGATGGGCTTACCTCGATGCATGACCTTTGGCGGTCTACGAGTGGATGCAGCAGTTGCGCGCGAACTGCTGCGCGCGGTAGAACCCTTGGCGATCGAAGCCGCGTTCGAGGCGGAGCGGATGAACCGGGAACGACAAGAAGAGCAGCGCCAGATCCTCGACCTGGAACTCCAGCAGGCGCGCTACGAGGCCAGCCTAGCCGAGCGCCGCTACGCAGCTTGTGATCCCGATAATCGCCTGATAGCGGCGCAGCTGGAGAAAAACTGGGAAATCGCGCTCCGTCGCGTGCGGGACTTGAAGGCTCGCCAGCCTGCGGAAGGGCCCTCGACCATCGAGGCCGATCCAAATGCCTTCGCCAATCTGGCGGAAAACCTGTCGGCGGCCTGGAACGCTCCGGATGTGACGATGCGCGCTCGCCAGCAAATGCTACGTACAATGATCGCCGACATCGTCGTCGATGTCGATGATGCCGTGCGTGACGTCGTGCTCACGATCCATTGGCGGGGCGGCCAGCACTCGGAACTGCGGGTTCGCAAGCCGAAAGCCGGCGAGCACGGTTGTGCAACAGCGGAGGATGCGCTGGAGGTGATGCGCAGCATGGCGGGCCGTTGGTCCGACGAGCATATCGCCGCGACGCTGAATCGGATGGGCTTGCCCACCGGCCAAGGCAAAACCTGGACGGCGCACCGGGTCTACTCTGTTCGGCGCGTGCGAGGGATCGATGCCTATCGGTCTGCGGTGAAAGACGGCGAATGGCTCACCATGACTGAGGCGGCCAAAGCGCTTGGCACCTCAAGCCATACGATAAGACTTCTCATCAAAACCGGCGTGCTTCCGGCAGTGCAGGTCGTACCGCGCGCACCGCATCAAATCCGCTCCGCCGATTTGATGTCGGAAGCGGTAAAATCTGCGATGGCCCGAAAGGGTCGCCCGTGTCGCGTTGTTGACGCGGACATGCTTCCAATGTTTACAGATACTTGAATACGGAGTGCATAATGAAACACGCTTCGGAGCGCTGCGCATCGCGCGTTCGGCGATATTGTTGTCGATCTCGGCTCGTCCATCATCGACGAAGCGCGTGAGGGCAATCCAGCGCTTGCGGCCATAGGTCAGCGCCTTGGCCATTGCCGCCTTGGGCGACAGGCGGCGCAACGCATCGTCGATCGCCGAGCGTAAATCGTCGACCAATGGCCTGGCTTTCTCCTGCCGCCATTGCCGGCGGATATCGGGGGGCTGGCCGCGAACTTCGTCTTCGATCCGATAGAGTGCTCCGATCCGCTCGATCAGATCGTTGGTCAGCGGTGTCGGACTGGTCTGATGGTTCTCGAATATCTTGCGCCGAAATGCGCCCAGCAAGCCACTTCCTGAATGCGACTGCCACCATAGAGCTTGGCATATCCGGCGTACCCATCTGCTTGAAGGAGACCGGTGAATGTCTTCAGTCCGGTTTGCGGATGGGTGCCGCTGCGTGTCTGCGTGAACTAGTACCACACCAATCGTGGCCGTTTGCTCCGCTGGCCCGGTCATCGACGACATAGGCCCAAAGCCGACCTTGCGCGGTTTTGCCCTTGCCTGGCACCAGCATCGGTACGGGCGTGTCGTCGCTGTGAATTTGGATGCCTTTCCGGACATTTGCGGATTCAGCCGGAAAGAAAAATGGTGCCAGAAGAGGACTCGAACCGCTCTCAGAATGTCGCAAAACTGCGAGAATCTTGACCTTGGTTACTTAAGTGAGGCCCCCGTTGGTGCCCCCAGAATGTATTTTTACCAGAGGATTTGGGTCCCACCCTCGGAAAAACTCAATGATTTCAATAGGCGCCTATTAACGCAAAACGCGTCTGATTTCCAGCAAATTTGCATGGCCGACCAGCTCCAATGCGATGCATTTGACGCGGTGGCGACCAGCTCCGAAAATCGGATGCTAAGTGAAACGATATACATTTTCGCTACAATGCTGTTCGCGACGTTGAGGAGGATTGGCATTTGCTTATCGCACCCGAAGATCCCGGTTCCGAAACCATTCGGGTGCCTGTCCTAAAGGTCTTTGACGGCGATGGCTTCCTGACCCGTATCGACAACCCACGACGGGGAGCAAGCCTTGAAGTGACCATCAGGCTGGGGTTCATCGACGCGCCGGAGATGGAGCAGCCTGGCGGCATCGAAGCGCGTGATTTCCTTCAATCGCTCATTGGCGGAAGGCATGTCGATCTGGCCATTCTGATAAAGATGGACACTGGCGGCATTGTCGATCGCCACAAGCGGATCGTAGCCGTGCCTTACTTGCAGATGGATCAGAGCAATGGTGCCAGCAGTGCGGCTTCCCAGCTCGGACAGTTCATTCGTGGACTGACTGCACCATCTCACCGCAACATCGAATTGGAAATGATCCTCAATGGATGGGCATGGGTACTCGATCGCTATGGACCCGATGAAAGCTACTTCGAGGCGCTTGACGATGCTCAGCGAAATCGACGCGGCATCTGGGCAAATGACGACAACGTTCATCCGTGGGAATTCAAAAAGCAGCGCTACCGGACTCGTCGGGCGAAACCGAAGCCTGCTCCCCAAACGCCTCTCTTCGACGCCCCTGAGGCAGCAATCTCGTGTCCGATGGAAGGCTGCGATGGTCAGTTGGTTGAGAAGAGCGGACGTTTCGGGACTTTCCTTGGATGCTCGAATTTTCCGAGGTGCCGTCACTCACGCAATTTGAATGGATGACTGGAGTGAGCTCTAAGGGATCGCAGCGATGTCCGAGCGCGTCTGCAATCGAGGGGCTTTTATCCCGCAAAACGCGATTTTTGAAAAATGCGGGATAAATCGCGGATTGGCCCTCTGCGTTCTTCCTATGTTCGAACATTCTTGTTTTGCTAACGCATGAAGCGTATATTCTCACCCTGAGATCGATTCCGCAGGTTTAAGATGAGCAACCTAACTGCACAGGTTCTGGCAACGGTGAACGCCCCCTATGGGGCGAACCATTCCGCTCATCAACTCGCTGCGCTCATCGCTGACCCATCGAGTGTGGAAACGTGTGACGCCAGCGTCTTCGCTTTCTTCTCGGAAGTGGCACCAGCGATCCAGAAAGCCTTCATGGCTGAAATGAAGGTCAATGAGGATATGGCGAAAGCTGTCGCTGGCCAGTTTTCCAAGATGGCTGGGTACTCGCTGCCTCTGGCAGCCTGAGAAAGTGATCTCGCCTCGACAGCAGCCGAGCCAATGGCCGCTTCTATTTGATTTGGCATCCGACATCATCGCGCGAACCACCGAAGCCGTTGGCCGCGAGCCAGATTGGTCGTTCGGAGGTGGGACTGCATTGATGCTCCAGATCGATCATCGCGAGAGCCATGACATCGACCTCTTCCTTTCCGATCCCCAATTCCTCCCTTACCTCAATCCCGAGACGCAGGGGTTTGAGCTCGATCGAATGCCAGACACCTACAAAACAGACGGCGCAGGTTCCCTCAAACTGATCTTCGAGGACATTGGTGAAATCGACTTCATTTGCTGTGCCGACATTACGCCAGAGCCATCACAGGTCAGTGAGCTACGGGGGCGAACAATCCGGCAGGAAACTGCGGCAGAGATAGTTGCTAAGAAGGTCTACTATCGCGGTGCATCGATGCAGCCACGCGATATGTTCGATATCGCGGCTACCAACGAAAAGCTGGGCAAAGACTACGTGATCAATGCCCTCCGGGAATGTGGAGTTGATCGATGTACGAATGCCCTTCGAGCTGCGGAAAATATGAAGCCTGAGTTCGCTAGCTCAATCATCAAGCAACTCATGTACCGCGATCATAACGGTCACTTGGTTGACGAAGCGCAGGCGATTACAGTGCAGCTGTTGCGTGCAACGCTAGGCGCCTAGGGCTCCCCTCGCTCAGCCCCAATATCCGCCCACTCAAGAACCAGCTTGTCACCCTTGACACGGGGCAAGGCCTTGCGTGGAATGAGCTTCCCGCGAACCTCGAAGTCAGAGGTGATCTTGACCAGAAAGACCATGCTGAAGTTCCGTCTGAGGTTCAGCGTGACCCGGTCATTGCGTACCCATCCGGTGAAGGCCGCGGCAGTGCTATATATCGTGGTCGGCGATGAGTGTTGTGAGGTTTTCGACGCCGTATTCGGTAAATGCCATCGCGCCGTCCGGACGATCAAGGCTGTACACCCATATCAGCCCGTCTTCCGGGTCCATGCCCGACGCGAGTTCAGCAATAAGATCTTCTTCGACGCTTAGATGACGCGCTACGAGTGCGATCGTGCTGACCGAATGGACCTTGTTAACGTGCGCCATCAAGCTGCGATTCTGGCTCGCCCAGATTCCCAGTTCCAGGGCAGTAGTTCGTCGATCCGGTGGGCAGGATGTCCGGCGATGCGCGCGAGGACATCGGCCAGCCACGCCTGCGGATCGACATCGTTGAGCCGGGCCGTCTGGATCAGCGTGTAGAGCACGGCCGCGCGCTGTCCGCCGCGGTCGGAACCGCAGAACAGCCATGCCTTGCGGCCAAGCGGCACACAGCGCAGCGCCCGCTCGGCAGCGTTGTTCGTGATGCAGATCCGGCCATCATCGAGGAACCGGGTGAAGGCACCCCAGCGCCGGAGCATATAGTTGATGGCCTTGGCCATATCATGGCTGCGCGACAGCTTCGCGAGCTGCGCGGTGAGCCAGGCGTGCAGGCCCGCCATCAGCGGCGCGCTGCGTTCCTGCCGGAGTGCAACACGCTCGCCTGGCGTTTTGCCGTTGATGCCGCGCTCGATCTCGAACAGGGCATCGAGGCGCTGCACGGCTTCTAGCGCGATCGGGTAGATCATGCCGGTGCGTTCGCCGCGGCTTCTCCTGCGCGCGGCTCCCTCGACATCGGCCAGCTCGAAGAATTTGCGCCGTGCATGCGCGAAGCAGCCCGCCTCGATCACGGGTGCTGGCTGACGACCGGGAGCGTAAAGCTCGTTGTAGCCGCCATAGGCATCGGCCTGCAGGATCCCTGCCCAGGACGCCAGATGCTCCCGTGGATGCTCACCGCGCCGATCGCGGGAATAGTGGAACAAGGCTGCTGGCGGATCGGAGCCGGCGAAGGGCCGGTCATCGCGCACATAGACCCACAGGCGCGCCGTATCGGTCTTGCCCTTCGCCATGACCGGCACGGTCGTATCGTCGCCATGGATCCGGGCTGCATCCAGCACATGGGCTTCGATCCGCCGGTAGAGCGGCATGAGTGCGAAGGCGGCGGCACCGACCTGATCGGCCAGGGTCGAGGTGCTGAGCGCTACGCCTTCGCGGGCGAAGCGCTCGGCCTGCCGGTTGAGGGGCTGGTGCTGACCGTACTTCTCAAAAAGTAGCATGGCGAGGAAGCTGGGCCCGGCCCATCCGCGCGGCACGACATGGAACGGCGCCGGGGGCTGCGTAATCGTCTCGCAATCCCGGCAGGAGAACTTCTCACGCACCGTCCGGATCACCTTCCACTGGCGCGGGATCACTTCCAGCGTCTCGGTGATATCCTCTCCCAGCTTTGACAGACGCGCGCTGCCGCAGGACGGGCACGAACAGGGCGCGGGGATGACGACGCGTTCGCGGGGCAGATGTTCGGGGAACGGCTTGCGGCTCGGGCGCTTGCGGTCGAACGCGGCAACCTCGCTCGTCTTCGCCGGAGCGGCTTCGGCAGCGCAATCATTCTCGCAGGCATCGGCCTCGAGATCTTCGAGCTGCAATTCCAGCTGGTCGAGCAGACGTCGGCTGCGTTCGGCGCTGGCGCCATATTGCTCGCGACGCAGCCTGGCGATCTGCAGCTTGAGGTGCGCGATCAGCGCCTCGATCGCGCTCTCGCGGGCCCTGGCCTTGGCAAGGCGTGCCTCGGCATCATCGGCGCGTGAGAGCGCGGCGGCCAGCAGCGCCTTGAGCGCTTCGACGTCATCCGGCAGGGGCGATGCGGCCGTGTCCATAAGGGGCATGGAATCACAGATCGGCCTTCGGTCAAAGCCCAAAATGCGCCAGCCAACGAAGAAAATGCAGCCCCTATCCGGCGCTCTGCGGACGCCATGAATATTGCGGGTTACGCCAGTCGATCCCCTCCAGCAGGCAGGACAATTGGGCATTGGTCAGCGAGACGATGCCCTCTCTCGCCGAGGGCCAGACGAAGCGACCCTTCTCGAGCCGTTTGGCATAAAGCGACATGCCGATGCCGTCGTGCCAGATGATCTTGACCAGCGATCCCGTCCGCCCTCGGAACACGAACAGGTCGCCGCCATGTGGATCGCGCTTCAGGCCCTGCTGAACCTGCAAGGCCAACCCCTGCATGCCCTTGCGCATGTCCGTATGGCCCATCGCGATCCAGACCCTCGCGCCCGATGGGATCATCGCAGCGCCTTCAAGGTCGCCGAAACCAGTGCGGCAGGCGCATTCGACGAAATGCGCACGCACCGACCATTGCCAAGATCGACCGTGACCGCGGCACACGGATCGTGATCGGCAGGCTGCTCATCATCGGCGAGCACGGCCTGGGCGAAATTTATCTCCGGTACCGGCAAGGACGCAGCCGCCGACTGTTCGCGCAACTTGCGACGCCATGTGTAGATCAGGCTGGTCGAAACGTCGCGCCGCCGCGATACATCGGCAACGCAGGCGCCCGGCGCAAAGGCCTCGGAGAGGATCTCAATCCGCTCCTCCTCGCTCCAACGCCGACGACGCTCCGGCCCCGTCATCACCGTGATCTGACCCATGCTCCGCTCCCAAGCTCGCTCATACGAGCGCTCTTAAGACCGGTCGTTCACTCGCCGGACAAGGCGGGCCTCACCGGATGGGTACGTCATTGCTCTTGAATGGTGTGATTGTCTTGACCTCGACCAGGTCATTGCCGAGCCGTCCGTCCGATCCTTGAGCGTAGTTGCGGTGCAGCTTTATGCCGTGCGTGATCGCCCCGTAGAGCTCTCCGATATCGCCATACACCTGAAGGTGCTTGCCTGTGTGAAGGTGATAATCTTCAGCCGTGCCGATCAGGTTCTCGAATATCGAGACCAGCGACAGATCGGCATTGGGATATTTTGCCCGCCATTCCTTGTACTGGATTTGCTCGTTGATTTCGTCCCAGCTGATCCATTCGCCATCATCCCAGATGGCATTATCCGACCGAAGTTGCTGCATCCGCAAATCCGCTAACGTGTAAAGATTTTCGCGCCTTCTTTGCATGTCCGCATCAACGTGCAAAGCGAAAGCGCGTTTGCTTGTCATATCGGCTCAAGCTGCGATTCGCGCGAAAACCGGTCTCCCGTTGCACCAGAACCGTCGATTCGGACCTGCATTGGCCGAAAGCGGACACCAGCGGCAAAAATTCTTTCAGTCCCGGATTGTCCATAGCGATCCAACATCGTCCACCCGCCAATGCGGAACGGCATTTGTTCTATTTTTGTTCTTTCCTACATCATTGCGATTCGCATAGCGTTTGTCGCGTCACCGAAGCTTGGTGGCGCTGAGTTGAACATCTGATCGCACGGTCCGCAACGGCAATTTGAAGGACAACCCATCGTCGTGGGGGAACACGGCTTCGGTGACAGAACCTTGAAGCAAAGGAGTCTGTCGTGCCGAATACTGAATTACTCACCTGCCATGAGGTCATGCGCCTCACGGGCATTCGCAGCCGGACAACAATCTGGCGACGCATCCGCCGAGGTGCCTTTCCTCATCCCATCGACATTGGCGGCGGGCGTATCCGCTGGCGTTCCACCGACATCGAGGAGTGGATCGAGGCCCTCCCCCTGCGCAGCTATTGACCCCTCCTGGGCGGGCAATGGCCCGCAGAAAGCATCTCCCCCATGTCCATCCTTTCCCTTATCAACGCGGCCCTGCAGAAGCATGGCTGGCTGATCGGTCGCCTTCCGAGCGATGACGTAGAGCGCGCGGCCCAGCTCGTCGAATTGCTCGTTGAAGACAACGCCGATGGGCGCGCCCGTCGCCACACATTGCATCCCTGGCTCTGGTACGAACGCCCGGTCCGCGAGCGGTTTGAGGGGCAAGACTGTTGCCTCACTGTCGAGGGCCCGATTTACAGGAGCCGAGACGGGACCGGGTATCCGCTTGGCAGCCAGCTTCGCACCGAATTCGGGTGGCTTGACCTCACGCCAGAAGAGACCAACCTGCTCGCAGATGACGTTCGATCAGCGATCGACCTCGCACTGCTTCGCTGGTTCACACGCCCTGATATGGCGGAGCGCCAGTTGCCTTCCCGCCAGTCCCGCGAACGGTATTTCGACGACGATATCGCCCGCAATCTGATCCTGTCTGCGACGCCTCCAACGGCAAGCATGGAGCAAGACGCCCATGCCAGTTGACCGGAGAAAAGCTGGAGATGGAAGGGGCCACGATACTGCGTATCGGACCCGTAATTTTCATACACACCCCACGCACGTGTGCATCAAGGATTTCTGCGGTTTCTGGAGCGCGCGGATAGCGCGCTCCCTGAAACGAAGCGTTCAGACCCTCGCAATTCTGCCATTTCTGGAGCGCGCTTCGAGCGCGCGCGGGAGGTGGTGATGGCGAGCCACATAAAGCGCACCATCCGCCTCAATCCTTCGCAGGCACGGTCGCTGTCCGGCATCGCCGACCGGCGTGGATTGTCGGAGTATGCGATGCTCCTGAAGGTGATCGACGCGGGCTTCCTTTCGGTCCTTCACGGCACCGACAAGGAGACCGATCTAGCCGAACTGGCGAGCGAGATCGGATCGATCTCGGAGCGCCTCGCCGAGGTCGAAAGGGTGCTCGACCGGGCCCTGTTTACTGCATGTGCGGCCTACGCTTACGCGCGCCATGCGGCGCTGGGAACGAAGAAATCCGACGAGACAATAGCAGCCGAAGCGCGCGCCGCATTCGAGCGCCAGCGCTCGCTCGCCTTGGAGATTGAGCCATGAATTCCAACATCGATTTTGTCACCCGCGCGCACGCCTTGTGGCGGGTGCGCATGGCGCACTGGCAGCAGCGTTTTCGCTTCTTTTCCACGATCACTCTTGGTGCAGCAGCGACCGGAGCGATCATCGCCCCACAGTTCTTACTGCATGGCCCCGCGATAACGACAGCAGTGCAGTATGCGTGGGCCAACGTGCTGACCCTGCTCGGTTCCTTAGGGGGCAGCGACATAAAGATAAACATTGCGATGGAAGGCCAACGCTGGACCGTTTCCGCCGCTTGGTTTGCCTCTGAGCCGCTCTTCACCGATACCTTCTGGCAGGTCGTCAAAGTGATCGCTGGCGGTGCAACCACCGGCTTTGCCATAGGCCTGTTCACGGTCTGGGTGCTCCAGCGCACCATGTCGGCTCAGGGCAAAGATACGCTCGCCGACCGGGTCATTGGTGGAACCCGTGTGGTGGATGAAGAGGACGTCGCCGCACAAACCACTTTGCTCTGTGGCAGGGATACATTGCGCATCGGTCCGGTCCCCGTTCCGCGCCGGATCGAGACCCGCCACTTTGCCTTTCTCGGCACTACCGGTAGCGGCAAGACCACTGCACTTCGCCAGATGCTCGACGGTATTGAGAGGCGCGGCGAAGCAGCGCTGGTCTATGACACTAGCGGAGAGTTCATCGCGCACTATTACAACCCCGCGCGCGGCGACATTATCCTTAATCCCTTCGATGCGCGCTGTGCTTTCTGGACGCCCTTCGACGAGATATCGCACCCCGCCGATGCAGACCGAATAGCGCGCCAGCTTGTCTCCGAAACAAGCAGTCAGGATGACGATGTCTGGTTGGAAACCAGCCGCATTCTTGTCGCCAACATGATCCGCTCGCTCTGGGCGGAAAAGAACTGTAGCCTCGAAGCCCTGCTCGAAGCCTTGCAGGTCAAGGACAAGGAGCAGTTGAAGGAGTGGCTGGGGCACACGTCGTCCGCCCGCACTTTTGCCAACGACGCCGACCGCGCCACTGGCAGCGTGCTCTTCATGCTCGCCAAGGCGGCGAACCTGATCCAGTTCCTGAAGGTCGAAGATGAAGGGGAAGAACGCTTTGCCTTCCGAGACTTCATCGCAAAGCTGGACAAGTGCGAGGGTGCAAAGCCGTGGATCTTCGTGCCCCGCAAGGAAGACTACTTCGAAGCATCGAAGCCCCTCATGGCATGCTGGCTCGAATGCGCAGCGAGTGCGGTGCTGGGTCTGTCGCCGTCGCCAGACCGCCGCATCTGGTTCGTGCTCGACGAGCTTGCCGACCTTCCCCGCGTCGAGAACCTTGCCCGACTGCTGCCAGAGGGACGCAAGTTCGGCGCGGCCATCGTGCTCACCTTTCAAGCGCTCGGGCAGATGCGCAATCGCTACGGTGCAAACATCGCCGAGGCCATGCTCGCCTGCTGTAATACCAAGCTGTTCCTGCAAACCGTCGATCAGGAAACCCGCAAATGGGCGAGCGAGACAATCGGCCAGTGCGAGGTAGAATTGCGCGTTGCCACCGACACGCTGTCGATTGGCAGCGAAGTGCCGCGCACGACCATCGCTACCCAGCGACAATTCCGTCCCGCCGTACTTGAAAGCGAATTGCGGCTCTCTCCGCATCAGGGCTATCTGTTGCTCCCCGATGGCCTGCCGGTCGCGCGCATCGGCCTCACCGCCGATCACATCACCCGGCGTGGCGACCCTCGTCAGCCTGCCTACGTGCCAGGCGATCCGGCGGGCACGCTATGGAGCCGGGTCAGCGAGATCGTCAAAGGTGCCGAGCCCGACGCGAAGCCAGGACCCGTCTGATGGTCGCATCGGTCTCGGCGCTGTCGAGTGCCGGTCAAGCCGCGAGCTACTACGAGGCCGACGACTACTATGCCGAAGGCGGCATGGCACCATCCGAATGGTTTGGTGAGGCAGCGGAGAAGCTGGGCCTGTCAGGCGAGGTCGACCGCGAGAAGTTCGCAGAATTGCTCGAAGGCCGTATTGCTGGGCAGCAGCTTGGCACCACCCGTGATGGCAAGGTCGAACACCGGCCAGGCTGGGACATCACACTGTCCGCGCCCAAGTCGGTCTCGATCATGGCCGAGGTTGCCGGAGACAAGCGGCTGATCAAGGCCCATGGCGCAGCGGTGAAACTGGCGCTCGCCCATGTCGAGAAGCACATGGCGGCAACCCGGATCAGGCAGGACGGCGAGGTCCGGCGCGAGACGACCGGCAACCTCGCCATCGCCACCTTCCGCCATGCCACGAGCCGGGCGCAGGACCCGCAGCTGCACACCCACGGCGTGATCATTAACGGAACCCAGGACAAGGATGGCAACTGGCGCAGCCTTGAGCCGCGCGCCTTCTATCAGCTGCAAAAGGAGATCGGCGCGATCTACCGGCAGGAGTTGGCGCACGGCGTTGCCGCACTGGGTTACCGGATAGAGAAGGGCAAAGACTCGCTGTTCGAGATCGCAGGTGTGCCAGAGAAGGCCATTGATGCACTGAGCCAGCGCACCGCAGCAATCGATGCCCGGCTCGCCGAGCGGGGCACGAACCGCGAGCAAGCGAGCGCCGCCGAAAAGCAGATCGCCGCGCTCGATACGCGCGAGGTCAAGACCAATGCGGATCATCGCACCTTGCGCGCCGACTGGCGGGCGACTGCCAATGACAGCGGGTTCGACAAGGCGGCGCGAGACAAGCTGATTGCCGAGGCGAGGGAGCGGGTCAAAAGCAGCGAAGCAACCATTAGTCCCGACTTACTGGCGCGGCAGGCTGTGGCATGGGCCGCTGCCAAATTGTCTGAGCGGCAGGCAGTGTTTTCGGCCAGCACGCTGACGCGCGAGGCAGGAGACTTCGCCTTCGGCAAAGCCGGGCACGGTGCAGTCAGCGCAGCGATCGCCGAGGCCGGAGAGCGCGGCGAGCTTGTCCCACGCACCGTCCTTGACCAGCGCGGGGCGGAGTTTGCGGGGTTCACGACGCCGCAGGCCATCAAGACCGAGCGAACCATGCTGCGCCTGGAGGAAGCCGGGCGCGGCATGGCGCAATCGCTTGCAAGTCAGGTGGCAGCAGCACGAACGATCGAGCGCGCGGCGCGCCAATCGGTGCGCTATGGCTACGTCTGGACCGAAGACCAGAAACGCGCGACCGCAGACCTGCTCACTTCGCGCGACCGCATCGCTGCCGTCCAGGGCTATGCCGGTACGGCCAAGACCACCACCGTGCTTGCAACCTATGCCCGCGAAGCACGGCGTCACGGACTTGCGGTTACCGCGCTTGCGCCAACCGCATCGGCAGCAACTGTGCTGGGCGAGGCGCTCGGCCTGCGTGGCGATACCGTGGCTCGGCATTTGCTTGCGCCCGAGGCAAAAACAGCGGGCAAAGATGCCGTCTGGATTGTCGATGAAGCCTCGATGCTCGCGGCCCACGACATGGCGAAACTCATGACACGTGCTGAGAAGGTCGGAGCCCGGCTCGTGCTGGTTGGCGACGTGAAACAGCTTGGATCGGTAGGTGCGGGGGCTGCATTTGCCCAGTTGCAGCAAGCGGGGATGGCGACCGCGAAGCTGGCCGAAGTGGTCCGGCAGACCAATGCCGGGACCCGTGAAGCCGTCATGGCCTCAATCGATGGCCATGCGGGCAAGGCGCTGGCCGCGCTGGAACGGGGCGGCGGCAAGGTGATCGAAGGTGCAACGCCGGAGGCGCGCCTTGGGGCGATGGCCCGGCGCTATCTGGCCCTTTCGCCAGCAGAGCGCTCGCGAACGCTGGTCATCGAGCCATCGCGTGAAGGTCGCGACAGGCTCACCAGTATGATCCGCACAAAGCTGGCCGAGCGCGGCGAGCTTTCGCAGGAGGCCGTGCGGTTCGATGCGCTTGTGGCGAAGGGCCTGACCCGTGCCGAAGCGCGCGAGGCAGCATGCTATGCCATCGGCGATGTGGTCCGCTTTAGTCGTGACTATGCCGCCAAGGGCGTGCGCCGGGGCGAAAGCTTCGCAATTGCAGCTGTCGATCCCGAGCGCGGGCGCATTGCCCTCGAAGGTCGCGATGGACGGTCGCTGGACTGGCATCCGCGGCAATGGGGTGCAGGCAAAGCCGAAGTGTTCGAGCCGAAGCCGATGGAGCTGCGGACCGGCGACCGCTTGCAGTTCACCCGCAACGACCGCGAAGCGGGAAGGATCAATGGCCTTGGCGGGTCCGTCACCAGCATCGATACTGACCGTGGCCGGGCAACCGTGAAGCTCGCCAAAGGACGTGAGCAGAATCTCGATCTCTCCGATCCTCGCGACGCCCATCTGCGTCACGCCTATGTCCAGACAGCGCACGCCGCACAGGGTCAGACCGCCGAGCGTGTCCTGATCCACGCCGACAGCCGCTCCACCAATCTGGTCGACCAGAAGATGCTCTATGTCGCGCTTTCGCGTGCCAAAGCCGAGGCGGTGGTTGTCACAGACGATAAGGACCGGCTCGTTCGCGCGATCTATGAGCGTGCGGGCGAAAAGCAGATTGCCCTGGCCGCGAGCACTCCGGAAGCCGGAAAGTCACAGGCAATGGGTGCTGGGTTGGGCTGATCGAAAGCACCGGCGACGGCAGGCCATAGCATCCTTCGTCCTGCCGTTGGAATGAACTGCTCTTCTTCTACAGGCCGTGCCGGGCGGGATCAACAGCCTGCCCGCTCCATTCGGGCTGAGGCCCTCCCGTGTTGGCTGTTCCGCGTAACCGCTGACCCGCCCGGCCAATCCGGCCCGTCCCTTCATTCGCGTTCCCAACGATTGGACGAAGGAGTTTCACCATGGACAGCACCACAACCGCCAGCATCTACGATACGATCACCAACCAGATCATCGCCGCCCTTGAACGCGGCACGGATACTTTCTCGCTCCCTTGGCATCGCAGCACCGCGCCGCTTTCGCGCCCCACGAATGCGGCAACTGGGAAAGCCTATCGCGGCGTCAACGTACTCGCCCTTTGGGCCAGCGCCGAAGCGCAGGACTTCGGACATGGTCTCTGGGCAACCTATCGCCAGTGGCAGTCACTTGGTGCTCAGGTCCGCAAGGGCGAGAAGGCTTCGCCCATCGTGTTCTACAAGGTCTTCGACAGTCGTGATGACGATCAGGCCGAGGAAAGAGACAACTCGACCCGCATCTTCGCGCAGGCTTCGCACGTGTTCAACACCAGCCAGGTCGAAGGCTACGCCCTGCCCGAAGTGCCAGACGGAGAAGACTTCGACCCAATCCCGCACGCGGACGCTTTCGTTTCTGCCACGGGTGCCGCCGTACGCATCAACGGCGACAGCGCCCACTACACTCCCGCAACCGACACCATTACCATGCCGGACCGCGAGCGGTTCTTCGCAACGGCCAGCGGCAGCGCGGCGCAGAACTGGTACGCCACTTTGTTGCACGAGCTCGTCCATTGGTCTGGCGCTGACCACCGCCTGGCGCGGACCTTTGGCAAGCGGTTCGGTGACGATGCCTATGCCATGGAAGAGCTGGTGGCCGAGCTCGGCTCAGCCTTTCTCTGTGGCGACCTCGGTCTTTCCGCCAGTCCGCGCCCCGATCACGCCAGCTACCTCGCCACCTGGCTGAAGGTGCTCAAGGCCGACAACCGTGCGATCTTCACCGCTGCGAGCGCGGCGGCGAAGGCTGCTGAATTCTTGAGCTCGGATTAGGTCGAGCAATACGTTGAGAGAATTTGTAGTACGGTCTATCGTCTTCCAGAAACGGCAGACCGGCTGCGAACATCATTTCGAAGTATTATCATGAACCTAATCAAGTCCAAGCAGCGCGTTGCCGATCATGGAGAGGTATTCACACCGCCCTGGCTGGTGGAGAAGATGCTCGATCTTGTGAAGGGTGAGACGGAGCGGATTGATTCCCGCTTCCTTGAACCCGCCTGCGGCAGCGGCAATTTCCTTGTTCCGATCCTGCAACGCAAGCTGGCCGCCGTGGAATTCAAATTCGGCAAATCCGACTTCGAGAAGCGGCATCATGCACTGCTGGGGCTTATGTGCTGCTACGGCATTGAGTTGCTGGCCGATAATATCGCGGAATGCCGCGCGAATATGCTGGAGGTTTTCGCGGACTATCTGGCGCTGGATGCGGAAGACGATGTTTACCGTGCCGCCTCTCACGTCCTCTCGCTCAATCTCGTTCACGGCGATGCGATGACGATGCGCGCGATTGATGACGCACCGATCCGCGTGGTCGAGTGGGGCTATCTGGGCAAAGGGAAATTCCAGCGCCGCGATTTCCGGCTTGATGTCTTGACCGGCATGGCAAGTTTCAGCGCCGAAGACTCCCTGTTTTCAGCATTGGGCAAGCACGAAATTTTCACGCCTTCACAGACATATCCGCCGATGAGCGTGCGCTATCTTGCGGCGGCGAATGATGGGACGGGGACGAGCGCATGATTGAACAGGCCAGCTTTGCACTGCGCGGGCGCAACCCCGATGTGCTGACCTGCATCGCCAACCTGTCAAACGACGAGGTGTTCACGCCGCCGGAGTTCGCCAACCGGATGCTGGATACGCTGGCAGAGGCATGGGCGGCGGACAATGGTGGCGCGAGCATCTGGGCGGACAATTCGGTCAGGTTTCTGGACCCGTTCACGAAATCCGGTGTCTTCCTGCGGGAAATTGCCAAGCGGCTAATCGCTGGGCTGGAAACCGAAATCCCGGATTTGCAGACCCGCGTTGACCACATCCTGACCCAGCAGGTTTTCGGCATCGGTATCACCCGGCTGACCAGCCTGCTGGCGCGCCGCAGCCTCTATTGCTCCAAGCACGCGACCGGCGAGCATTCCGTCGCCACGGCATTTGCCAACGACGATGGCAATATCTGGTTTGAGCGCACCGAGCATTCTTGGGATGGCTCAAAATGCCAATTTTGCGGTGCTCCCCGTGCAATCTTCGATCGCGAACCGGAATTGGAAAACCATGCTTACGCCTTCATCCACACCAACGACATAAAAGCTCGCCTCGGCGAGTTGTTCGGAGCCGACATGCAGTTCGATGTAATTATTGGAAATCCGCCATATCAGATGACGGGCGGCGCAGGCGGAACAAGCGACTCTTCAATCTATCACTTGTTCGTGGAGCAGGCAGCCAAACTTGAACCGCGCTTTGTCAGCATGGTTATCCCTTCTCGTTGGATGGCTGGTGGGCGTGGAATGGATGGATTTCGGCAGTCTTTCCTTGGAGGTGGACACCTGCGGGAACTATCGGATTTCCCTGCATCGAGCGAAGTGTTTCCTGGAGTCGAGATTAAGGCCGGTGTTTGCTATTTCCTTTGGGATAGTGCGCACCAGGGCAACTGCAACGTGACCACTTTCCGAGGCGGGGAAGCACTTGGACCAGTTTCACGCAAGCTCGATGAATATGACATTTTTGTTCGTGACGGTCGTGCAATCTCGATACTGCACAAGGTCCTTGAGCGCGAGGAGCTGCCGATTAATTCGATATTGTCTCGCGATACCACATTCGGCCTAGCATCAAACTTTGACGGATACTCTGAAACCGAAAAGTCGGGGCACATACCACTTTTCTATATTCGCAGGATGAAGAGGGGTATCGGCTACGTTCCTCGCGAAGCAATATCGAAAAACGTTCATTTGATCGACCGTTGGAAGCTACTTGTTCCTGAGGCATACAATGGAGGTGATGGGCTGCCTCACCAGATTTTGGGAAAACCCCTGATCGCACCGGCCCCATCTGCCTGCACGCAGTCTTATCTCGTATTTGATGTGGCTACACCCGACGAAGCTGCAAGCATCCAGTCATATTACATGACACGATTTTTCCGGTTTCTTGTCTCACAGCGGAAAATTACCCAGCACGCTTTGAACTCAACATACGCTTGGGTGCCGATGCAGACGTGGGATCGCACTTGGACCGATGAAGTGCTCTACGAAAAATACCGAATTTCAGATGAAGAGCGCGCCTATATTGAATCTCAAGTGCGATCCATGAGCGTCGACGATGGCGAGTAAGCCTTCTATTGATCAGATATTGACCGCCAAACCCGATGCGCGCCCGCGCATCTACGCTTATTCTATCGCGGATGAAGCACATGACGGCTTGCTCAAGGTCGGCCAGACAACGCGCGACGTGAAGCAGCGGATTGCCGAGCAGTTAAAGACAGCAGCGATTGCCAACTACACCATTGAACTAGACGAACCCGGCGAGGCCGATGACGGGTCGATCATCACTGACCACGCCGTGCGCGATGCGCTCAAACGCAAGGGTTTTGCCAATCCGCAGCTTGAATGGATGCGATGCTCGCTGGCCGATGTGAAAACCGTGCTGGCCGAACTGCGCAGCGGGCAGAAATTCACCGGCACGCATCATGAGGACTTCCCGCCGCGCAAGGAGCAGTTGGAAGCGGTCGAGCAGACCTACGCCTATTATCACTCGCGCTGGCAGCAGGATGCCAATGCCGTTCCCCGCTTTCTGTGGAACGCCAAGATGCGTTTCGGGAAGACCTTCACCAGTTATCAGCTTGCCAAGAAGCTTGGCGCGAAGCGGGTCCTGGTGCTGACCTTCAAGCCCGCCGTCGAAGATGCCTGGCAGACGGATCTTGAATCCCATGTCGATTTCGACGGGTGGCAGTATCTCTCCCGCAATTCCGGGCGCGATCCCAGCCAGATCGACGGTGACAAGCCGGTGGTCTATTTCGGCTCGTTCCAGGACCTGCTGGGGCGCGACAAGGCGGGGAACATCAAGGCCCGCAACGAATGGCTCCACACGATCAACTGGGATTTGGTCGTGTTCGACGAATATCATTTCGGCGCATGGCGCGAGACGGCCAAGGAGCTTTTCGAGGGCGAGGATGCAGGCGAGGCCAAGAAGGAAGCCAAGCTGGAATATGCCGATGGTCTGGACGATGTGAACGAAGACCTTGGTGTCATGTCGGAAAGCGAAACCGACTTTCTGCCGATTACCACGCGGGCATACCTCTATCTTTCTGGCACACCCTTCAAGGCGCTGGCCACGGGCGAGTTCATCGAAGAGCAGATATTCAACTGGACCTACACGGACGAGCAGCGCGCCAAGGAAGAATTTGCCGCTCAGCATCCGGGGCAGCGCAATCCTTACGGCGCATTGCCGCAAATGCGCCTGCTGACTTACCAGATGCCGCCGGAAATTACTCACATTGCCAGCGGCGGCGAGCTGGACGAGTTTGATCTCAATGAGTTTTTCGCGGCAAACGGCACAGGCGTTCTCGCGCAGTTTAAGCACAAGGACGAGGTGCAGAAATGGCTCAACGTCATTCGCAACTCGCCAGATGCACCGCGATCATTCGACAGCATCAAGACGGGCGTTGTTCCGCCGTGGCCCTATTCGGACACGCGGCTTCTGCCTCACTTGCAGCATAGCTTCTGGTTCCTGCCTAATGTCGCCGCCTGCCATGCTATGGCGAACTTGCTGGAAGAGAAACACAACACGTTCTGGCACGATTATCAGGTGATCGTGGCCGCAGGCGCATCGGCGGGCATCGGCCTTGATGCCTTGCCGCCCGTTCGGGACAAGGTTGGCAGCGGTTTCGACACTAAGACCATCACGCTTTCCTGCGGCAAGCTGACCACCGGGGTTACGGTCAAGCAATGGTCGTCGATCCTGATGCTGCGCAATCTCCAATCGCCGGAAACATATTTTCAGGCGGCGTTCCGGGTGCAGTCGCCCTGGTCGATCAAGAATCCCAACGGGGACAATCCGAACGAGGAAGAGATCATCAAGCCGGTCTGCTTCGTGTTCGATTTCGCCCCGACTAGGGCGCTGCGGCAGTTGTCGGAATATGGCATCGGCCTTTCACCGGGGGAAGCGAACCCGGAAAACGCCGTGAAGGAACTTGTCTCGTTCCTGCCCGTGCTGGCCTATGACGGCGCGAAGATGATGCAGATCGACGCGGGCGGCATCCTCGACATTGCGATGGCGGGAACGTCCGCGACCCTGCTGGCCCGGAAATGGGAATCGGCCATGCTGGTGAACGTGGACAACGACACGTTGCGCCGCGTTCTCGAAAACCCCGAAGCGATGGCTGCTGTTGAGCGGATCGAAGGTTGGCGCGCCTTGGGCGACAACATCATCGAAACGATTATCAACAAGAGCGAGAAGATCAAGGACATCAAGGACAAGGCCAAAGCCAATGACGGGGAGCTGACCCCGAAAGAGAAGAAGGAACTGACCGCCGAGGAAAAGGAGTTCAAAACCAAGCGCAAGCTGGTTCAGGAAAAGCTGATAAAGTTCGCCACCCGCATCCCGGCCTTCATGTATCTGACCGACTTCCGCGAAAACAAGCTACAGGACGTGATTACCAAGCTGGAACCGGACCTTTTCCATGCGGTTACTGGCCTGACCGTGGCGGATTTCCACCTGTTGGTTCGCCTTCGAGTGTTCAACACCGAGCGGATGAATGAAGCGGTTTTCGCGTTCCGCCGCTACGAAGATGCCTCGCTACGCTATACCGGCATCGAGAGCCACGAAGGGCTAACGCATTATGGCCTGTATGACACCGTAGTGGCGAAGGAGTGAATGGATTTTGGGGGCTGCATGACGACCGAAGCCGAGGCGTTGGCCAATATCCTTGCATGGACCGCAGACAGCCCAGGCTGGCAACGCGATGCGTTGCGCAGGCTTGCGGCAGAGGGTAGTGTTGATGCCGCCGGGCTCGATGAGCTTGTAGCCATCTGCAAAGGCGACGGTCAGGCAGTACCGTTAGAAGCGGCACACTTGCGCGACCCCAACCGCGATCAAGGAGAAGTCTATCTGCGGCAGGTGCATGACGTGCGAAATGTTAACGCCTTGGCTCCCGATCAGAGGCTATCTCTTCACCGTGTTGGACTGACCATAATCTATGGCGATAATGGATCAGGAAAATCCGGTTACGCCCGTATCCTGAAACGCGCATGTCGGGCACGCATCTCGGGGCGTGGCGAGGAGATCATACCCGACATCTATGACGCCCAGCCCGGCACCCCGAGCGCCACCATTGAATACGCGATCAGCGGCCAGAACCGCACATGCGCATGGCAGCTTGGCCAGCCCGCCGATACGGCGTTATCCGCTGTAAGCGTTTTTGACTCCCGCACCGCCAACATCTATGTCGATGAAACCAACGACGTAGCCTACACGCCATTCCCGCTCAAGCTGCTGAGCGCCCTAGCCCAGCTTTGTAAGTCGGTGAAAGATAAGCTCGCCGCTGAGATCACCCAGCTACAGGCGCAGACGCCGCAGAGCATTAACACCCCCACATGCAGCCCCACCAGCAAAGTCGGTCAGCTTCTTGCGCGCCTTGCCGCAAATACCGATCCAGCCGCCGTGGAGGCGCTGGCGACTCTTACGCAGGCCGAACAGGACCGGCTGGCGCAACTCACCGCCGACCTCGCCGGTGATCCTGCGCGCGCTGCCCGCCAGCTTGCCGCGCTTAAAGCCAAGGTCGAAGGATATATTGCTCAGCTGGACGTACTGGTTGCTGCCATCAGTGATGATGGCGTCACCTCGCTCCGCCGACTGGCGAACGATAGTGAAGCGGCGCGGCGAGCGGCGGAGGCCGCGTCGGGCGCGTTGTTTGCAGGCGAGCCGTTACCCCATATTGGCTCCGAGGTGTGGCAATCGCTGTGGGAAAGCGCGCGGGCCTTTTCGGTTGAGGCGGCCTATCCCGAGCGGGATTTTCCCGTCACCGATGCCGGCAGCGTTTGCGTTCTGTGCCAGCAGGAACTGACCCCGCAAGCCGCCGACCGCCTCAATCGCTTCGAGAATTTCGTGCGCGACGACAGCCAGCAGCGAGCCGATGCCGCACGCGCAGCCTATGACGACGCCGTTACGGCATTCGCGGGAAGCGGACTGACTCTGGCCGAACTCACCGCCATCGTGGCGACCATCCGTGACGATTTGCGTCAGGATGCGCTGGCCACCGAAGTCAGACGTGCGGGCGTACACGCCCTCTGGCGTCATCGTCAGATCCGCCGCCGTCATGCCGACCCCACCGCCATCATCGATGCGAAACTGGTCGCTTTGCCGCCTAAGGCTTTGGTCGATCAGGTGGCGGACCTTGATGCGCGAGGCGAAGCGCTTGCGGTAGAGGCCGATTCCCCTGCGCGCGAGGCGCTGATCGCCGAGCGCACCGAGCTTGCCGATCGCCAATGGCTTAACGGCATCAAGGCAGACGTGCTGGCGCAGATCGAGCGCCTGAAACAGATCAAGGCGCTCGAAGCGGCACAGCGCGACACCGCGACCAACCGCATAACTACGAAAAGCACGGAAGTTGCGCAGGCATTGGTAACGGACGCGCTGCGCGCGCAGTTTGCGCGTGAGGTGGCGAGTTTCGAGATTGCAGGGCTTGCCGTCGAGTTGCGCCAGCAAAACAGCGTGCAGGGCGTGCCACGCTTCAAGGTTGCGCTGACTCGCAAGCCCACTGCATCGGTGGGGCAGGTCTTGAGCGAGGGCGAGCATCGATGCGTCGCCTTGGCCGCGTTCATGGCGGAACTCGCCACGACCGAGAACAAATCCGGCATCGTATTTGACGATCCTGTGTCCTCGCTCGACCACATGCACCGCGAGGCCGTTGCCAAGCGGCTGATCGCGGAAGCGGCGAACCGACAGGTCATCGTGTTCACGCACGATCTGGCTTTTCTGTTCGAGCTGGATCGAGCTGCGAAAGAGGTGGACCCTACTCCGCAGGTTGCCATAAGTTCTGTCAGTCGCGGCACCGAAAAGGCTGGTTTCTGTCGTAGTGAGCCTCCCTTCAAGGCACGGCGCGTCACCGACATTACCACAAGCCTGACCAACCAGCTCGCCAATGAACGCTATCACTTCGATCAGGGCGATCAGGACAAATGGCGTGAAACGGTAAAATCTATCGCCGGATCGCTGCGAGACACGTGGGAAATCGCGGTTGAGGAAGCGGTAAGTCACGTTCTTCGCCGTCTGTCCAACGAGGTAAAAACGCCCGGCCTCGTCAAGCTGACTGCGATCACGATCGCTGACTGTGAGACCATGCGCGATGGTTTTCAGCGGTGTTCTGAGTTGCTGCATAGCACCGCACCTGCGTTGAATCGCCCGCTTCCAAACCCAGATGCCCTTGACAGTGAAATAAACACTCTCGCCAGATGGACCGATGATTTGCGTCAACGTCAAAACGCGGCTCGATTGCCGTAAAGTGACCGACATGAGCGAACCCCTCGTTTAATCTTATCCAACAAATGGAAAGCTACCCTTCCGGGCAACCTGCTCTATCTCGCAAAGCTCGACTGAACCCGCTTTGCGGTTTCATCCCACCCGGGTGACGATCAGGAGCAGTTCGAAGCAGAGCGGGAATTCCTGGTGGACGCGCTCTGTCCCACGCATTCTGCGCTCCTGAGGGCGCGGCATTCCTGAGCTAACCCGCAGGCACTCTTGCCTCTTTCATTGCCGGAGGCCCGCTGGCGCACTGATCGCGTGCGCAGGACCTCCGTCGGCTTCGCGCCGTTGCAAGGGTGCCGATGTTCTCTGGATCGCCGGGCGATCCCTGGCGGGAACACCAAAGGCTTTGCCCTCTCGTTCCCGAAACCGGAAATAGACGCCCCCGTGTGGCGGGCTGTGCCCGCTGGCCCGCGCCAGGGCATCGATTCCGGTTTTCCCTCCCCCTCCCATCCTCGCCGGAAGGCAGGCCGCATGCCGCGTGTCGGATGCGGCTTTCAGCCGAAGGAGGGCAGAAAATGGGTGACCTGATCTTGAACTACCGCGCATGCGGAGCCGAGTGCCGCGAGGACTGGTTGCGAATGCTGGCCAATGAGAACGGTCTGCCGTTCGGAACCGTGCAGCGCTTGGCCGAGGAACTGGGCGAGCGTGAGGATTTTGGCGAGCTGGTCGAACTCTGCGAACTTGGCGGGAGGGCGGTGCAATGAGTACTGGCGCCCTTTCCCGCAGCGAGCGCATTGCGCGGCTTAATGACCGGGCGCGGCAGGCGATGGGCGTTGCATGCGTTGCTGTGGCAACCGAAGGCTTTCGAGCCTTGTCAGAGGCAGATCAGTCGCGGGTGCGCGAGCTGATCGAAACCTTCGACGCCTTCACGCCGGACAACGATCCTTACGGTGAGCGCGATTTCGGAGCGATCTATCAGGATGGCGAAGATCGCTGGACGACCACGCGACCTGCGCGGCCTGCCGAAACCGTGTTCTGGAAGATCGATGCCTACGACCGCGATTTGCATTTTGGCAGCGATGACCCGGCCAATCCTGCGGTGACCCGGCGGGTGCTCACCATCATGCTCGCCAGTGAATATTGAGGGGCGGCAGTCCGCGCGCCGCCTGACAGGTCAGGCGGCGCGTTGATCGACGAAGCAATGTTCGTTGTGCCAATCGAGAAAGGCTGGCTCGGGATCGAACCGGATTGCTGAGCGCAGAGTCGCGTCCTCGAATTGCTGGAAAAAGTCGCGCGTCTCGCGGCTCTGGCTTTCGCGCAATTGCCGCGAGACGCGAATGCGCCGTTGGCGATCGACCGTGATCAGCCCCCGATCAAAGGCGCGGTCGAGTGTCGCTGAAAGCAGCAAGCCATTGGCGGGGTTGTGCCGGTTGTCGCTGTCCTTGCCCCATGGCTTGATGTGGCTTGCGGTCAGAAGGCGGGGATCGGCGATGCCGGTGATGCAGCAGGTCTCTTCGTAATTGGCGAGCACCGCGCGGCGGAAGAAGTCTTGGCCGACACGCTGGTTCACAAGCGCCTGTGTGGTGGACTCGCCTTGATAGGTCTCGAACCGGAATTCACTGCGCTTCTCATTGAGGCGCGATGGTGCGGGCGATGGGTCGAATTGCCCGATCTGTGCAGCCCATAGGTCTTCGGCCCGCGAGACGAGACCTGTCCAATCTTGGCCGAACTCCGCATAGGCCGCGCGATCCAGCTTGGATGCGCCGTCCAGGCCCTTGCGTCCGCTGTCGGTGATCTTTGGATCAAGGCTGGCGAAGTTGCACAGCTTCATCGCGACCGAGCTATTCGTGCGCCCGAGCGCTGCGGCAAGCTCCTGGATTTCCGGATTGCCCGAGTGCAGCTTTCCGAACGGCAGCTGGAAGTAGAGATACAGCGCAAGCACCGTCTCCTCTTCGCTCCAGCGTTTCCGGGAACTGCCCTCGATTGCCATTGCGAAGGTTTGGGCGAGAGTGATCGCAGGCGCAAGTGTGGCGGTTTGCCATGTGTTTGCATGCCTTTCGATCAGGCGGGCTCGTTCTTAAGCACCCAATTGGCCGCACGCGGTCAGCCTTCAATGCCCGGCCCGCGCCGGTTTCCCCGGCCTTCGCTGGGGTCACCCGTGTTGGACATGAATCCTGCCCTTGGCCGTGCGGCCTTCCTGTTTGGTGCAACGAGCCACCAGACACGAAAGGAAATCATCATGGCACGCAGCAATACCGCACCCTCGCAGGAGACCAATCCGCCGGACTTCCTAGCCTGGCATGTCGCCAACAAGGGCGACAAGGGCTTTTGGACCCGCATCGGAGCCGCGTGGTTTCACCGCGACCGTAAAGGGCTTTCGCTGCAGCTTGAAGTGGTGCCGATCAATGGCCGGATCGTCCTGCGCACGCCGCTGGACGACGAGAAGAAGGAACCGGGAGCTTAGCGCCCGGCCTTCGGGCGGATCGACTAGGACGGACAGATAGAAGACCGTCGATTGTCGTAGTTTTCTGGCGATGTTGCGGACATCGTCGCCATAAAGATCGCTTCGAGCACCTAGCGCCAAGTTTGCAGGATTGTTATATTCGTCGTGGAGGTAATGGCGATGGCGAAGCAAGGTCAGCACGTAGTTCGAAGTTCAACTGGTGGTTGGGCGGTGAAGAAGGCTGGCTCATCCAGAGCGAGCAGCGTGCACGACACCCAAGCCGAGGCGATCAAGGCTGCAACAAGGATCGCTCAGAATCAGAAGACGGAACTTTACATCCAGTGACGTGACCCCCAGCTTTCCCCCAGCTGGGATTAGAGCCGGGCGGTTGTTTTGCGCATAAGCGCGATTGAAGCAATGGGCTGCGTAGTGGAGCCCGTAGGGCGTAGCGAAGCAGGCCATTGCTTATCCAGTTCGGCGGCGAACGCCGCCGGTGTTGCGTAGCCAAGCGATGAGTGCGGTCGCTCCCGGTTGTAATCATCCACCCAGGCGGCGATCTCGACACGGGCATGGGCCATGCTCATGAACAGCGTCTCGTTGAGCAGTTCGTCCCGCATGCGACCGTTGAAGCTCGGGACTGTCAGGAATTCCGTGTATGGACGGGCGGTTGAACATTACGCCGCCATGGCTTTGATGAAGCGCTCACCGAATATCACGGCGAACTGGGCCTTTGCCATGGTCCACTCACGCGGCGGCATTTTCCACTCTTTCTCCGATCGGTTCAAGATCAGATAAAGCAGTTTGGTGGCGGCCTCGTCGCTCGGGAAGTGGCCTCTCGCCCTGACGGCTCTGCGGAGCTTCGAGTTGAGGGCCTCGATGGAATTCGTGGTGTAAACGATCCGGCGAACCTCATCAGGGAACGCAAAAAACGGGATGACCTCGGCCCAGGCACGTCGCCAGCTCTGGCCGATGGCGGGATAACGCTTGCCCCAGGGACCAGCCTCGAACGAGGTGAGCGCCTGTTCGGCGGCCTCGGCGCTGGGGGCGCGGTAGATTTCCTTGAGCGCCGTCGCCAGCCCCTTGCGGTCCTTCCAGGACACGAAGTCCATGGAATTGCGCAGCAAATGGACGATGCATGTCTGGACCACGGCTTCGGGAAACACGGCGGTGATGGCCTCGGGGAAGCCCTTGAGCCCATCGACCACGGCAAGCAGGATATCCTCGGTCCCGCGGTTCTTGAGCTCGTTCATCACCCGCAGCCAGAACTTGGCGCCTTCGTTCTGCTCGAGCCACAGGCCCAGCACCTCCTTGGCGCCATCAGCGCGGACGCCCAACGCGATGTGGATCGCCTTGTTGCGGACCATGCCTTCATCGCGGATCTTGACCCGGATCGCATCAAAGAAAACGAGCGGGTAAACCGGATCGAGCGGCCGTTGCTGCCAGCTGGCGACTTCGTCGAGCACGGCGTCGGTCACGGTGCTGATCAGGTCCGGCGACACGTCAATGCCATACAGATCGTGCAGATGCCCGGTGATCTCCCGGGTGCTCATGCCGCGCGCGTACATCGATATGATCTTGTCATCGAAGCCGGGGAAACGGCGCTGGTACTTCGCGATCAGTTGCGGCTCGAAGCTCGACTGACGATCGCGCGGGACATCGATCTCCAGCTTGCCGGCATCGGTGGTCACGCTCTTGCGGCCATAGCCATTGCGCGTGTTCCCGGCTTCTTCGTCGCTGGTCAGATGGTGATCCATCTCCGCATTCAAGGCGCGCTCGGTCAGCGCCTTCTTCAGAGAATCCAGCAAGCCGCCTTGTTCGAAAGCGGCACTGGCAGCACCGCCAGCCAAAAGCTGATCCAGCAGCTCATTGGGGATCGCAGGTTCTTTGCGTCGGGACATAGTGGGACTCCTTCTTACCCATTATGCCCGCCCACACACGGAATTCCTGACAGTCCCTTGAAGCTCTCGACATAGCCATTCTGCATCGGCCTTCCGGGCGCGATATAATGCCACTCGACGCCGATCTCGCCGCACCATGCCAGCACGGCGTTGCTGGTGAGCTCGGTTCCGTTGTCGCTGACGATCATGCCGGGCTTGCCACGCTGGGCGATCAGCTCGGTCAGCTCTCGAACGACACGGCGACCAGAGATCGACGTGTCCGGCACCGCTGCCAGACACTCCCTTGTCACGTCATCGACCACGTTGAGCACCCGGAACCTCCTGCCCGACGCCATCTGGTCGTGCACGAAGTCCAGGCTCCAGCGCTGGTTCGGTAAGGCGAGCACCGGAGCAGGTGCCCTCGTGCCGACTGCGCGCCTGCGACTGCGTCGACGCCTCACCGCCAAGCCTTCCTCCTTGTAGAGCCTCTGGGTCTTCTTCCGGTTGATCATGATCCCCTCCCGGCGCAGCAGGATGTGCAGACGGCGATAGCCGAACCGCCGTCGCTGGTTGGCCAGCTCGCGCAGCTTCTCACGCAGATCGGCGTCATCGCCCCGGGTGGAACGGTAACGCACGCTCTTGCGATCGGCATCGATGACACGGCACGCCCGCCGCTCGCTCATCCCGTGGCATGCCTGAAGATGAGCGACAGCTTCCCGCTGCGCGGCGGGCGTCAGAACTTTTTTGCCAGAAGATCCTTCAACGCCGCTTTGTCCAGCATCGTGTCGGCCAGCAGGCGCTTGAGCTTGGCGTTCTCGCTCTCGAGCTCCTTGAGCCGCCGGGCATCAGACACCTCCAGCCCACCATACTTCGACTTCCAGTTGTAGATCGTCGCTTCCGAAACCCCGTGTCGCCGGGCCAGGTCGGCGGTCTTCGCTCCCGCCTCCGCCTCCTTGAGCACGCCGATGATCTGCTCTTCTGAAAACCTCGTTCTCTTCATCTCGTCCGTCCTTCTGTCAGGGCCGGACTCAAATCCAACTTGGAGGAAAATCAGGGGGTCACGTCAATCTGCTCTGCTACCTGAAAATTGGTCCATTTCTGGATAGAGTTTTCGGCGATGGACTTCGCATCCTTGCCTAACCCAAGACTTTCGATTGCCCTTTAGGGCATCGTAATTCCAGGACTCATGAACGACGTAATGTTGCATTATAGGCGATTCATCCTTTCCCTGGCGACGACTGGAGTTGGCGCGCGGTGAACGAAAGCATGCGCGCTGCTATTTCTCGCTCACCCATCACGATGTCCGGAACGCCAAGCCGCTGCAGATGCTCGACTGTCCGTCGTCAAAACATTTGGCACAACTCGCGGCGTAGGATTGCGGAGTGCGGGCCTCGTCTGGGTTTGATGTTTAGGCGGCGAGCTTGCGGTGTTGCAAGCGCCGATGTTCGAGTGTCTTTCGCTTGATCCTTTCTCGTCGTTTGATGATGGCGGCAGCCCTGCCGAAGTAGGCATCGGCAGGCGTCACGTTGTCGAGGCTTTCGTGATAGCGCTGGTGGTTGTAATGCTCGACGAACGCCTCGATCTGCTGTTCGAGGTCGCCAGGCAGGAAGTAGTTTTCGAGCAGCACGCGGTTCTTTAGCGTTTGATGCCATCTCTCGATCTTGCCCTGGGTCTGCGGATGGAAGGGTGCACCGCGCACATGGCTCATCCGGTTCGCTTCGATGTATTCGGCCAGTTCCCCGGCGATGTAGCTGGGACCGTTGTCGCTCAGCAGACGTGGTCTGTGCAGCACATTGGCATGGTCGCAGCCTGAGGCTGCCAGAGCCATGTCGAGCGTGTCGGTGACGTCCTCGGCTCGCATGGTGGTGCAGAGCTTCCAGGCGATGATGTAGCGCGAGTAATCGTCGAGCACGGTCGAGAGGTAGACCCAGCCCCACCCGATGATCTTGAAGTAGGTAAAGTCGGTCTGCCACATCTCGTTGGGGCGCGTGGTCTGGGTGTGGAACGCCTCTGCCGCCTTGATCACAGTATAGGCCGGACTGGTGATCAGATCGTGGGCCTTGAGCAGCCGGTAGACGGTGGCTTCCGACACGAAGTAGCGCTTCTCGTCAGTGAAGCGCACCGCCAGTTCCCTTGGGCTGAGGTCAGTCTGCTCCAGCGCCATCTCGACGATCTGATCCTGAACCTCGGGTGCGATCCTGTTCCACACGCGGATCGGCGTCGATGACCTGTCTGCCAGCGCCTCCGGCCCGCCTTCAAGGTAACGGTCATACCAGCGGTAGAAGGTGCGCCGTGCGACGCCGAGCTGGTCCAACGTGCGCTTGGCCGGGAGATGCGATTGCTCAACGATCCTGATGATCTCCAGCTTCTCGGATGCGGGGTATCTCATGCGTCGTCTCCCCCATCCGCGATCATGCTTTTTTTGAGCAAGCGGTTCTCCAGGATGAGGTCGGCCACGCATTCCTTCAGATCGCGGGCCTCACGGCGCAGATCCCTGACTTCGTCCGTAGTCGCTGCACGGGCGGTGTCGCCAGCCAGGCGGCGTTTGCCGGCCTCCATGAACTCCTTGGACCAGGTGTAGTACAGGCTCTGGGCAATGCCTTCCTTGCGGCACAACTCAGCTATCGAGTCATCGCCGCGCAGGCCTTCCAGCACGATCCTGATCTTGTCTTCCGATGAAAAATGCCGACGGGTCTTGCGGCGGATGTCCTTGACCACCTGCTCGGCAGGCAATTTGGACCTTGAGGATTTGGGCTTCATCTTCGTTCCTTCGTCACTACGACGAAGCCCAAATCCTCCTTGAATCACAACCTCAAATCTGTGCCATAGGTGCTGACGGGGGACATACCGATCAGCATGTCGCGGATGTCCGGGCCGGGATCGGCGGTCGGCAGCATAAAGCGCTGCCCACGCAGATCAGTCCAGTTGACAGTGTCACGCTCATAGAGTGCGTGACCCTTCGACATCGCAGCGACGACGTGCTCGCTCCAGAACGAGGCGTGCCGACAATCATCGCGGGCGATCTCGCCCATCAAGATGGCTATATCGATCTCGCCGCTGTCGAGACCCGCGAAAAGTGCACTGCGGTCCGATTCGACGCCGTTGATTTTAAGGTCAGGGTTCTCGCGTTGCGCGGCGACCAGCGTAGCACGAAGGTTTCCAGCAGAGACGGAGTTGTTGAACCCGACAACGAAACCTCCTGCACGGCCACTGCCCGCCGCGCGCGTGTTGGCGATCATCCGGTCCGCATTGGCGACCATAGGTCGGGCGCTGCGCAGAAATCGCAACCCGGCGGTCGTTGGAGCTACACCCGAGTGTGACCTCAAGAATAGCTGAGCGCCGACCGATCGTTCGAGCTTCATAACTGAGCGACTGAGCGTTGATTGTTCAACATCAAGGGCGCGGGCGGCGCGATAAAAGCTGCCGTGATCCGCTGCAGCGATTGCATATCTTAGTTGACGAATGTCGAATGCCAATTACGAGCCCCGGATGTTGACGGTACAATCATCACTTTCCTGATTTCGAGCTGGCGGACTGTGCGCCAAAGAACCACGCGTACAGAACGGGCACCGCGCCCAATGTGATTGCCAGAGCAAACACCAAACCAAACGCGATAGCGCTGGCCAAGCCGTAGAAAAGCACGTCCTGTCCGATGATGAGCGGTAGGAGTCCGAGGATCGTGGTGATCGTCGTCATCAGGATTGGTCGGAACCGGCGCATGCCGGCCTGGACCACCGCTTCGGCTACTTGCTCAACGTCAGCATCGTCGCGCGTTTTGCCTTCATCGTGTGCACGTTTCTCCGCTTCACTGCGCTCGATCTCGCAGCGGTCGACGAGAACGATGGCATTGTTGATGATAATGCCAAACAGAGCGAACAGGCCGAGGATCACCATGAAGCCGAAATCGGCCTGCATGATATGAAGCCCGGCTGCCGCACCGATCACGCCCAGAGGAACGACTAGGAGAACGACACCGGCCTGTCGGAACGCACCGAACTGGATCACCAGCATGATGACGATCAGCCCCATCATCAGGGGCAGATTGGCGAGCAGCGCGCTGGTGCCTTCCGAGCTCTCGGCGATAATGCCGTCCCATTCTATATGATGACCCGGCGGCAGCATCGCCTCGAGCTCGTCGAGCTTGTCCTGCACCATCGGAACCATGTCCTGCGGGGTGACCGAGGTAGGACGCGCTTCGACCGTGAGCGTCTTGATCAGGTTCTCGCTCTGGATGCGTCCCCGTTGCGGGACAAGCGAAGCCATCGCTACTTCACCCAACTGTACGACCGCTCCTTCCGCCCCGACAAGCGTCACCGCTTCCAGTCGGGCCGGATCGGTGCGCTCGATTTCGGGAGCACGAATGACGATCGGCGCGAGATCATCGCCGTCGCGATAGACGCCTACGGATTGCCCCGAGAAATAGGTCGTGAGCGCACGCGAGACGTCGGCCGAGGTCACGCCCGCCGCACGCGCGGCCGCTTGGTCGACCTCGACCCTGTATTGCATGGACGGTTCTTCCCAATCGGAGAAGATGTCGATCGTCCCTTCGACCTCGCGCAGGATGCCCGCGAGCTTGTCGCCCGTTTCAAGCAGGACATCGGGGTCCGGGCCGCGAACCTGCACCTGGATCACGTTGGGATCGCTCGGCCCGAGGAACATCCCCGCGATCCGCATCCGAGTGTCGGGAAAGGCCACGGCCATGTCCTGCCGCAATTGCTCGACACCGGCATCGCGCACCTCCGCGTCCTTCGCGTTGATGACGAGGAAACCCCTATTGGGGGCTGGGTCCGATGGTGCGAGCGACAGCACGAAGCGCGGTCCCCCAAACCCTGAATAGGAAGCCACGCTGTCGAAGTCTGGATAGCGCTCGTCATCGTCAATGAACTCGGAGATCGCCTGAACCTTTTCGTCCATCGCAACGCTCGAGGTTCCTACGGGCATGTCGGCATAGACGAGTATCTGCGCACGGTCGGACGAGGGGAAGAATTGTTGCGGAACCAGCTGCAGCGATGCCGCTGCGATAGCAAACAGCGCGGCCATGCCGCCAAGATAGAGCTTGCGATGCGCGAGCGCCCAGCGAAGAAGCTTCTCGTAGCGCGCCGATCCCCAGTCGAACGTTTCGTCAACCTTGGCCCTGATCTTGCCCTTCTGTTGCTCCTCGGGTGGCCTGGCGAACCAATAGCACAGGGTGGGGATCACCGTGACCGCGATCAGCCAAGAGCTCGACAGAGCGATCAGGATGACGAGCGAAATGTTGCGCGTGTATTCACCCGATTCCTGCTGCGCGAGCATGAGCGGCAGGAACACAAGGATAATGGTGAGTGTCGACGCGAGGAGCGGCCCGGCGAGTTCTCCGCCCGTCTGACCGATAGCCTTGCGCCGGTCGATGCCTTCGGCGAGGCGCTGTTCGAAATCCTCCGCGATCACAATGCCGTTATCGACCAGCAGGCCGAGCGCGATAACGATGGTTGCAAGGCTCATACGCTCTAGCTTGATGCCGTACATGCCCATGATTGCGAGTGTGATCAGCACGACCGCAGGAACCACTGCGCCGATTACGAGCCCCGTGCGAAGGCCAAGGAAGAGGATCATGGTCGCAAGCACGATGGCGAACGTCTGGAGGACGTTGAAGCTAACGCCGTAGACAGCGTTCTTCACCTGCTCGGCCTGCCAGGTCATGGTTTCAAGCGTTATGCCCGCGGGCAGCGACTGGCGCACGTCGTCGATCGTTTCCTGCGCGCGATCGGCGTAGTTGATCACGCTTTGCGCCTCGTCCATCGAGATGGCGAAGACGATGGCAGGATCACCGTTGAAATAGGCGCGCTGCAACGGAGGATCGATAGATCGTTTGCTGACCTGCGCGTAATCGCCGAGCCGGATGGTCCCTGCCGGGCCGAGGTCGAGATAAAGGTTTCTGACGTCTTCAAGTGTTTCGAAGGCGCCCGACGGTTCGATCGACAATCGGCGGCTTTCGGTCTCGATTGCGCCACCGGGCGCCACGACGTTCTGCTGTGCGAGCGCCGCAGCGACCGCATCGAGCGGAACGCCGAGTTGGGCGAGCACCGCATTGCTCATCTCGATATAGACCCGCTCCTGCGGTCGACCCAGGATGTCGACGCGCTTGGTGCCGGGAATGGTGTAGAGCTGGTCGCGCACATGCTCCGCAAGATCGCCCAGCTCGTCCATCGGGAAATCGGCAGATTGCAACGCCAGCGTAATGACCGCGACATCGCCGAACTCGTCGTTGATGATTGGCGCCATCGTACCTTCAGGGAACTGGCCCACAGTCTCCTCGACCTTTTCGTCCAGTTCGTCCCACGCCTGATCAAGATCGTCGGTGGCGAAGGCGACTTCGGCATGGATAATCGATTGTCCCTCCATTGAAGTGGCACGCACTTCGTCGACCTCGGGCATCGTCTTGATAGCTTCGGCGAGCGGGGTGGTGATGAGGGTCTCGACCCGTGTCGCGTCCATCCCCGGATGCGCGGTAACGACCACGGCTTCGCGGATAGTGATCGTGGGGTCCTCGCGCGCGGGAAGCGTGAAATAGCTCGCGACGCCGTAGATCATCGCGAGCACGACGATGAGTAAAACCGCCGCGCGGTAGCGGAAGCCGAGTTCCGAAAGATTGCTCACGATGCGAACCGCCGCGCGCCGGCGCCGATCAGACTGACGCGCTCACCGGTTTGCAGAAAGGCTGCTCCCTTGCTGACGACGACGTCGCCGCTCTTCAGCCCGCTCGTTACCGTAACGCGGTTCTCGCTCGCCGCTTCGAACCGGATGGTGCGCGCGGAAACTTTATCGGTTTGCGTGTCGACGACCCATACCTCTCCGCGATCGGGACCGGTGGGCATGATGGCGGTCAGCGGTATCGCGTAAGTGGCGGACTGTGGCCGCGGTTCTTCGTTACCGGCGTCGCGAGACAGGCGAACCTCGGCCACCTCGCCGGGCTCGATCGTCCCTTCACCGGCCATCACCCGTGCGACGATTTCGAAGGCGCCCGGCCCGCTGCCGCGGCTGGAAATCTCGGTGATGGTCGCCGCAAGAGCTGGCACGTCGCGTCCCGGTCGGAGCACCTCGACCGATTGACCGGTGGCAAGCCGATCGCGCAGCGTTCCGGGGACGCTGAAGACCACTTCGGTTCCGAAACCGTCGAGCTCGAGCACCGGCTGGCCGGGGGAGACCTGGGTGCCCGGCTCGACGATCCTGCGCGCCACACGACCCGAAAAGGGGGCGCGCAATCGGGTATCGGAAAGCGTCTCGCGCGCCGAGCCAGCCTGCGCCTGCCCGGCATCTAGAAGGGCCTCGAGACTGTTTACCTCGGCATCGGCGGTCTCCAGCCGCGTCTCGGAGGTTGCACCCTCGGCAAAGAGCGCGCGCTGTCGCTCCGCTTCCTGTCGGGCGCGCGCAAGCCGCGCGCGGGTTTCGACGACCTGCGCGTCGGCAGACGCGGCATTGAAGCGATAGGTCGCGGAATCGAGTGTCGCGACCACCGCGCCGCGTCCGACCCGATCGCCGATCTCGGCGCGTACGGAGGTGAGGGTCCCACCGACTTCGAAGCTGAGTGACGCGCGCTGTTCGGCGCGTACGCGCGCCGGGAAGGTCACTTGATCGTCGGATGTGGTTTCCGAAGCGCCGACTTCGACCCAGGCGACAGGTCTGGGCTCGGGCGGTTTTTCCGTTTCGGAACAGCCAGCCAGCAAGAAGGCTGACCCAAAAAGGGCGAGGGTATGTTTCACGATGGGTCTCCCGATGGTGCGGCCTGCCAGCCGCCGCCGAGTGCGGCGTACAGCCCCGCCATGGCAAGACTCGCCTGGCGATAGGCAATCGCTCGGCCGCGTTCCGCATTCCGCAGACCCCGCTCAGCCTCTTGCAAGCGAAGCTGGTCGATCGCGCCGTACTGGAACTGGATGCGGGCGAGGCGGTAATTTTCTGCCGAAAGGGTCGCGGCGCGCTCGCTCAGTGCAAGTGCCTCACGTCCCAGGTCGTAGCGGGCGATGGCCGTCTCGGTTTCCTCGAGCGCGGTTAGAATGCTTTGCTCGTAAGCAAGCGCAGCCCGGCGCGCTTCCAACTGAGCGAGATCGATTTCCGCGCGGATTCGACCGCCTTCGAAGACGCGCCACGACAAAAACGGCACGATGGAATAGCTGGTGCTGTCGCCATCGAAGAGCGTATCTAGCGCGATCGATGAGAAGCCCCCTGCCGCGTTGAGGCGCAGCTGCGGGAAAAGCTCGGCCCTCGCGACGCCAATCTCGGCGGTCTCGGCCGCCAGTTCGCGTTCAGCGCGCGCGATATCGGGGCGCCTTCGGAGCAGATCGGCGCGCAGGCCGACAGGCACGTCGAGCAGCGCGACCTCGTTCCGATCCTCGGTCGCGAGCGCGATCTCTCGTTCCGGCAACCCGCCGATCAGCGGCCCGAGAGCCAGGGCAGCAGCCCTTATCTCGACATCGAGGCGCGGAAGCTCGGCTTCGATGCGGGCGAGCTCGCTTTCAACGAGCAGCAGGTCGGCACGCGATATTTCGCCCTCGCGAAGCTGAATATTCGAGAGCGCCAGCAGTTCGCGCTGCGCCGCGATGCTGGCGAGAAGCGCGCCGCGCTCGGATTGGTATCCGATCAGGGCAAGATAGGTCGAAGCCGTCTCGATGGCCACGGCGAGCCGTGCACCGTTGGCGGCTGCAATCGCGCCTTCGATGCGCGCATCGCCCGCTTCCAGAGCGCGGCGCGTTTGGCCCCATAGGTCGATCTGCCAGGCGAGCGACCCCCCGACATCGTAGATTTCAAGTTCTCGCTGAAAGCCGGGGATCTGTGCAAAACCCGGATTGGCGTTGAGGCTTTGCTGCAGCGCGGTGACGGAGGCATCGGCTCCGACCGATGGAAGCGCGGAAGCCCTGATTTGCGCGCGTCGCGCCCGCGCTTCCTCGACCCGAAGGAGTGCCTGTCGGATCGTCAGATTGTCCTGCAGCGAAGCTTCGACCAGCCGAGTGAGCACCGGATCGCCCAGATTGCGCCACCAGGCGATGAATTCCGCTTCGGCGACCGGTACGCTTTCCCGATCGATCCAGTCGGTCGCTGTCGCCTCGATAGGAGGCCGCTCGTAATCAGGACCGACCGTGGCGCAGCCTGCCAGACCCGCCGAAAAAACGGCGGCTATCCATCGGCGATGGTGGCCTGGTCGCATTGTGAGTCTGATCATAATGGGCTGGCCTGCTAGGCGATTCGCTCTGAACCGTCTAGTACAATCTAGAACGAATTTGCTAAGTCAGTCGCTTGTTCCTGAAGGATTTCAGCAGCCGCTCCTGCGCGAAAGTCGCGTTAAGGCGCTGAGAAGATACGAAATATGTCGAATAACTTAGCGAGAGATCAATAGGTATATCGATTCCGAACGCCAAGCAGAAAAGCTACCCAAAAGTTCATCATGAACCTTCGGGTTGGCTTTCTGAAACCGAATCGCCTATGGCCACTTTCAGATCGGAACGAAGTGGAGCAGATGAACAAGATCACGCAGACGAAGAAGCGGGCGGCTATTCTCGCCGGGGCTCAGCGCGTGTTCGTACGCGAGGGGTTCGAGGGTACCAGCATGGATGCAGTGGCGCGCGAGGCGAAAGTCGCCAAGCCGACGCTCTACAATCACTTTCGCGACAAGAACGCACTTTACGTTGCGGTGGTCGAGCATTCCTTGACCCGGGTGCGCAGCGAGATCGTACCACCGGAATTCCGTGACATGACCGCGACCGAAGGTCTCAAGGTCATCACCACGCGCCTCGCACGCATGTTCGGGCGTGACGACGACGTGCTGCGTCTGTGCCGCATCTGCATCGGCGGCTTCGACCGCTTTCCGCTCGCTACTTCGACCTTCATGTATAACGGCCCCCAACGCGGCAACCGCGAAGTAGCGAGCATGATCGCGCTATGGGCCGGGCGGGGCGAGCTAGCGTGCGACGATCATGAACTTGCCGCCCAGCAATTGGGTGAACTTTGCAAGGTCGGGATTTTCGATCCGCGCTTGTACGGCTCGCGCGAGAAGGCGTCGATCGACGAATGTCACCGGATTGCTGCGGCCGCGTATCAGACCTTCATGGCGCGATATGGCAAATAGGAGCATGCGACGCAGGCCTGGTATCGCCTCGCGGATACCAAGACGGACATCGCCGAGAGCGATGCTTTTGATCGTCCTTTCTGCCGCGCTCGGTGCCTGCGCAACTCTGCCCGAGCGCGAAGACGTTTCCTCGGCGGCGCGGATGGGTGGACAACTCGTTGATTTCACCGGCACGCGGTTCGATACAGAGGCATCAATCGAGATTATCCGGCCATGGCATGATCGCTGGATGGCGGAGAGGCGAGCCTCGGGTGACGACGAACCGATCGACCTGCTGGCCATCTCCAGCGGGTCGGACAAAGGAGCCTTCTCGGCAGGCTTCCTTACGGGCTGGAGCAAACGCGGCGACCGGCCCGACTTCGATCTCGTCATCGGGGTCAGCACCGGCGCGCTTATCGCGCCTTTTGCTTTTCTAGGTCCAAGCGAGGACGACGCTTTGCGCCGCCTCTACACGACAATCGACGCGGACGACATCTACCGTCAGCGTGCGATCTCCGGGCTGCTCGGTGGACCAGCTTTTGCAACCAGCCGTCCCTTGCTCGAAATGATCGAGCGCGAGGTTTCGCCCGAACTTGTCGAGCGGATCGTAGAGGAACACCGGAAGGGTCGCCGCCTTCTGGTAACTACGACCAACCTTGACACGCAGCGCGGCACGATCTGGGATCTGGGTTCTATCGCCGTCTCGCCGATGCCCAACCGCGAGCATCTTATCGAGAGTCTCCTTCTAGCCTCCTCGAGCGTCCCTGCGCTGATGCCGCCCGTAATGATCGATGTCGAGGCGGACGGGCAGCCCTTCCGCGAAATGCATGTTGACGGCGACACCGCAGGAAGCTTCCTCGCGATACCGCCCAGCATCCTGTGGGGACAGGCCGAGCTCCGTGAGCGAGCGGATGTGACTAACGGCTCCTTCACCATTCTGTATAATGGCCGCCTTGCGCCGCAGGTCGAAGGCGTCGAGCCAACGGCTTTTTCGATCCTGCGCCGCTCGATCGAAACCATGATCGCCCATGCCGATAGGAACATCCTACGGTCCTATCGCGAATTCGCCGTCCATCATGGCGTAACGCTTGCGGTCTACCAGATCGGTGACGATTTCGATGATGACGCCTTCCCAGACGAGCAGTTCGATTCCGCATTCATGCAGGCCCTGTTCGCCCATGGCGAAGAGCAGGGACGTCAGTGATGATGTAGGGGCCTGCCGGCCTCCTACGGCGTTGGCCGTCGGGTTGCGAAGGCCAGCAAAAAGCATCTCTCAATGCCAGCGGACGCTGCATCTGAATGCTAATTTTTGTTCTCTCGGGCCTGCTGGTAGTTGCATTGAACTGCGCGAAACAGGTCACCTTCATGGGCGCGGCTATCGCTTTGCTCAACCGGTTGGTCGCGGATCGCGTCAAACCGACAACGCTCCAATTCATGGTCGCGGTCGTTCTAACTGCATTCTGGCTGATGCTTGGGTTGGTTTGCTCAGTCTGCCTTTGGGCGTCACGTCAGTCTGGAGAAGTAGGGCCGACGCACCCATGAAGCATCTAGCTAAACCGGACATCATCGCAACTCCGCTTGAAGGCGTTACCAGTTGCGGTTGGGTTTTGACAGACAGCGGTCTGGGTCTCAACCCGCGCAGACCGGATCGCAACTCTGTCGAAGAAGTCAGCCGATATCTCGCGAGGTTGCCTGGTTTTGACGTCGAACCGCTACAGCGTACTTGGCTGATGGTAAGTGTGATGGTTCTAAGCCTGAGAGGCTGAATGAAGAACTCCAGAAATCAACGTGTTAGGCGGCCCGATCGAGTCCTCTTCTGGCACCATTTGTTCTTCTCACGTTCTCCCAAATAATCTATAAAACCCGCAGAAATCCTAGGGATTTGGCCCTTGGATCGTTCCGGATCGTCCCGCCTGTTCTCGGGGGTTCCAGACACTTTTGTGGGCCTTTTGAGGCCATTTCGCAAAGGCCCAGATGAAAAGGCCCCCACATGCCTCTGACAGATACTCGCCTCCGCGCACTCAAGCCCAAGGATAAGCCGTACAAGGTAACCGATGAGCGTGGCCTGTATGTTGAGGTCACGCCGACCGGCGGTAAACTTTGGCGTTTCCGATACCGGATCGGCGGCGCGCAAAAGAAGCTCTGCATCGGCAGCTATCCCGACATCAGCCTCAAGCAAGCGCGAGACGCGGCCTACGAGGCGCGACGAGCTGTTGCTTCAGGGGGCGACCCGGCTTTTGAGAAGCGGAAGCGGAAAATCCGCGCGGAGTTCCTTTCTGCACAGACGTTCGAAGCAGTCGCACGTGAGTATATTGAACAGATGATGGTCCAGAATGGCCGCGCCGATGGCACGATCGTCAAGGCCAACTATTTCCTCGACAAGCTTGCACCTGCCATCGGGAACCGACCCATCAACGAGATCGAGCCATTCGAAGTCCTGGCTCCTCTCAAACGTCTGGAAGCCACTGGTAAGCACGAGACTGCGAAGAAATGCCGCTCGTTCGCAGGCCGCGTGTTTCGCTACGGTGTCGCTACTACCCGCTGCAAATCCGATCCGACCAGTATGCTGAACGTTTGGGCGAGAGCGATCGAGGGCGCAAGTGTGACGGTTTGGCATGTGTTTGAATTCCCTTCGATCGGGCGGCTTCGTTCTCAAGCACCCAACTGGCCGCACGCGGTCAGCCTTCAATGCCCGGCCCGCGCCAGTTCGCTCCGCACCCGTGTTGAACACGAATTCTGCCCTTGGCCGTGCGGCCCTTCCGTTGGTGCAACGAGCCACCAGACACGAAAGGAAATCATCATGGCACGCAGCAATACCGCACCCGCGCAGGAGACTAACCCGCCGGAATTCCTTGCCTGGCATGTCGCCAACAAGGGCGACAAGGGTTTCTGGACCCGCATCGGAGCCGCGTGGTTCCACCGCGACCGCAAAGGGCTTTCGCTTCAATTGGAAGTGGTGCCTATCAATGGCCGGATCGTCCTGCGCACGCCGTTGGACGACGAGAAGAAGGAACCGGGCGCTTAGTGCCCGGCCTTCGAGTGGGTGGACTGGAATTGAACCATTGGCGGATCGACAGCTTTCAGCCGACGAGACGTTAGAAGCGAACTTTCATCGATAGTTGCCTTTGTTTTTACAGCTTTGCATTACGCATCGGCAATGCAACTCCGTGTCGGCAAGTGTCAGGGGCGCCGTATCACCGTCCTTAGGTCAAAGCGCGGTCTGAACACTAGGGAGAGCGGCGGGAGGCCTTTCCCGCGGCATCCTCTGCACCGGCGGCAGGCTGATGATCGTCGTTGATTTCGCGGCCAAGAAGATCGAGCGTCACGGTGCGAGAGAATAGGACACGTGGCGATGGGCCTCTCCAAACCCCCTCGCCATCCTCGATCCGGAAGTTTGCAATGTTAGGAAACAGCGCGTCGTCAATGGGGTAGAGCGCTCGCGGATTGTGGTGTAGCTCGAGTTCGTCGGCCCAACCTTCCCAGTAAGCGGGATCCTCCACGTCAAAATCGAAAGGGATGGCCTCGTAGGCGTCTGGGCGTGGGTCGTTCCAGCCACCAGACCGCCGGAGGGTAACGAACCGATCACCAAAGCCAGCACGCACCGCCATGCGGTTGAACTTAGCGATCGTACCCGCGTTGCTAAACAGCACGGCCGACACGTTCTCCGTCCCATCCTGCTCGAAAAACGGAAGTATCTGGTTCGAGCCCTTCTCGAAGGCGTCAATACGCTTTTCCTCGCCATATTCGCGGCCATCAGGTCCGGTGCTGACGGCGGCGGAACGACCATATAAATAGATAGGCAGCGCTGTATGCGACCAAGTCATCGAGGCTTGCGCGTGGAAGTCGGCGATCGCCAGTACGAATGGCTTTCCCTTGACGTGATCAAGCTCCCAGTAGCGCTTGCCGACTTTGGTATGTAGGGGCGACCCGAACTTCAGTGTCATTTCCTTTTCAAGGAATGACCATCGATCATCAGGAACGGGAGGCGGTTCTCCGCCCGTTGTCGCCACAGCGCGGGTGTCGGGTGCGTTAGCGGTAGTCGCCTCGACGAAAAGCTCGATCCCGTTTCGCTCCAAGTGGTAGTCGGGTGACTGATGATCGTGACGTAACCGGAAGCCCATTTCGCGGAACGCGAATGACAGGTAAATCTCCCAGACGCGGGCGCTGTAACCTGTCGTTTGGAAGTCTCGGGCGAGGTTGCCGTCCAAGTCGGGCACCCAGCGCGAAAGCTCGGCCATTAGCGCTTTCGCCCCGCGCTGCGCTACGCCGTCTCGAAGGATTCTGAAGCCGGGATGCAGGGCCGTTTCATCTACTTCGGCGATCGGCGAGAATAGGTCGGTCCCTTTGGGCTGGTCGGGCAATGGCTTTAGGGTTGGTTTGAGTTCGAGGGCCGATAGCCCCATGTTGCCGCGCAGCATGTCTTCGGCGGCCCGGACCGTCGGAAGGCCTCGCTGATGTCCAACCGGGCGGTAGCGTCCCTCGCCATCGCGAGCGATCACCGCGAGGCCCACTTTGCCGGGACCACCCTTAAGATAGACCACGGCGAGGAGCCGCTCCCGGTCGGCTGACCAGAAGGATGTGGGCGAGCACTCGTCCCTAAAGTCCTGCGGCAGGCCCCAGAGTGCAAGCGCCTCGAAGCGCTCTCGTGACATCCGCTCGAAGCCGCTCTGGCGATCAGGATCGTAAAGCCGGACGTCGTCAGCCAAGCGAGCGATCAACTCTTCTCGCGATATAAAGAGGTCGATGCTATCGCCCTCGTTTTGTTGATCGGAAGGCTGTCTGCCTTGGCTTCCACTCATCTATCCCCCAATCCTTCAAACCGATCCACAGCAGCAATGACTGGTCGGCGACAGTTACAAGCGATGCGGTGGCATCTAACCGAAAGCAATTTCCCGAGATCAGCTCAAACCCTGCCGCCTCCCACCAATCACGGGCGGTCCATGCCTCGCACGCAGTTCACGGTCCCACTTAATCATGTCGAGTACGTACGATGAGAACGCGAGGTCTCGGTATCCCATCGAATAGCGCCATTCGCGAGGATCCAGCGCCGCCAGCTGATCCGTAGCAATCGACGCGGGACCAAGATAGGCAATTAAATCTGCGGTTTGGAAGTCAGGACCTCGCCAAAATGATAGGCTGTCCTCATCCGCGACGATGCGTCCGCTCGTTAGGACGTTGATCAGTTCGTGGGCCTGCCGGATTGGGTGTCCGTTTAAGTTTGCTCCGTGGAAGACCCGGTTACCGATGACAATACCGGTGTGGACTTCGCAGGACGCGTCGACATCCCACCCGAGCTTCTGAAAGAGGACCTCCCGATTATTGGTGTTCGCTAGGATCTTGTGCCGCTTGTCGAGCTGCTTCCTGGCGCTGCGAATATGATCCCAGCTGTTGCGCATCTCGTGGACGGACACCGGATGGTAAGCGTTTTTGCACTCGAACAGGAAGAGCGACCGATCGCGCCAGGCGACAACGTCCAGTTCCAACTCTTGGCCAGCAACCTTCACCTCAAAGTCGCTATGGACGAGGAAGCCTGCGCAACCCAGCGCCTCCGTTACAGCTTGGACCACGCGGTCCTTGGGGCCAATGGCGGCAGACCGGAGACGGTTGGCGACGATCGTGTTACGCACGAGGTTTGAAGCCGCGACAACGTGCGGCGCTATGACGTAGTAGCCCCCGGTATCCAAGAAAGGGCGATACTGTAGGTCGAGGTGCGGCTCGCCCGGCTCCATCGTCAGGAGGGAGACGATCTCAACGGCTTTGTCCACATCGCCGAAAATCAGCTCCATCTGCTTTATAAGGTCGTCGTGACGGATGACGAGCAAAGTCGAGGTCAGGGTCAACTCCCCGCGCTCGGACTCGTCCTTCAGGTCCGAAAGACGTCGCTGATAGGCGCAACTGAGAAAGTTGAAGTAGCGCTGCACCTTAAAGACGTCCATCGAGGTGACGTGGTCGGTGATCGAAAAGATCAATTCCTCGAACGTGCCGAAGTTGTCGACGTCGAGCGCGAGGAGCATTTGGAGTTCGTCGAGAAACAGATCGTCGCGCGCGAAGAACTCTTCGAAAATTTCAGGCACGGCCGGCAGGCGCAAAACCAATCTACGTATCGGTTGTTCAACCAGCTCAAGCATCTCCCCGAAGCTGCCCCGCTCGAAGCCGCGGTCGATAACAGAGCGCATGGAGATCGCAGGCTTTGTCTGCTGCAGGTGCGTGTAGCGGATCATTCCCTGGTTCTGTGACTGGATGTAGCCAAGTCGGACGGAGCGCTCGAGGTCGGGATCGATGGAGGAGATGGTGACGGTCTCACCCGCACTGTCGGCGCGGTACGGAAGGCCGTCGATGAAGAACTCGGCTTCCCTGAACTTCGTAAGGCGGATAGCGGCAACAAGCAACCGCTCGTAGACGAGCGCGTTCTTCGTGAAAGCGTCCGTGTCCACATGTGTGAAGCTGACGCCATCGACCGGAAACATAGAAGCGTAGGTGCGCAACACGAGCGAGGCCGCTTCAGCATACTCTTCCGAGGAGTAGCGATGGCCGCTCAGGGAGCTTGCCTCATGGTCGTTCAACCAGCCGTGGTAGAACAAGGTGTTAACCATCACGAATACGGTCTTCAGTACCACGGCATGGCGCGACCGGATCGTCGTCTCTATCTCTTTCTGTAGTGCCCGGGCGTTGCCGGCGAGGCGCGAAAGCGCCACGACCGATTCGAGATACACGATTCGGTCAGGGGACGCCGTCAGCAGCTCGCGCACGCTGAGCGCGGCCTTGGCAACCCTGCCGATCAGAGATCCCCGGAATTCATACCGCGATGCTCGCAAAACACCCTCGCGCCGCATGCAGGCGATGGCATGATCCGCGTCGAGAAACATCATGGCGAGTGCCGTCGCGATTGCTTCGCCCGCGCGGTTATCGTTTAGATACTTTGCCAGCAATTGGACATGAGCCTTGACATCCGAGGCGAGTGACTTCGACGTGGGTTGGCGGACTTGGTTCCGAAGCAGCGCGACCATCGCCCGCTGGCTTTTGGCGGCAATTAGCCGGGCCGCAAGATCTGATACTGGCTGGAACTGGGACAATTCATTCTCTTTATTATGACCGACAGTGCGTGACGATATGCTGCGAATGAGAATTTTTCACCATGTCGGCTACCCTAATTTCCCGTCCTCTAAGTAGCCGGTGCGCGATTTCTGAATCAACAGACGCTTGTCCGCTATTTTGCTCACGCAACATCAGGAAGCATGCGGACGGCGCCCAACTGAACGGCCATAATTGGATTTTATCGATCTACGGTCGAACGATTGGAATAGGGCGCAAAGCCGCCACCATCTCAAATTGCAGTCAGCGACTCGCTCCGCGTTGTCGAAGCTCATCAAGATAGTCGCTCCACCATTGCGCCATCTTTACGCGTTCATCCCAGTAGTTCCCGCGATTGTAGACGCCACGAATAGCGTTGCTGTCACCATGAGCGAGTGCCCGCTCGATGGCGTCAGGATGCCAGAGGCCGCTTTCATTTAACATCGTTGAAGCAGTCGAGCGCAGTCCGTGTGCCGTCACTTCTTCTTTAGTGAACCCCATACGCCGAAATGCCGCGTTGATCGTATTCTCGCTCATCGGGCGCTGGTTCGTATGGAACGCCGGGAAGATGTAGCCCTTGCTGCCGGTAATTGGTTTGAGCTCTCGCAACAGGTCCAACACTTGGCGTGATAGCGGCACCACATGGGCCCGCCGCGCCTTCATCTTGCCTTCCGGTATTGTCCAGGTGGCCTTGTCCCAATCGATCTCGTTCCACTCGCCGTGGCGAAGCTCACCGGGTCGCACAAAGACATGGGGTGCGATCTTCAGCGCGAACTTCGTCGCCGGGTAACATTCGAAATCATCGATAGCACGGAGCAGCCCGCCCAACTTCTCTGGTTCGAGGATCGCCGCGTAGTGCCGTGCTTTGGGCGTGACCAGTGCACCCTGCAGGATCGAAGTCGGATCGGTTTGGCACTGGCCAAGCGCAGCTCCATGCCGGAACACCCGGCTTGCGAAGGAGCGGCACTTCTTCGCTGTCTCGAGATTACCTTTGGCTTCGAGTTTCTTGAGCGCCGCCAGCATCAACTGCGGATCGACATCGTTGATTGGCATATTGCCGATCGCTGGCTTGAGCAGTTCGAGGAACCAGCGCGCCTTGCGCAGCGTGGCCTCTGCCCTGCCTTCGGGCACCATCTTCTCGTCGATGTACTTATTGGCGATGACCTCGAAGGTGTTCTCCGCACCTAGCTTGATCCTGGCCTTCTTGCGCTTACGCTCCAGCATTGGATCGATGCCATCGGAAACCTTGAGCCGTGCTCGGTCGCGAAGCTGGCGCGCTTGCGACAAGCTGATCTCAGGGAACGCGCCGATGGGCAGCTTCTTCTCCTTACCGCCAAAGCGGTACTTGAAATACCAGAGCTTGGAGCCGTTCGGCTTCACCAAAAGCAGCAGCCCCCGCGAGTCGTATTTCTTGTATGACTTGTCGGCAGCCCGGAAGCCTTTGATTTCCTGCACATTGAGGCTCATTTGGGGGCCTCACTTTCGTGCGATTTGGGGGCTTTTGAGCTGGAGCCCCCAGCCGAGGCCCCCACAGACGTTGGAACAAAGCGGAACAAAACAAGACCTCGCTTTCTGCGCTAGAGGTCAAGAATGGCAGAATTCCGCCATTTCTGCAATGTTTTGGAACGTTCTGATGAGAACAAATGGTGCCCAGAAGAGGACTCGAACCTCCACGCCCTTGCGAGCGCCGCCACCTGAAGACGGTGCGTCTACCAATTCCGCCATCTGGGCACTTTTGCGAGGCGGCCAGTGCGCCGCCTTGCAGGTAGGAGCGCGCAACTAGGGCGCGGCTTGATTCGTGTCAATGGCCCCTTCGCCAAAAACATTCGGGAAATTGACGCGCTCCTTCAATTCCTTCCTGCCTGGCCTCCGCTCAGGCCAGCGCCTGCTCCACCGGCGTGAAGTCATAGCCCAGCTCTTCCGCCACGGCGCGATAGGTCAGCTTGCCCGCGCTGACGTTCAGCCCTTCGGCCAGGTGCGGGTCGCTGCGCAGCGCGCCGCGCCAGTCTCCGGCGTCGAATGCTGCCGCAATGCGCAGCGCGTGCGGCAAGGTGACATTGTTCAGCGCATAGGTGCTGGTGCGCGAAACCGCGCCCGGCATGTTGGCGACGCAGTAATGCACGATGCCGTCCACGACGAAGGTCGGCTCGTCGTGGGTCGTGGGATGCGACGTCTCGAAACAGCCGCCCTGGTCGATCGCAACGTCGACCAGCACCGCGCCGGTCTTCATGTCCTTCAGCATCTCGCGGCTGACCAGCTTGGGCGCGGCGGCACCGGGGATCAGCACCGCGCCGATCACCAGGTCGGCATCGCAGACCACTTCGTGGATGTTGGCCTTGTTCGAAAAGCGCGTCTTGGCGCGGCTTTCGAAATACATGCCCAGCCGCTCAAGCTGTTCGGGGCTGCGGTCGAGGATGGTGACATCGGCCCCCATGCCCACCGCCATCTGCGCCGCGTTCCAGCCGACGACGCCGCCGCCGATCACCGCGACCTTGCCCGGCGCCACGCCCGGCACGCCGCCCAGCAGCGTGCCGCGCCCGCCATGCGCCTTCTCCAGCGCGGTCGCCCCGGCCTGCACGCTCATGCGGCCCGCGACCTGGCTCATCGGCTTGAGCAGCGGCAGCCCGCCGCCGGGGCCGGTCACGGTCTCATAGGCGATGGCGGTCACGCCCGACTTCAGCAGGTCGGCGGTCTGCGCCGGATCGGGGGCCAGGTGCAGATAGGTATAGAGGATCTGCCCCTCGCGCAGCATGGCGCGTTCGGCCGCCTGCGGTTCCTTGACCTTCACCACCATGTCGCAGCTGGCAAAGATCTCTTCCGGCCCGTCGACGATGCGCGCGCCCGCCTGGACATAGGCCGCGTCGTCCGCGCCGATGCCCAGCCCTCCGCCGGTTTCGACAAGCACTTCGTGGCCGTTCGACACCAGCTCGGTCACGCTTTCGGGCGTCAGGCCGATCCGGTATTCGTGGTTCTTGATTTCGCGGGGAGTGCCGATACGCATGAGGGGGCTCCGTTGCAGCCGGAAGGTTGAAATTGCAGCCCCAATAGACCCGTAAGCCGCCCCGAATCGACTGGATTCCGCGCGATTTCAGCAAAATTCACCGAATGCGCGCTTCCCGCATCGAACCGGTGCCGCGACCGCATTTGCGCGCAAGAATTTTTCCCCACTGGACAGGCCCGACCCGCTTTCGCCATAGCCGCGACCACCATGCATGATATCCGCCTTGTCCGGGACGATCCCGCAGCCTTCGATGCCGCCCTGCTGAAACGCGGGGCCGAACCCGCTTCGACCAGCCTGCTTGCGCTGGACGAGGATCGCCGCGCGCTGCAGACCCGCGCGCAGGAAGGGCAGAACCGCCGGAACGAGGCTTCGAAAGCGATCGGCAAAGCGATGGCGCAGGGCGACAGCGACACCGCCGAAGCGCTGAAGGCCGAGGTCGCGCAGCTCAAGGACACGCTCCCCGCGCTCGAGGCCGAGGCGAAGGACAAGGCCGACGCACTCGATGCGATGCTGGCCGCGCTGCCCAACCTGGCCGCGCCCGACGTGCCCGACGGCGCTGACGAAGAGGGCAATGTCGAGATCGCCCGCTGGGGCACGCCGCGCAGCTTCAACTTCCAGCCGAAGGAACATGCCGATTTCGGCCCCGCGCTCGGCCTTGATTTCGAAACTGCGGCCGCGATCAGCGGCGCGCGCTTCACCTTCATGCGCGGACAGATGGCGCGGCTGAACCGGGCGCTGGGCGCCTTCATGCTCGACATGCAGGGTTCGGCGGGCTTCACCGAATGCAACCCGCCGCTGCTGGTGCGTGACGAGGCCGCCTTCGGCACCGGGCAATTGCCCAAGTTCGAGGAGGATCTGTTCCGCACCACCGACGGCCGCTACCTCATCCCTACCGCCGAGGTTTCGCTGACCAATGCGGTGCGCGACCAGATCCTCGCCCACGACCAGCTGCCGATGAAGCTCACCGCCCTCACCCCCTGTTTCCGCAGCGAGGCGGGGTCGGCGGGGCGCGATACGCGCGGGCTGATCCGCCAGCACCAGTTCGAGAAGGTCGAGCTGGTCGCCATCACCGCCCCCGACCGGTCGCAGCAGATGCACGAGGACATGACCCGCGCCGCCGAGGCGGTGCTGGAGGCGCTGGAGCTGCCCTATCGCAAGATGCTGCTGTGTGCGGGCGACATGGGCTTCAGCGCGCGCAAGACCTATGACCTGGAAGTATGGCTGCCGGGGCAGGACGCCTACCGCGAGATCAGCTCGATCTCGAACTGCGGGGATTTCCAGGCGCGGCGGATGAAGGCGCGCTTCAAGCCGCTCGACGAGAGCGGCAAGCCCGGCAAGAAGACCGAGTTCGTCCACACGCTCAACGGATCGGGCCTTGCCGTGGGCCGCACGCTGGTCGCGCTTCTGGAAAACTATCAGCAGGCCGACGGGTCGGTTACCATTCCCGAAGCGCTGCACCCCTATACGGGCGGCCTCACGAAACTGGAGCCTGGCGCCTGATGCGTATCCTGCTGACCAACGACGACGGCATCCACGCCCCCGGCCTGGACGTGCTCGAGGCGATCGCGCGCGAGATCTCCGACGACATCTGGATCTGCGCCCCGTCCGAGGAGATGTCGGGCGCGGGCCATTCGCTGACCCTGACCCGCCCGGTACGCCTGCGCCAGCATGGCGAGCGGCGCTTCTCCGTCACCGGAACCCCGACCGACGCGGTCACGATGGGGCTGCGCAAGGTGATGCCGGACAAGCCCGACCTGATCCTGTCGGGCGTCAATCGCGGCGCGAACCTGGCTGACGACATCACCTATTCGGGCACCGTCTCCGCCGCGCTCGAGGGCGCGCTGGCGGGCGTGCGCTCGATCGCGCTCAGCCAGGTCTACAGCCACGAGGCCGCCGGAGAGAACGTGTCCTTCGCCGCCGCGCGGGGCTGGGGCGCGAAAGTGCTGCGCCCGCTGGTCGGCATGGATTTTTCCGAACGCACGCTGGTCAACATCAACTTCCCCGCGATGCCTGCGGAGGATGTGCAGGGCATCCGGGTGGTCCGGCAAGGCTTCCACGACTATGGCCGCGGCACGCTGGTCGAAAGCACCGACCCGCGCGGCTTTCCCTATTTCTGGTTCGGCCTCGAACCGATCGAACATACGCCCGGTCATGAAACCGATCTGGAAGCGGTGCAGGACGGCTTCGTCGCGGTGACCCCGCTGCAGCTCGACCTTACCCATTACGCCTCGCTCGACCGGCTGGCGGAGCGATTCAAGGACGGCGATGGCGGGTAAGGACGACCCCCAGGACGAGGCTGTCTCTCGGAACGCCTCGCCGCTCCGGCGCGAGCGATTGAGGGTGCACCGCCCGCTGCGCCGCCGCGTCAAGGTGCCCGTCTGGGCCGATCTGTTCATCCGTCTGGGTGCTGCGATCTCGCTGGTGTTCGTGGTGGTGCTGATCCACTGGTGGGACCGCACGGGCCTTGTCGACAATGTCGACGGCCATGTCAGCTTTCTCGACGTCGTCTATTTCACCATGATCTCGATCACCACCACGGGTTTCGGCGACATCGCGCCCGTGTCGGACAAGGCGCGCCTGGTCGAAGCAGTGATCGTGACGCCGATCCGCTTTGCGGTGATCTTCATCTTCGTCGGCGCCGCCTATAATTTCGTCATCAAAAGAAGCTGGGAGAAGTTCCGCATGAACCGCATCCAGGAACGCCTGAGCGACCATTATATCGTGCTGGGCTTCGGCGTATCGGGATCGGAAGCCGTGGCAGAGCTGATCGCCCGCGGCTGCGACCCCGAATGCATCGTGGTGATGGACAATAGCGAGGAACGCCTCGCCCTGGCCGAGCGGCTGGGCTGCAACGTGATGCAGGCCGATGCCACGCGCGACGATTCGCTGCGCGACGTGCGGATCGACCGCGCCGCCACCGTGCTGGTCAGCGCGGGGCGCGACGATGCCTCGATCCTGATCGTGCTGACCGTGCGCCATCTGGCGCCCAGCGTGCCAATCACCGTCGTCATCCGCGCCGCGGACAACGAACTGCTGGCCAAGCAGGCGGGCGCGACCAATGTGATCAACCCGGTGCGCATGACCGGCCTGCTGCTGGCCGGCAGCGCCAGCGGCATGCATGTCGCCGACTATCTTGCCGACCTCGCCTCGGTCTCGGGCCGGGTGCAGCTGGTCGAACGCATGGCCAAGCCCGAGGACATCGGCAAGCCGCTGCGCCACCTGGGCACGGGCAGCATCGGGGTGCGGCTCTACCGCAGGGGCCGCGCCATCGGCTATTGGGAGCCGGACGCCAATGCGGTGGAGGAAGGCGACATGATCGTCGTCATCCGCCCGACGCCCGACATGGGCGAAGGCGTATTGTAAAAAATACGGGCATCTGCGTATTCGGCTGTTATCTTTTTAACAGTAATTTCACATTGTAATGAAGATAACAGCGATTGTGCACAAATAGCGGCTAATTTTACGGCGGATTCACCATAGGCGGAAAGAATCCGGAAAATACGAGTGGGCTATGACTGCCGCCCATGAAAGAGCCGCAAACCTCTTCCGCCCGCCGCTTCCTCGTTCGCTTTCGCGACGATGGACGCGCATCGGTCAACACCATCGTGGCGCTCAGCCTGCCTGTCGTGATCGGCGCGGTCGGCCTCGCCTTCGATCTCAACCGTGGGTACGGCCAGCGGGTGATGAACCAGCGCGTGGCCGACATGGCGGCGCTGGCGACGGCGATGGAATATCAGCGCGACGACGCGATCGACATCGACGCGGTCGCGGGCATGATCGCCTTCGCCAACGGGCTGCAGGGCGCCAGCGTCGATGCCACGCTCCTCACCGACTATCCCGAAGCGGGCGACAGCGCGATCGAGGTGACGGTCTCGCGCCCGATCCCCTTCATGCTGGCATCGGTGCTGGGCTTTTCGGGCAGCTACACCGTCTCCGCCGACAGCGCGGCGATCGTGTCGTCCACCGCGCAATATGCCGCGCCCTGCTTCCTCGCGCTCGACGCGGGGGGCGCTTCGCTGGTGGTGAACGGCGGCGCGTCGATCAATGCGCCCAATTGCTCGGTGGCGGCGATCGGCGACCTCGACCAGAAGGGCAAGTCGATCGCGGCCAGCGACATCATCTCGGGCAGCGGCAGCATCACGCTGAACTCGGGATCGCTCGTCGCGAATACGCTGCGCTATGGCGGCAGCCTCAACGTGCCGCAGTGGAACAGCGCGCTGCCCCCGGCCAAGGACCGCCACAATGTCGCGACCGCGCTGGCCGATCCATGGGCCAACAACACCGAGCTTGGCGCCGCCGTGGCGCAGATCGGCGATGCCGACCCGCTGCCCGCGCTGTCGGACCCGGTGACGCCCAATGGCAAGGATTTCGATTTTTCGTGGAAGCCCAATTCCGCCGCCGCAGCATACCGGGTCGGGACCAGCGGCGACTATGTGCTGCCGGCGGGGACCTACAACATCAGGAAATTCACCGTCGGCGGAGATAACAAGGTCACCTTCGCATCCGGCTCGACAATCACGATCTCCGGCGGCTTCGCCAACGGCGGCGGCTCCAAGGTCGATTTCGGGGACAGCGACGTCTATGTGAACGGCGGTTTCGATACCGGCAGCGGCGGCGTCACCATCGGCGACGGCGTGCTGTGGATCGGCTCGGGCACCGCCTCGTTCAAGGGCACCAACACCAAGGGCGACGGCGATGTCGTCATCAACGGCGACGTGGCGCTTGGCGGCGGGCATTATTTCGTAGCCGGCAAGGGCAACCACAGCTTCAAATCGCTGACCCTGGGCGGCGGCGGCAACATGCTGCTGGGCGACGGCGACCTGACCGTGCTGGAAGGCATCAAGATCAATGGCAACAGCGAGCTGAACGCGGGCGACGGCGAATACAACATCGGCGCCAGCAAACAGGGCTATGCGATCAAGCTGGAGGGCAGCGCGCGGCTGTTCATGGGCGACGGCGCGTTCTCGGCCCATGGCGACATCGACACGCAGGGCGGCAGCGGCATCGTGTTCGGCGAGACCAACAACCATTACATCAAGGGCGACCTCAAGATCGCGGGCTCGGCCTTCTTCGGACCGGGCCGCTACACCATCGACGGCGATTTCGAGAATGGCACCGGCGGCACCACCTGGCCGCAGACCTCCACCCTCAATGGCGAGCAATATGGCGCCGCCGGGGCAGGATACGACATGGCGGGGCGCGACGTCAGCTTCATCGCATCGGGCACGCTCAAGCTGGCGGGCGGGGCAAAGACGAAGCTGCTGGCCGCATCCAAATCGGTACTGGGGGGAGAGATCGCGACCCTGCTGTTCCATTCGGACACCACCAGCAAGGCCAGCTGGACCGGCGGATCGAACAATGTCTTCGGCGGCGCGGTCCACCTGCCGGGTACCGAGGTGTCGATGACCGGCGGCAATTCGACCAATGGCGGCGGCACCTGCTTCATGCTGATCGCGGGCAAGATCAAGGCCGCGGGCGGCGCGGTCGCGGGCAGCGCCTGCGTCTCCTCCGACGGTTCCAGCAGCGGTTCGGGCAAGACCGCGGTCAAGCTGGTGAAATGATGAAACGCCCCCTGCTCAAACGCTTCCGCAAGGACGAGAGCGGCGTCGCCGCCGTCGAATTCGCGCTGTGGTCGGTCGGCCTGTTCGTGCTGATCGCGGCGGGGCTGGATTTCGGGTTGTATTACATCACCCGCAGCCATGTCGACGAATCGCTGTCCGCCACCGCGATCAGCGCGTTCGACGCGCGTGACAATGTCGCCTTCACCACGCTGCCGTCCTATGCCCGCGCCATGGCGAACGACAATGCGCTGGCCGTATCGGTCAGCTGCAACGGCACCGCGGGCAGCTGCACCAATTTGTCGCGCAGCTGCGCCTGCCTCAACGCCGATCGCAGTTTCACCGCCCAGTCCTGCGGCACCGTCTGCAGCGCCAGCGGCACCAGCGCGGGCTATTACCTGACGCTGGACGCCAATGCGAACTACAGCTCGGTCGTGGTGCCCAGCCGCCTGGTGGGGAACGGGCAGATATCGCGCAGCATCACGTTAAGGCTGGAATGATGCGGCCCCCTTTCATGCGGCGCCTGCTGCTAGACGAACACGGCGGCACGGTCATCGAATTCGCGCTGCTGGGCCCCGCGCTGATCGTCATGCTGTTCGGCCTGATCGAGACGGGGCGCCTGTTCTGGACCCAGCACACGCTGGACGAGGTCGCCTATTCGACCGTGCGCTGCATGTCGATTTCCACCGATTGCGACGACCAGAGCGCGCAGCAGGATTTCGCCATCGCCCGCGCGGGCGGCTATGGCATCGCGCTGGCCGCCGCGAACGTGGCGGTGCAGACCAACACCACTTGCAAAAGCTTTGCCGGATCGAACCGCGTGGTGATCGACGCGAGCTTCAGCTCGGTGATGACCGAACTGGTCCCGCAATTCCCCGACGCGGTGGAGGCCGAGGCCTGCTTCCCCCGCCTGGCCGAGATGGAATAGCCGCGCTTCAATAATAGCGCGGCAGAAACCTTTTGTTACAAACGGGTTACGCCCCAGCAAAACGCAACCTTTATCCGCCTGACACACAAAGATAAAACAAAGTTCGCAGGACAGGATAAATCATGAAGATCACCGCAATGCTTTTAGCAGCGGCCATGCTGGCCGGCTGCGCATCGACCTCGACCCTCGACGGCAGCAACAAGCTGGCAGGCGCCAATGCCCAGCCCGACATCGACCGCTGTATGTGGATAAAGCCGCGCTGCCGGGCGAAATAGGTCGCGGAAAAACTCGGTCCAGCCCCTTGGCTGGCCGGTCAATCGCGATATCAGGCCTGTCGCCGCGATCCTGCGCCACCCCCGGCGCAACCCCCCGGATCGATGGCGGCAGGCCTTTTGCATATTTGTGGAGAAAACGCGTCTTGTACTCCTTCCCCATCCGTTCGCTCGTCATGGGCGCGGTGCTCGCCGGTACCGGCGCGCCGCTTGCGGCCCATGCGCAGGGCATCCCCTCGGTCGAGCTTGAGGCGACGACCGATTACCGCAGCCGCGGCCTGTCGTGGAGCGACGGCGATCCCGCGCTGCGCGCTGCCGTCGACGTGCCGGTCACGTCCGCGATCACCCTGTCCGCCCAGGGCGTGACCCTGCGCGAGGCATCGCGCCACGGCGGCGCCGATGCCGGCTTCGAACTGGCGGCGAGCTACTCGGCCTATGCCGGGCTGATCGACTGGCGCGGGGCCGCAGTCGCCCATGTCTTCGCGGGCGGCCAGGGCGACCTCAACTATGGCGAGGCGGAGGCTGGCCTCGGTGCCTCGCTCGGCCCGGCACGGGTCGATCTGTCGGCCAGCTACGCTCCCTCGCAGGACGCGATCGGGGGCAGCAATCTGTATGCAAGGCTGGGCGCGTCTGTCGGAATCCCCGCCACGCCCTTCCTGTTCTATGGCCATGTCGGCCATTCCAGCGGCAGCGACGACGGCACCGGCCGCGCCAACCGGCTGCGCCCAGCGGGGGACTATGCCGACTGGGCGGTGGGCACCGAATATTACTTCGCCCCCGTCTCGCTGGCGCTGACCTATAGCGATACCGACATCCACCGCGGCGACCTGCGCGTGCCGGTGCTGGACCACCACTACGGCGAAAAGCTGGTCGCCAGCGCGATCATGCGGTTCTGAAGGGCGGGTTTTACTGTCCTACAGCGGCCGTGATGACATAAGGGGCGGGTCTGCCAGGATGGCAGGCCCGCTCTTTCGCAATGTCAGGATTTTTCCCCGCCCCCGCAGGTGTCAACCGAAGGGCCAAAACGCCCGCATTTCCGCGGGTCCGCGCCGGGTGACGGCGGTTGTAGGATGTGTCGCCTGTGTCAACCGGACAAGCTCCGGCTAAAGGCTGCGCAGCCAGAACACCGCGCCCATCGCCAGATAGGCGGTCAGCCAGAACCCCGCATCGATCAGCGCGATGCGGCGCGGGTGCCGCTGGTGCAGATAGTTGGTCCACAGCGCCGGAATCACGAAGAACAGCGCGACCCCGCCCGTCATCATGAAATACAGCCACCATTTCGACGGATCGGACAGCCGCGCGAACATATGCGCCAGCATGAAGGCCGACAGCTGGATCAGCACATAGGTGCCGCCGATGGTGACGAAGGGTCTGCGCCGCACCTCCAGCCCGCCGGGCCCCGCGCTGACCGACAGTGGCCGCGCGAACAGCCGGTACCATGCGGCCGCCACCGCCAGTGCCGCCAGCGCGGCCAGAATGCCGCCGAACCAATCCACCGGTCCCATCCGATCTCCTGCCTCTGCAAATGGCCAATTACGTCGCAATCCGGATCTACTGACATCACGGTAAGCGCAGCCGGCAATAAATGAAAAGGCTCGAAGCCGGTTTGTTCCCTGTCGCAATCGCCTCGGCAGCGCGGTTTGTAACGGGCATCACTCGTTCTGGCGCGGCGCGGCGATGCGGTGTAGGGGGCGCGCCCATGGTAACCGAAACCGAATCCCGCCCCAGCCGCATCGCGCCCTCGCCCAAGGTCGGCATGGTCAGCCTGGGCTGCCCCAAGGCGCTGGTCGATTCCGAGCGTATCCTGACCCGCCTGCGCGCCGACGGCTATGCGATGAGCCCTGACTATGCCGGGGCCGACGTGGTGCTGGTCAACACCTGCGGCTTCCTGGACAGCGCCAAGGAAGAAAGCCTCGAAGCCATCGGCGAGGCTATCGCGGAAAACGGCCGCGTGATCGTGACCGGCTGCATGGGTGAAGAGGCCGACACGATCCGCGCCCGCTTCCCGCAGGTACTCGCCGTCACCGGCGCGCACCAGTACGAGCAGGTGGTCGATGCTGTGCACGAGGCTGCACCGTGGACCCGCGGGCCGTTCGTGGACCTGATCCCGCAGCCCGACGTGAAGCTGACGCCGCGGCACTACAGCTATCTGAAGATCTCGGAAGGCTGCAATCATAGCTGCGCGTTCTGCATCATCCCGCAATTGCGCGGGAAGCTGGCCAGCCGCCGCATCGACGCCGTGTTGCGCGAAGCCGAAAAGCTGGTCGCTGCCGGGACGAAGGAACTGCTGGTCATCTCGCAGGACACGTCTGCTTACGGGGTGGACGTCCGGCACGAGGAGCGCATGTGGAAGGACCGCCCGGTCCGCACCCACATGACCGACCTCGCCCGCGAACTGGGCGGCTTGCGGACCGCGGACGGCGTGCCGCCATGGGTAAGGCTGCACTATGTCTATCCCTATCCGCATGTCGACGCGGTCATCCCGCTGATGGCCGAGGGGCTGGTCACCCCCTATCTCGACATCCCGTTCCAGCACGCCAGCCCTTCGGTGCTGCGTGCCATGAAGCGCCCCGCGAACGAGGCGAAGGTGCTGGACCGGCTGAAGTCGTGGCGCGCGATCTGCCCCGACCTCACCGTTCGCTCCAGCTTCGTGGTCGGCTTTCCGGGCGAGACCGAGGATGATTTCAAATATCTTCTCGACTGGCTGGAAGAAGCGCAGCTGGACCGCGTCGGCGGCTTCCGCTTCGAACCCGTGGAGGGCGCGCAGGCCAACGACCTGCCGAACCCGGTGCCCGAGGCGGTGAAGGAAGAACGCTACGCCCGGCTGATGGAAGTGACCGAGCGGATCAGCGCGGCGAAACTGGCCGCGAAAGTGGGCCGCATCCTCCCCGTCATCATCGACGAGGTGGGCGAAGCGGACGAGGACGGCGACATCGGCGCGACCGGCCGCAGCCAGGCCGACGCACCCGAGATCGACGGCAATGTCTTCATCCGCGACGTCGATCCCGGTCTGAAGCCAGGCGACATCGTCGAGGTGGTGGTCGAGGAAGCCGACGCGCACGACCTCTACGCAGCGCCATCGGCATGAAGGGGGCAGCCTGAAGCGGCTGCTTGCTTCGAATCGGGAAAGCGCCTATGCGCGCGCCTTCCCTTGCAATATCCGGGAAACCTGCGGGAGGAGGCGAGCAGCCTCTGCCTGACCGCTTAACATGAGGGCCTGCGCCAACGCGCGCCCGACAGTGTGAAAAGGAGTGGCCCCATGGCCAAGAAGATCGAAGGCTATATCAAGCTGCAGGTGCCCGCGGGCGCTGCAAACCCCTCGCCGCCCATCGGCCCCGCACTGGGCCAGCGCGGCGTGAACATCATGGAATTCTGCAAGGCGTTCAATGCCGCCACGCAGGAAATGGAAAAGGGCATGCCGATCCCGACGGTCATCACCGTCTTCGCGGATCGCTCGTTCACCTTCACCACCAAGACCCCGCCGGCATCCTACCTTCTTAAGAAGGCCGCCAAGCTGAAGTCGGGCTCGAAGGAGCCGGGCAAGATCTCGGCCGGAACCATCGCGCGCAGCGACGTCCAGGCGATCGCCGAGCAGAAGATGGCCGACCTGAACGCGAACGATATCGACCAGGCCATGAAGATCATCGAGGGCAGCGCCCGTTCGATGGGCCTCGAAGTGGTGGAGGGCTGAACCGATGGCAAAGCAGACCAAGAAGCAGAAGATGCTGGCCGAGAAGCTGGACGCGGAAAAGCTGTACGGCTTTGACGAAGCGCTGCAGACGCTGCGCGACCTGCAGACCGCCAAGTTCGACCAGACGCTGGAAGTCGCCATGAACCTGGGCGTCGATCCGCGGCACGCCGACCAGCAGGTCCGCGGCATGGTGTCGCTGCCCGCAGGCACCGGCAAGACCGTCAAGGTCGCCGTGTTCGCCCGCGGCGACAACGCCGACAAGGCGCTGGAAGCCGGTGCCGACAAGGTCGGCGCCGAGGACCTGATGGAAGACATGCAGGCAGGCAACCTGGACTATGACCGCGTGATCGCGACCCCCGACATGATGGGCGTCGTGGGCCGCCTCGGCAAGGTGCTGGGCCCCAAGGGCCTGATGCCGAACCCGAAGCTGGGCACCGTGACCCCCAACGTGGCGCAGGCCGTGAAGGACGCCAAGGGCGGCCAGGTCCAGTACCGCGTTGAAAAAGCCGGCATCATCCACTCGGGCATCGGCAAGCTGTCGTTCTCCGACGACGACCTCAAGGCGAACTTCAACGCCTTCGTCGACGCCGTGATCAAGGCGAAGCCGTCGGGCGCCAAGGGCAAGTATGTCCAGAAGATCTCGGTCTCGTCCTCGATGGGCCCGGGCCTCAAGATCGACACCGCCGAGGTGCAGGGCGCCTGATCGCCCGATCACCGCCGAACCGGTACAAGAGCCGGGAAGCCACGCGCTTCCCGGCTTTTTTGTTGCCGCCCCGCTTCCTGCCGCCCTCCTTCCTTCCTCCGCTTCCTGCCCATTTGGGGTTCTTGTCAATTTCGTAATTCTGCGGCCATAAACCGGTCCGTAGTGCCGTGACGGGGGTCTCGGCCATCGGGGGGAAAGTCATGGTGCGCTTCTGGGTCGCTGCGCTGATTTCGCTTTTGCTGGCAACGCCTGTGCAGGCTCGCTGGCTGCAGGCGGAAAGCGAACATTTCGTCATCTATGCCGAAGAGAGCGAGGCGGATCTGCAGCATTTCGCGGAGATGCTGGAACGCTATCACTTCGCCATGGAGACGCTGACGGGCAAGCACACCGAGACGCCCAGCCCCTCCAACCGGGTCACGATCTTCGTGATGGGCAGCGAGCGCGAGGTTCGCAAAGCCTATGGCGGCAACGACCGCTACGTCGCCGGTTTCTATGTTCCCAATGCAGGCATGTCGCGCGCCTTCGTTCCGCCGCTGCGCCGCACCAGCGGCGAGCCCGACTTCTCGCAGACCGTGCTGCTCCACGAATATGCCCACCATTTCCTGATCTCGACCTCGCGCTTCGGGATGCCCCGCTGGCTGGGCGAAGGCCTGGCCGAATTCTTTGCCTCGACCAAGGTGCTGAAGGACGGATCGCTGCAGATCGGCCGGCCTGCCAACCATCGCGCCGGCGAACTGCAATATGCGGTCGAGGTGCCGATCCGGCAATTGCTGGACCCCGCCCTCTATGACCAGAAGAAGGGGCGCTTCTACGACAATTTCTATGGACGAAGCTGGACCCTCGTCCATTATCTGTGGTTCTCCGACGAGCGGAAAGGCCAGCTCAACGCCTATTGGAAGGCCGTGGCCTCCGGCACCCCGACGCTGCTGGCGGCTGAGCAGGTGTTCGGCGATCTCGACACGCTCGACAAGGACCTCGACGCCTATCTGCGCAGCCGCCGGATGCTGACCTATCGCCTTACGCCCGACATGCTGCCCATCCGCCCGGTTCGCATCTTCGGTGTCGGAGAGGGCATGGACAAGATGCTTCCGATCATCGCCCATTCGCAAAGCGGCGTCTCGCGCGAAGAAGCGCTGGAACTGCTGCCCAAGGCGCGCGAGGTCGCCGCGCGCTTTCCCGCCGATGCGCGCGTGCTGGCGGGCCAAGCCGAAGCCGAAGTCGACGCGGGCTATTACGACGAGGCGATCGCCGTCGCCGACCGCGCCATCGCCATCGATGGCACCGTGGCGAACGCCCATCTGCAAAAGGCCCTGGCGCTATACCGCAAGGCAGGCGACGCGGCCGATCAGGATGCGGCCTATGGGCTGGCGATCCGTGCCTTCGGGGGATTGAACAAGCTGGATTACGACAATCCCCTGCCACTTATCTATCTCTATCGCAGCTATGCGGATCGCGGCCTTGAACCCAGCGAGCATGCGCAGCACGCGCTGGTCCGCGCCACTCAGCTGGCGCCCTTCGACCAGGACCTGTCGATGACGCTGGCCTTCATGTACGCCCAGACCGGAGAGATCGAGATGGCGCGTTACACATTCGCCCCCGTTGCGGCGGATCCGCACGGCGGCCCCCGCGCGGAAATCGCCCGCCGCTCGGTCGAGGAGCTGGCGGACGCCGCCGAAGGAAGCCCATTCCGATTCTCATTCTTCGACGAGGAAAAGGAGACGGAAACCGCCGCGGCAAGCGATCCGGCTTCAGGGACGGAATGAAGGCGCCCCCCGGGGGGGGTCCGGCGTGAACTCGCGCCCCATCTCGCCCAGTCCTTCGCACAGCGTATGGACGCAGCTGGCCAGCTGGTCGGCGTCGGTCGAGCGGATCACGAAGTTCGCGCCGGATCGGCCTTCGCGGAAGAACGGATAGCTGCCGATCTGCACGCCCTCGTGCGCCTGCTCGACTTCGCGCAGAAGTTCGGCGACCTCGCTCTCCGCGATCCAGCAGCCGACGGTTTCGGACAGCACCGGATCGCCGCCCTCCAGCGTGCCGGTCAGCGCATCCAGCATGCCCGCGGTGATGTTGGGCACCCCGGCCATCAGGAAAACATTGCCGATGCGGATGCCCGGCGCGCCCGAATAGCGGTTGGGAATCAGGTGCGCCCCTTCGGGCGTGCGCGCCATGCGCATCCGCGCATCGTTCAGCCCGCCGCGCGTGTCGTAATAGGCTTCCAGAAGGGCGCGCGCCTCCGGGTGGACGATCACGTCGACGCCCATCGCTGCGGCAACGGCATCGACGGTGATGTCGTCGTGCGTGGGGCCGATACCGCCGGTGGTGAACAGGTAATCGTTGCGCCGCCGCAGGGCATTCACCGCCTCGACGATCGCAGTCTGGTCGTCGGGCACCACGCGCACCTCGGCAAGGCGGATGCCCTGCACCTGCAGCCAGCTGGCCACCTGCGCGATATTCTTGTCATGCGTGCGGCCCGACAGGATCTCGTCGCCGATGACGACGAGGGCTGCGGTCCAGATCTTGTTGCGTTCACCCATGGCCAGTGGCTTAGCGCGCGATCGACGCCGGTGCCACCGCCAGTTTCGGGGCGGCGCTTACTTGACCAGCTCGACCTGTTCGAAGTCCAGCTCGACCGGGGTCGCGCGCCCGAAGATCGAGACCGAGACCTTGACCTTGCTCTTGTCGAAATCGAGCTCTTCCACCACGCCGTTGAAGCTGGCGAACGGGCCGTCCAGCACCTTGACCGAATCGCCGATCTCGTAATCGACGCTGATCTCGCGCTTGGGGGCGGCGGCAGCCTCGTCGCGGGCGCCGAAATAGCGGGCGGCCTCGCGGTCGGAAATCGGCTGCGGCTTGTTGTTCGCACCCAGAAAGCCGGTCACCTTGGGCGTGTTCTTGATCAGGTGATAGACGTCGTCGTTCATCGCCAGCTTGGCCAGCACATAGCCGGGCATGGTCTTGCGCTCGGACTGCACCTTCTTGCCGCGCTTCACCTCGGTGACGGTTTCCGAAGGGACTTCCACCGCCTCGACCAGCGCTTCCAGGCCGGTGCGCTCGGCCTCGGAGAGGATCGCTTCCTTCACCTTGTTCTCGAAACCCGAATAGGCGTGGATGATGTACCAGCGAGCCATTGGTCTTCCTTCAAATCCGTTGTGCGGCGCGCCATGGCCGCGAAATCACTTGGCTTGTCGAGATCAGGCGAGCGTCAGCAGCCAGCGCATCACCGCGCCGAACAGCGAATCGATCCCCAGAAAGAACAGCGACAGGATCAGCATCATGATGCCGACGAAGATCGACGTCTGCACCGTCTCGGCCCAGCTGGGCCAGACGACCTTGGAACCCTCGGCGCGGACCTGGCGAATGAACTCGCCGGGAGAGGTCTTGCGCTTCTTCGCGGGCTCTGCGGGCTTTGCCACGGGTGTTTTGGCCATGCCTTCTTTTCCAAATCCTGTTGTTCTTAAACCCTGTCGGCAGGGCCCTTTCGCCATCGGCTCATCGCCGCGCCGACCGGGGGTCGGAGACAGCTTTGACAATTCCCGATGACTGGAAACACCGCGCACATAGCCCCGCCGGCCCCGTCGTGCAAGAGCATCCGCAGGGCACGCATCGCGGCAGCTGGCACGAAACCGGTGGCCGATGGCGATTGCGGCTGGCCATCGCGCGGAGCAACAGGTAGCCGTTGCAACTAATTTGTCATGGCGGACCTGTTTTTACAGCGGACTGGGGAAACTCCTAACTATGAGCGCAGAGGCAGCGCCTTCGGGCCTGATCGATCAAGTCACCAATGTCTCGGACTTCATCTGGGGCGGCACATGGGACGGGGCCGAAGTCATCCCCGTTCCGCCGATGGTGATCATGTTGCTGGGCATCGGCCTCTACATCATGATCGGCCTGCGCTTCTATCCGATCCTCAAGCTGGGCAGCGCCTTCGCGGGCCTGTTCTCCAGCCGCAAGAGCAAGGGCGCGGGTGAGATCAGCCCCTTTGCCGCGCTGTCGACCGCCCTGTCGGGTCAGGTCGGCACCGGCAATCTGGCGGGCGTCGCGACCGCGATCGCGCTGGGCGGGCCGGGCGCGGTGTTCTGGATGTGGATCACCGCGCTGATCGGCATGGCGCTGGGCTTTGCCGAGGGTTCGCTGGCCATCCGCTACCGCGAGAAGACGCCCGAGGGTAACTGGCGCGGCGGCCCGATGAGCTACATCACGCAGGGCCTGGGCCCCAAGTGGACGTGGCTGGCGGTGATCTTCGCGATTGGCACGCTGTTCTCGGGCCTCGTCACCGGCAATTCGATCCAGTCGAACGAAGTGGCCAGTGGCCTCAACGAACTGTTCGGGATCGAACGCTGGCTGGGCGGGCTGATCGTCGCCATCGCCGTGTTCGTCGTCATCATCGGCGGCATCAAGTCGATCGGCTCCATCGCCGAGAAGGTCGTGCCCTTCATGGCGGTATGCTACATCATCATGGCGGTCATCGCGATCATCATCAATATCGCGGACATCCCCGAAACCTTCAGCCGCATCTTTGCGGGCGCCTTCTCGGCCCAGTCGGCCAGCGGCGGTTTCGCGGGCGCGGCAATCATCATGGCGATGCGCGCGGGCGTGGCGCGCGGCCTGTTCTCGAACGAGAGCGGGCAGGGTTCGACCCCGATCGCCCACGCCGTCGCGCAGACTGACGATCCGCAGCTGCAGGGCCGCATGGCGATGATGGGCACCTTCATCGACACGATCATCATCTGCACCATGACGGCACTGGTGATCCTGACCGTCGAGGGCCCCTTCACCCATAATGGCGAGGCTGTGCGCCATGTCTGGCAGTCGGACCTGGGCACCACGGCGCAATCGGGGTTCGTGACCACCAGCGCGGCCTTTGCCGCCGCCTTCCCGGTGCTGATCGGCAATATCCCGCTGGGCACGCTGGTCGCGTCGGTGGCGCTGATCCTGTTCGTGTTCACCACGCTTCTGACCTGGAGCTATTACGGCGAGCGCGCGATCACCTTCCTCTACGACCGGCTCCCCGGTTCGAACGCGCGGGGTGAGAAGGTGCTGCACATCATCTGGCGGGTGCTGTGGTGCATCGCGATCTGGTTTTCCGCGACGCAGCCTTCGCAGCTGGTCTGGCGCCTTGGCGACATCTCGAACGCCACCATGGCGCTGCCCAACCTGATCGCGCTGGCCGCGCTGTCGGGCGTGGTATTCGCCCTGTCGAGGGGCGACAGGACCGCGGGCAAGGATTTCGCGGTCGAGACGCGCGAGGACTGACAGCCTGATCGAAACTGGCGGCCTGATGGAAAACGGGCCGATCCAGGACCCGAAAAAAAATGCAGGGCCGCGGGAACGATATCGCGGCCCTGATGTTTTCCATCTCGAAGACCGCGCCGCCTCCCTGGCTTCACGTCAAAGAACGCGCGGTCGATACCCCCCTACAGAGCCGGTTATTGCCATGCGGGACCGCACCGCGACCAAAAGGTCGCTGCGGATCATTTCACCGTGTCTGGAAGGAAATGGCAGGGGTGACAGGATTCGAACCCGTGGCCCTCGGTTTTGGAGACCGATGCTCTACCAGCTGAGCTACACCCCTGCAGGAAGCTGGCCCTCTATAGCGAAGTGACGCCGCTGACAAGCAGTCGTTTGGCCTTTTGCATCAAGCGGTGACAGCGGCGCGATCTGGCGGCATGATGCCCCGCGATGAGCAACCGCAGCCGACCCGAAGACGCGCAGGACGTGATCGATCCGGAACTGCTGATGCTGGCCTATCGCAGCGGCATCTTCCCCATGGCCGAATCGCGCGACGACGCCGAGGTAATGTGGATCGAACCGCGCGAACGGGCGATCATCCCGCTCGATGGCCTGCATGTCTCCCGCTCGCTGGCCAAGGTGCTGCGATCCGGCCGCTTCACCGTCACCTGCAACACCGCCTTTGCCGAAGTCGTGGAAGCCTGCGCCGCCCCGCGCCGCCCCAGCCGGATCGACGATGGCACCGAAAGCTGGATCAGCCACCGCATCGCGGCCAGCTACCGCCTCCTCCACCGCATGGGCAGCGCCCATTCCATCGAATGCTGGACCGGCGACGGCGGCAGCCGCGAACTGGTCGGCGGGCTGTACGGCGTTGGCTTCGGCCGCGTGTTCTGCGGCGAATCGATGTTCAGCTTTGTCAGCGATGCGTCGAAAGTGGCTTTATGCTGGCTTGTCGCCGCGATGAAGGCATCGCGGCTGGAACTGCTGGACTGCCAGTTCATGACCCCGCATCTTTCCACGATGGGGGCCGTCGCCATGCAGCAGTCGGAATATCTGCACCTGCTGGAAAAGGCGCTGCGCCCGACCAGGGAGGCCAGCTTCGCCAGCCTGCCCGACGGATTTCACTCGCTGTCTTCGGGTGCTTCCTCGCCGGGGAAGCTCATCGCGCAGTCCTTGACCCAGACGTCATAGATCGGGTGCTCGACCACGTTGAGCGAAGGGCTGTTCAGGAACAGCCAGCCCGAGAAGATCCGCCGGAAACCCGCGTCCTCGCCCCGCCCCGGATCGCGCACCGCGACCTGCACGAAGGCGCCTGTCTCGGGATCGGGATCCCATGGCGGGCGGCGCTCGCAGCTTGCCAGCCGGATCAGCACGTCGTCGACGATCGTCTCTTCACCCGGCTTCAGTTCGACGTCGACCGTCAGATTGTTGCGCTTGTTCAGCAGGCCCAGCGTGGCGACACGCTCTTCCATCGGCGTGCCTTGGGGAACGTCCTCGCCCTCTGCCTCGTCTTCATCGGCTGCGATCGTCTCGTTCTCGGCCTGCGCGGCGATGGCGGGCGCTTCCTCGGCAGAACCACTCGTCTCCTCGGCAGGGGGCGCAGCCTCATCCTCGCCGAACATGCCGCATGCCGCCAGCGCCATCAGGCTGGCGGCGGCGGCCAGCGAACGCACGGAAATCACTGGTCCGGCGACCAGGCTTCGTAATCGCCGGTCGCGCGGGCGCGCACGCCGCCCTTTTCCAGCGCGCCCGACGGACGATAGGCGCCCATCGTGCCGGTGGCGTTCGGCGTATAATCCACTTCCCAGATGCGCGGCGGTGGAAGGTTGCTTTCGGGCACGTCATCGCCCGACCCGTGCAGCCAGCCATGCCATTCGGCAGGCACGCGGCTGGCATCGTTCGACCCCGAATAGATCACCCAGCGCCGCTCGTTCCCCTGGGCATTTTTCTTGCGCCCGCGGAAATAGCGATTGCCCTGCGCGTCCTGGCCGACTTCCTCGCCATGACGCCAGCTATCGATCAGGGTGCCGATGGTGGCGCCGTCCCACCAGGTGAAGATCTTCATGAGAATGTTCATCGCGCCATTCCGTTAGCGCGGGCCGCTGCGCACCGCAACGCCCGAAGCGCGGGGCTGCACCGTAAACCGCCCACCGATCAGCCGGCAGGCTCGCTCCACACCACGCTGTCGCCGGGTTTCAGCCCCAGTTCCGCGGCGCGTCCGCCCGCGATTTCCAGCACCGCGATCACCGGACCCTGCGATTCGATGGAATCGAGCGAATAGGGAACCGCGTTCGCGGCAATGCTCTCGATCGTCGAATCGGGCGCGATGAAGATCAGGTCCAGCGGGATCACCGTGTTCTTCATGTAGAAGCTGCGCGGCGCGGGCGGAGAGCCGGGGTTCATGATCTTGTTGGGAAAGATCATGCCCTCGTTCGGGCCCAGTTCCGTGCGGAACATCAGCCCCTTCATCTCGGCCTGCGGCGTGGTCGTGTATTCGACCTGGAAATCGATGTCCCTGCCGCCGCTGGTGATGGTCAGCGGCACGATCGGCAAACCCGATTCGGGGTGGACCGCGGCCGTTTCGGCGACGGCCGTGCTGGCAGGGGTCTCCGCCTGGGTGCAGGCCGACGCGCCCAGCGCCAGCGAAAGCGCGATAATCCCGGTGCGAAGCGACATTCAGAAATCCTCGTCCATCATGCCCGCCCAGGCGAGCGCGGATTGCCGATCCGCCGCATCGACCAATTCGCGCGCGCTGTCCAGTGGATGGCCCGCGCGGATCATCGCGGCGATCTGCTTTTCGCGCAGCGCCCTGTCGCCGGGCGGCACGCCATCGGGGCCGAACGGACCGAACCGCCGCTTGCGCGCCAGGCGCAGCGCCGCCTGCCGCGCCTCGCCGTCCGCGACCTCGTGCCGGTCGTCGGGCGCCACGCCCGCCGCGTCCAGCGCGGCATGGATGCGCCGCGCGCCATAGCCGCGCCGCAGCAGCCCGCCCTGCCGCACGCGGGCATATTCCTCGTCATTGACATATCCGCTGCGGACGAAGCGTTCGACCAGCGCAGCAATATCGGGCTGCGGCTCGTCATCGTTCCAGCCGCGCTCGCGCAGCTTGCGCCGGCAATAGCGCTCCAGCCCCTTCGCCGTCGTCGCGAATCGCGCGACATAATGCAGCGCCAGCTCCTCCAGCCGCGCCGGATCGAGCGGCTTCACCACCCTTGCGCGGCGATTAGTTCGTGGATAAGGGCCCGCATCCTCTGTCATACCGCCTTAATCGTGCCACACTCCCGTAACAATGGGAACGGCCCGCGATCCAGGTCGACAAGAGGTTAATGTCAGGCTGTCACGGGTTGCGCAGATAGGGAGCAGGACGAAGCATGCCGCTTTCGACGCGTCGTTCAGCAGTCGATGCGCACCGGACCGTTGCCGCACGGCGTGCAGCGGTGGTGCTTCATTCGGCATTCAGCCCCCGATCCGCTAGGCAGCGGACTTCACTCCGATCAGGCCGCGGGCTTGCCGGACATTTTGCATGAACGGGAAAAGCAACACTATCATGACGCAGACCCCCGAACGGGCCGAGGATCTCGTCCCCACACCGAACGAAGACGCACTCGAACGCCGCTTCGCCGATTTCGGCACCTTTGCCGAGGCGCTGGATTATGCCGCGCGCGGCAAGCGCGGGCTGAACTTCCACGATGCGCGCGGCCGGCTGGTGCGGGCCTATCCGTTCGCGGAATTGCGCGATGATGCGGTCAGGGCCGCGTGGCGCCTGATCGCCGCCGGGATCGAGCCCGGCGACCGCATCGCGCTGATCGCCGAGACCGGCACCGATTTCGCGGCGCTGTTCTGTGGGGCGGTCTATGCCGGGGCATGGCCGGTGCCGCTTCCGCTGCCCACCAGCTTCGGCGGCAAGGAAAGCTATATCGACCAGCTGGCGGTACAGCTCGCCAGTTCCGATCCCAAGGTGCTGTTCTATCCCGCCGAGATCGCCACCATGGCCGAAGCCGCCTGTGCGCGGCAAGGGTGCCAGGGAATCGACTGGACCAGCTTCGCAGCGCGCGAAGCGGCAGAGGTCGCGCTGCCCGAAGTGTCGAGCGACGACATCTGCTATCTGCAATATTCCAGCGGCTCGACCCGTTTCCCGCACGGCGTGGCCGTCACGCACAAGGCGCTGCTGAACAATCTTGCGGGGCACTCGCACGGCATGGCCGTGGGGCCCAACGACCGCTGCATCAGCTGGCTGCCGTGGTATCACGACATGGGTCTCGTCGGCTGCTTCCTGTCGCTGATCGCGAACCAGGTCTCGGGCGACTATCTCAAGACCGAGGATTTTGCCCGCCGCCCGCTCGCATGGCTCGACCTGATCAGCCGCAACGAGGGCAATTCGATCAGCTATTCGCCGACCTTCGGCTATGACATCTGCGCGCGCCGCATTTCCAGCCAGTCGAACGTGGCCGAACGCTTCGACCTCTCGCGCTGGCGGCTGGCGGGCAATGGCGCGGACATGATCCGGCCCGACGTGATGCAGAACTTCGTCGATGCCTTTGCCGACGCCGGGTTCAAGGCCAATGCCTTCACGCCCAGCTATGGCCTGGCCGAAGCGACGCTGGCCGTCACCATCATGCCGCCCGGCGAAGGCATCAAGGTCGAACTGGTCGAGGAAGAGCGCCTGTCGGGCGTGCCGCGCGACCTGTCGCGCCCGGCCCGCTACCGCGCCATCGTCAATTGCGGCAAGGCCGTGCGCGACATGGAAGTCGTGATCTGCGGCGAGGACGGGCACAAGCTGGGCGACCACATGATCGGCAAGGTCTGGTGCCGCGGCCCCAGCGTGATGCACAGCTATTTCCGCGACCCCGAGGCGACCGAGGCATGCCTGGTCCCCGGCGACGACGGCAAGGGCGCATGGCTGGATACCGGCGACATGGGATACATGGTGAACGGCTATCTGTTCATCGTCGGCCGCGCCAAGGACATGATCATCATCAATGGCAAGAACCATTGGCCGCAGGACATCGAATGGGCGGTGGAACAGCTTCCCGGTTTCCACCAGGGCGACATCGCCGCCTTCGCGATCCAGGCCGACAATGGCGAGGAAGTGCCCGCCGTGCTGGTGCATTGCCGCGTTTCCGACCCGGTCGAGCGCGTACGCCTTCATGACGAGATCCGCGACAAGGTCCGCGCCATCACCGGGATGAACTGCGTCGTCGAACTGGTCCCGCCGCGCACCCTGCCGCGCACCAGCTCGGGCAAGCTCAGCCGCGCAAAGGCAAAGAAGCTCTATCTGGCGGGCGAGATCGAACCCTACCAGCTGGCCGCCTGAACGGGTCGGGCCGCTTGCCCGCCGGGCGGCCCGAACGAACGCTTACGGCGTTTCGCGGGGCTCTACGTCCTCCTCGCGCGGAAGGTCCACCGCCGGCGTATCGGGTGGCGCCCAGCGCAGGCGGACGCGGCCCGGCGAGCCGCCCTCCTTCGGAACCGTAGCCAGCCCGTTCGCGGCCAGAAGACGCCGCACCTGCAGCACATCGTCGTCGCTACCCGTCACTTCGATGGGCGCGGCGATGCGCGTTCCTGCCCATTCGACCAGCTCGATCGAACGCTGCCCTTCGGCGTCGGGCCCATCTTCGGTCACGGTGATCTCGGGCAGTGTGCGGGCCGGCGGGACCAGCGTGATCGACCAGTCGGGCACGCGCCGCGCGATCCGCTGCTCAAGCTCGCGATAGGCGAGCAGTTCCGCGCCATCCAGCGGGGCGGCATTGACCAGAGCGCGGCGATTGTCGCGATCGACCAGCACATCGTCCTCCGCCACCCCGGCGACCAGCGCCAGAAGCTCGACCAGGTCGCGGATCTCGCGGTCGGTCGCTTCCTGCGCCTGCGCCCGCGCCGCCGCCAGCTGCGCTTCCTCGGCGGCGGTGGCGCTGGTGCCGACCTTGAACTGCTCGATCGACACGGCCACCGGCTCGCCCAGGAAGCGCGCCAGCCGCCGCTGCACCAGTTCCTGCGCGCGCGGCGCGATCTCGGGCGTCAGTACGGTGGCGACCACGCCGACCGGCTGCCCTTCAAATTCGATTTCGATCGACGATACGCGGGCGTTATCGGGAAAATTGTCGGATATTGCCGCACTCGTCTGGCGACTGAACAGCGCTTCCTTGCGGATCTGGTTGAGTGACAGCCCCAGCGGTACGGCCAGCCCCATGAAGGCGGCAATCACGATGATGTCCTGAAACCGCGTCTGGTTATGCGTCAGATTGGTCCGGAAACCGTAGAGCCGCGCCATCACGGTCGCGGTCAGCGCGATGGTGATGAGGTTGGTGACATACAGCAGCAGCGCGCCCGAAAACACCGTCCAGTTGAAGGTGGCAAGACCGAACCCGACGACGGCCAGCGGCGGCATCAGGGCGGTGGCGATCGCCACGCCGACGACCGTACCCTCGCGCCCGCGGATCATCGCATAGGCTCCCGCCAGTGCCGAGAACAGCGCCACGAACAGGTCGAACAGATTGGGCCGCGTGCGCGCCGCGATCTCCTCGGTCACGGTCTGGATCGGCGACAGCGCCACGATCAGCGCGGTAAAGCCGATCGAGATCACCGTCCCGATCGCCAGCGCCTTGGCGGACTTGCGGAGCCAGCCGAAATCGCCCGTCGCCAGGCTGAAACCCAGCCCGATGATTGGACCCATCAACGGCGACAGCAGCATCGCGCCGATCACCACGGCCGGAGAGGACAGCAGCAGGCCCAGCACCGCGATCCCCGCCGACATCGCCAGCATGAACAGATAGCGGGCCGAAATCACGGCTTCCTCGCGCCGCTGCTCGATCACGTCGGCCTGATTAACACTGGCGCATACCGAATGCCGCCACCACAGCCGCCAGGACAGCAGCAGGTCGGTGAAACTGTCGCCTCTGCGAATGGCCTTTTCGTGCACGGGGGCGCTTGCTGTCGTTTCTGTCATAGGCGGCTGATTGCTACGGTTTTTCCACGCTGTCGAGACGCCCGCCCTTAACATTCCCTAGCTTTGCCCTTCACAGCAGCATTCTGAAGGTTAGAAACCGCCGGGATGAACGATCCGAATCATGTGACCGCCGCCGTTTCGCAATCCCGGCCCGCTTCGCCGCGAGCGACGGCTTCCCTCGACCTGTGGCCGATCGGCAATTGCCAATGTTCCGCGCTGATCGATACCGAGGGGACCTTTACCTGGGCCTGCCTGCCGCGGGTCGATGGCGACCCGGTGTTCTGCTCGCTGGTCGATCACGGCAAGGAGGACGGCGAGGATCGCGGCTTCTGGTCGATCGCGCTCGAAGGGGGGCGCGTCGTCGGGCAGTCCTATCTGCGCAACACACCGATCCTGAAGACCAGCTTCGCCGATGACGACGGCAATGCCTTCGACGTCTACGACTTCTGCCCGCGCTTCAAGCGGAAGGGGCGTATGTACCGCCCGGTCGCCTTCGTGCGGATCGTCCGGCCCGTCTCTGGCTCCCCCCGCATGCGGATGGCACTGCGCCCGGCCTGCGATTACGGCAACACTTCGCCCCAGCGCAGCTTCGGCTCCAGCCATGTCTCGTTCCGCATGCCCGCAATGGCGATGCGGCTCACCACCGACGCGCCGGTCGGGCTGGTGCAGCAGGAAAGCGCCTTCCGCCTGGAAAAGGACCTGCATTTCTTCTTCGGCCCGGACGAAAGCTTTTCCGAGGCTATCGACACCGGCATCGGCGACATGCTCGCCCGCACAACCGACGAATGGCAGCATTGGGTCCGCGGCCTCGCCATTCCGTTCGAATGGCAGGATGCGGTCATCCGCGCCGCCATCGGGCTGAAGCTTTGCCAGCATGAGGATACGGGCGCGATCGTCGCCGCCCTGACGACTTCCATTCCCGAACATGCCCATTCGGGGCGCAACTGGGATTACCGCTATTGCTGGATCCGCGATGCCTATTACACGGTGCAGGCGCTGAACCGGATCGGCGCGCTCGACGTGCTGGAAAGCTATCTCGAATATCTGCGCAATATCGTCGACAACGCGCAGGGCGGCCATATCCAGCCGCTCTATGACGTGCGCGGCAATGGCGAATTGCTCGAGTGGGAGGCGGCGGGCCTTGCCGGCTATCGCGGCATGGGTCCGGTTCGCGTGGGCAATGACGCGTGGCGGCAGGTGCAGCACGACGCCTATGGCCAGATCATCCTCTCCTCCGCGCAGGCCTTCGCCGATCAGCGGCTGCTGCGCATGTCGGGGATCGAGGATTTCCACTCGCTCGAACGCGTCGGAGAGCGCGCACTTAAGGTCTGGTCCACGCCCGATGCCGGGCTGTGGGAACTGCGCAATTCCACCCACATCCACACCTATTCCGCGGCGATGTGCTGGGCGGCGGCGGATCGGCTGGCCCATGCGGCGCAGGCGCTGGGGCTTAAGGAGCGCGAGGAATACTGGATGACCCATGCTTCCCGCGTGCAGGAAGCGATCCTGAAGGCGGCCTGGAACGAGAAGACGGGCGCCATCGCGGCCACCTTCGGCGGCGACCAGCGCGACGCCAGCCTGCTGCAGCTGCTCGACCTGCGCTTCATCGCCAAGGACGATCCCAAGTTCCATTCGACGCTGGCGGTGCTGGAAAAGGCGCTGCGGCGCGGCGATCACATGCTGCGCTATGACAGCGAGGACGATTTCGGCCTGCCGCACACCGCCTTCAACGTCTGCACCTTCTGGCTGATCGAAGCGCTGCACCATACCGGCCGCGGCGAGGAAGCGCGCGAACTGTTCGAGGCGATGCTCGACCGCCGCACCGGCGCCGGCATGCTGAGCGAGGACATCGACCCGCACAGCCTTGAGCTGTGGGGCAATTATCCGCAGACCTATTCACTGGTCGGCATCATCAATTGCGCGGTGATGCTGACGAAAAGCTGGAACGAATACCGCTAGCTCGGCCGGGCGGGGTTGGTCCCTGCCGGGGCGGGCGATCAGTTGATCGCTTGCTCGCCCGCGCGGCCGACCGAGCTGATATCCTCGCCCAGCCCCTTGACCGTATTGCATGCGCCAAGCGCCAGCAGGTTTGCGGTCATGGCGGCGGCGATGATGGTCTTGCGCAGCATTGTGTGTATCCTGAAGGGATTGTCGGACCGGGCCGATTGCCGAAAGCCGTTCTATGACTCCGAAGGCCGGATCGCACAAGGATGGCAGCGCGCTTGCGAACAGGCGATGAACGTCTGTCCGCCCGCACGGATTCGCGGGGGCTTTCCTTTCCGTCCCCGCCCCGCCATGTTGGTGGCCATGACGATGAAGCGCCCGTTCGCCCGCCTCCTCGCCGCCCTGGCAATGCTCTTCCTGTTCGGCGCTCCGACTGCCCGCGCGCAGGACAGCGCCAGGGCCGCCCCCACGACTACCGGCGGCGGCACGATGTCGATCGCCACCCGCGTCGCGCCGCCCTTCGCGATGAAGGGCCCGGACGGCGAATGGGACGGTCTTGCCATCGACCTGTGGCGCGATGTCGCCGCGAAAAGCGGCTATGAGTATCGTTTCGTCGAGGCCGAACTGACCGACATGATCGGCGGCCTGGAAAGCGGCGAATACGACGCCAGCGTCGGCGCGCTGACCATCACCGCCGACCGCGAACAGCAGGTCGATTTCACCCACCCCTTCTACTCGACCGGCTTCGGCATCGCCGTGCCCGACCGCGGGCCGAACTGGCTGTCGCTGCTGGGAAATTTCTTCAGCATGAACTTCCTGATGGGGTTGCTGCCGCTGATTGCCGTGCTCGCGTTCGTGGGCCTGCTGTTCTGGCTGGCCGAACGCCGGCATAACGAGGAAGAGTTCCCCAGGGATGTTCGCGGCCTGGGTTCGGGGTTCTGGTTTTCCGCCGTCACCATGACCACCGTGGGCTATGGCGACAAGGCGCCGCGCAGCCCGGCGGGCAAGATCGTCGCGCTGATCTGGATGTTCACCGCGCTGATCATCACCTCGACCTTCACCGGCATGCTGGCTTCCTCGCTGACGGCGGGGCAGCTTGGGGGCGACATCACCGGGCCTTCCGACCTGACCGACAAGCAGGTCGGCGTGATCGGCGGATCGGCGGCGGAACAATGGCTGGCAGAAAAGGGCATCGCGCCCGATGTCAGCTTCACGGAGCTGTCCGAAGGCATGGCCGCCGTGTCGGAGGGCGAGATCGACGCCTTCGTCCATGACGACCCGCTGCTGCGCTATGCCCGCACGCAGGGCATGGCCGAGGATGTGCGCCTGCTGCAGGGGACCTATGGCCGACAGGAATACGGCATCGCCTTGCCGCCGCAAAGCCGGCTGCGCGAAGGGATCAACCGCTCGCTGCTGGATTATGTCGAAAGCGACGACTGGCAGGCCGACCTGACTCGCGCATTGGGCAGCGACGGCTGAACGCCCGCCCGATCACTGCGCTTTCTTGAAACGACTGTCTTACGCTGCTAATACACTAATCTAATCGGGTCGCCGCAGGGCACCGGACAACTTTCAGGATGACGATGGCAGACCAGACCGTACCCACCGCAACCGCCACCGAGAACGAGCTTTCGCTCGAGGCGCCCAGCCCCGTTCCCGACGTGAAGCCCGAAAAGGCCGCGGGCCTCGTGCCCGTCAGCGAACAGGTGAAATCGAAGCTGGACGCCAAGGTCGAAAGCTTTGTCGAGGATCTGATTTCCGCCGATGCCAATTCGCCCGAATTCGGCAAGAAGGTCGACCAGCTGACCAACATGGGCCGCAAGGAAATCGTGGCGGCGGCTGGCCAGTCGAACCGCTTCCTCGACCGCCCGGTACGCGCGATGGACAAGGATACCGGCGTGGGCACCGACCTGGCCGAACTGCGCCGCACCGTGGAGGAGCTGGATCCCGGCCGCCAGGGCAAGCTGTCGGGCCCGCGCAAGATTCTGGGCATCATTCCGTTCGGCAACAAGCTGAAGAACTACTTCGACAGCTACACCAGCGCCCAGTCGCACATCCAGTCGATCCTCACCCGCCTCGCCAGCGGCAAGGACGAGCTGCTGATGGACAATGCCGCCATCGATACCGAGCGGGCCAAGCTGTGGGAAGCGATGGGCAATCTGGAACAGATGATCCACATCTCCAAGGCTCTTGACCGCGAGCTTGAGAATGCCGCGAACGAACTCGACATTTCCGACCCGGCCAAGGCCAAGGCGATCCGCGAGACGGCGCTGTTCTACACGCGCCAGCGCACGCAGGACCTGCTGACGCAGATGGCGGTATCGGTGCAGGGCTATCTCGCGCTCGACCTGGTCAAGAAGAACAATATCGAGCTGGTGAAGGGCGTCGACCGCGCCAGCACCACCACCGTGTCGGCATTGCGCACCGCGGTGACCGTGGCGCAGGCGATGACCAACCAGAAGCTGGTGCTGGGCCAGATCACCGCGCTCAACACCACGACCGCGGGCATCATCGATTCGACCAGCACGCTGCTGAAGCAGCAGACCGGATCGATCCACGAACAGGCCGCGTCCAGCACGATTCCGCTGGAAACGCTGCAGCGCGCGTTCCAGAACATCTATGACACGATGGACACGATCGACAATTTCAAGGTCAAGGCGCTCGATTCGATGAAGCAGACCGTCGATACCTTGTCGGACGAGGTGGAACGCTCGCGCGGCTATATCGCGCGGGCCGAAGGCGCCAATCGCGCGGCCGCCGAAATCCAGCAGTCCGACCTGCTGAGCATCGAGGGCTGAGGCGAGGCGCATGGCCGACAGCACGCACGAATCCGACCGGATCATGGCTTCTGCCAAGTCCAGCCTGACGCATCAGCGCGCGGGCGGTCGGCGCGTGGGCGGCAAATCGATCGGGAAGGGTTCGGCCAGGATCAAGCGCAAGCACCTGACCGGCAAGCTGCTGCGCCTCGCGGTGGCACTGGCGGTGATCGTGATCGCGTCGATGGCCTTCGGCGCCTTCGTATCGGCGCTGGGGTTCGAGGGGCTGTTCGTCACCGTCCTGCTGATGATCGTGGCCGCCTTCGTGTTCCTGCGTTTTCCGCGCATCAAGATGCCCCGGCGCGAGGATCTGACCAAAGGCGACCTGAAGCAGACCGTCAACCGGACGGAACTGTGGCTGGAAGCGCAGCGCCCCGCGCTGCCCGCGCCCGCGGTGCAGCTGATCGACCATATCGGCAGCCAACTCGACGGGCTGGGCGTGCAGCTGACCGGCCTGGACGAGAATACGCCCGCCGCGGTCGAGGTGCGCAAGCTGGTGGGCGAACATCTGCCGCAAATGGTCGCAAGCTATACCGCGATCCCGTCGCACCTGCGCCGCGAAGCGCGCGCGGGCGGTACGCCCGACGTGCAGTTGGTGGACGGATTGCAGCGTATCAGCGCCGAAATCGACACCGTCACCCGCCAGCTGGCCGAAGGCGCATTGGACGAGCTGGCAATCCGCAGCCGCTATCTCGATTACCGCTATGGCGCGCCGGACATGCCGCTGGGCGAGGTGTCGGCGCAGGATGCCGCCCTACCGCCGCCCGGCGCGGCCGATGTCGCCCTGCCCCGCCCCGACCGTGACAGCGCCGATCTGGACAGCGCCGATCTGGACAGGCCCGATCTGGACAGGCCCGATCTCGATAGGCCCGATCTCGATAGGGGCGTGCCGCTGGATTTCGACAACAGCCCGCTGCCTTCGCGCAGCAAGCGCTGACCCTTCTGCAAGAGAGACCCTAGACCATGCGCGTAGCCGTACCCCATTCGCTCGACCGTGCCGAAGTGCGCCGCCGTCTCGACACGCGCCGCGGCGACATGACGGATTTCGTGCCGGGCGGCCTCGCCCAGATCGAAACCTCGTGGCAGAGCGACGACCGTATGTTGATGATAATCCGCGCCATGGGCCAGGAACTGACCGGCCACGTCGATGTCGAAGATACGCAGGTGGTGTTCGAAATCGACCTGCCGCCCGCCCTGTCCTTCGTCGAACCGATGATCAGCGGCACGCTGGAAGACAAGGGCCGCAAGCTGCTGAGCTAAAGCTTGCGGTGGCTCTCCAGCAGCTGCGCGGGGATGCGCAGCGTGCTTGACGCCAGCCGCGCCTCGGACAGGAAGGTGACCAGCGCGATCATCAGCAGCATCAGCGCGAACAGGAAGAACACCCCGTCCAGCCAGCCCAGATGCGCCCAGTAATAGGTGGTGAGGAAGATCGACAGCACCGTCAGCCCGATCATCAGGGCAGACACCACCAACAGCAGCATCGCGCGATTGATCATGGCGATCCGCTGATCGACCGACCGGATCTCGCGCACGACCTCGTCATGTTCGGATCCTTCGGTTTCCTTGTACTTGACCTGCAACGCGCGCGCGCGATCCACCACCCGGCCCAGCCGGCCAGCCAGCAGGTTGAGGATGTTGCCGATCGCGACCAGTACGAACACGGGCGCAAGGGCGAGCTGGATGGTCTCCGCTATCATGGCGGCGAATGTAGTCCGGACGCGCCCTTGCGCAAGATGCGATCAGACGGGGCGCGCAATCAGGCAGCAGCCGTCCTGTGGAAACTCGACCGAAGCGATGTCGTCCGCCAGCGCGCATTGTCCGGGGTGGACCTGTTCGCCGCCGACCGTCACGGGATTGTCGCGCGGAATGACCAGCAGCCGGCCGGCGTAATCCGCCGCCGTGCCGGTGTCCGGCGGTCCGTCCAGCCGGTCTAGGATGAAGAACGGCCCATCCACCAGACGAAAGCTGCCGCGATCGGGCACATGGCGGGAAAGCGCCGGGTCATAGGGCTCGCCCTTGGCGACGGCCATGCCGTCTTCCAGATGCAGTTCGCGCGGGCGGCCATAATCGTACAGGCGATAGGTGATGTCGGAGTTCTGCTGGACCTCGATCAGGCTGACACCCGCGCCGATCGCGTGCACCGTATTGGCGGGGATATAGAAGAAATCGCCCGCCTTGACTTCGTGCCAGACCATCAGATCCTCGATCGATCCGTCGAGGGCGGCGGCTCGCATTGCATCCGCGTCGATATCGTCGGCGAAGCCCACACCCAGCGTCGCGCCCGGATCGGCATCGATCACATACCAGCACTCGGACTTGCCCTGCCGGCCCTTGCCCATCGCCTCGGCCTGGTCGTCGTCGGGGTGCGTCTGGATCGACAGCTTTTCGCATGTGAAGATATATTTGACGAGCAACTCGCCCAGCTGCTCGGGCGGCTCGAACCAGATCTCGCCAATGCGCTTGCCTTCGGGCGCCGAGAACGGCGCGGGCAGCGTATCCCGGCCCCACACCTTCTCGACCTCACGCGTGGGCAGAATAGCCATCGCCGCAACCTTCATCATTGCCGCCGACATCGTGCCGGCCCGTTATCATTGTCTATTGCCGTGCCGCGCCTTGCAGCTTGCCGACCTTTTGCGCGCCCGCCGCGGTGGTCACCAGCACTTCGTCACCATCGACCACTACGACCACGTCGTCCAGCCCGATCGCCGACACGCGCGGTCCGTCGGTCTCGACATAGACATTGCTGCAATCGACCAGCTCGGCGCGCCCGTTGACGGTGTTGCCCTCGCCGTCGCGCAGCAGCGCATCGCGCAGGCTGGTCCAGCTTCCGATGTCGGACCAGCCCATGCTGGCGGGCACCACGGCGGCGCGGGTCGTGTTTTCCATGACCGCGTAATCGACCGATTCCGATTCGATCTCGGCAAAGGCATCGGCATCGGGATGGAAACGTCGGCCTTCTTCCCGGCCCATCTCGGCAGCCTTGCGCGCGGCGGCAGCGATTGACGGGCGGTGGGCTTCCAGCTCTTCCATGAAGCGATCCGCGCGGAACGCGAACAGCCCGCCGTTCCAGCTATAGCCGCCATCGGCCAGGAACTCGCGTGCCCGGTCAAGGTCGGGCTTCTCGACGAAACGCTCGACCTGATAGGCGCCGGGGCCGATCGGCTCGCCGCGCTTGATATAGCCATAGCCCGTCTCGGGCGCGGTGGCGGTAATGCCGAAGGCGACCAGCCAGCCATCGTCCGCAAGCGCGGCCGCCTGCCTGGCCGAGCGCTCGAAAGCCTGCACGTCGGCGATGTGGTGGTCCGACGGGCACACCAGCATCACGCTGTCCGGCGCGAGCCGGCAGGCCGCCATCGCGATTGCCGCGGCCGTGTTGCGGGCCATCGGCTCGACGATGATGCCCGCACCCGGCAGGTCGCCCAGCTGGTCGTCGACATGGGCAAGGTGGCTTTCGCCCGTCACCACGATGGGGGGAAGGAAGCTGCCCGCATCGGCGCAGCGTTGCAGCGTCGCCTCGAACAGAGTCGTCTCGCCGATCAGCGGCAGGAAGGGCTTCGGAAAGCTCTTGCGCGATCGCGGCCACAGCCGCGTGCCGCTGCCACCGCACAGCACGACAGGAACCATTTTTGCCATTGCGGGGCGTTACTCCATCATCGCCAGCAGGTCTTCGACAGAACAGCTGGCGAAGCCCACCGCGCTGTCCGATATACCGTAAGGAATCAACATGCTGCCGCCCAGTTTCAAGGCCCCGCAAGTATATACCACGTTCGGCACATAGCCCGACCTGTCGTCGTCCTCTGCGGCCAGAACCGGTGCGGGGCTGCGCGCCAGTACCTTGGAAGGGTCGTCGCGGTCCAGCAGGGCGCATCCCAGCGAATATTTGCGCATCGCCCCGACCCCATGGGTGAACAGCAGCCACCCCTCGTCGGTAAGGATCGGGCTACCGCAATTGCCTATCTGGATGAATTCCCAGGGATATTTCGGGCCCATCAGCTTTTCGCCGTCATCGTCCCAGGTGACGAGATCGTCGGAGTAGATCAGGAACAGGTTCTTGCCGTCCTGCCGCCCGACCATCGCATAGCGGCCGCCGATCTTCTGCGGAAACAGCGCCATGCCCTTGTTGCGGCCCGCCTTGCCCAGGATCGGCTCCAGCGTGAAGCTGCGGAAATCGCGGGTGCGCAGCAGTTCCGACCGGATCGAACGGCCCGAATAGGCGGTGTAGGTGCCGATCCATTCATAGTCGCCGTCGCCGTGGTCGAACCGGACCAGGCGCAGATCCTCCAGCCCTCCCGCCTGCTGCTCGGTAATCGGGAAGATCACCGTGTTGGACAGGCTGCTTTCGGGATGACGATGCACCTGCACCGCGCCGTCGCCTTCCGGCGGGATATCGGCCGAATTGGCGGCGGTCGCGAAGCTCGACTGCGGCCAGAGGCGGAACGTGCCGTCCGATTCCATGATCCCCTCGCGAAAGGCGATCGAGCTGATGTGCCCCTCGCCCACGGCGCGCAGGCTCATCACGAAGCGGCAGGCATCGTCGTTCATCCCGCTCTGGTCCGGATGCGGGACGATCGACGGGTTCATCAGCGCGGCTGCGGCATAGGTATATTCGTGGCAGAAATAGCTGCCGATCAGCTTCTTGCGCAGTTCGGAATAGTTCTCCGGGTCAAGTTCCAGCGTTTCCTCGACCTCGGCATAGCGCTCGAGGAACATCTGCTCCGTCTGCCAGTGCCGCTCGAGGAAATCGTGGCAGACATGCGCATACTCCGCCTCGACCGCTTCTTCGGAGAGGCTGGCAATGTCATCGATCAGCTTCATGGCGCGATTGCCGTCGGCGGTGCGCGCCTGCCAGCCTAGGTGAAAGGGGCGAAGAACAACGCGTGAATGATCTGCATGCAGCCTGCTGTCAGAAATTCGCAGCGGGCTTTTCGGGTAGTCGCCTTTTCTCAAGAATGTCTCCCGCGCCAAGCGCCAAGGGTTGATCTTCCGGATCGCCACCGGATGAATCCGACTCGTCCTGATGCGAACGAGCCAGCGCTAGCACGCCATAATAGGCAAGCTGAAATGCCAAAATCGATTCTGCACCGCAATTGCGATTGGCACCGCGCGGCGTGATGCCGTCGCGGCACTGGCCGGTGCGCAGGTTGGCAAGCACCGCACCGCGGTCGTTCTCACCAAAGAACCAGCGATAGGCGGTGCGCGCATGTTCGACCCAGCGCCGCGACGGATCGACGCGGAACGCGCTGGCCGCCGCCTCGATGGCAGCCTGCGCCTCAAGCGGTTGCTGGTCGAAGGGCAGTGCTTCGTGCGGGTGGCTGAACGTCTCCGACCCGACGGGGCGGAACTGGCCGGTGGCCGACAGCTGCATCGACGCGATCCAGCGCAGGCTGGACAGCCCGGCCAGCGTCCATTCGCCGCGCCCGGTGATGCGCCCTGCCTCGATCAGGGCCTGCGACAGCCTTGGGTTGTCATAACCCAGCACAGCCTCGAACCAAGCCCAGTCGGGGCGGCGCGATTCCGCCAGCAGGCGGTGCAGCAGTTCGCCGCTGCGATTTAACAGGGCAAGCGCGCCTGCATGGTCGGGCTCGCCCTCCACCCGGCATGCAGCGCCCAGTGTGGCAAAGGCGATCGCGCGCGGCGATCCGATGTCGTCCATCATCGACAGAGCTTCGTCGAACAGGCCTCGCGCCCACCAGCGAATGTCCTCGCTCCGTCCATGTAGCGCCGTATGACCCAGTGCCCACAAGGCGCGCCCGTTCGCATCGTCAGAGCCGCTGTCCTCGCACCAGCCGCGATCGAATCGCATGAAGTTGCGAAAGCGGTTCGTATCCGGGTTCCAGGCGTGATTCATGAAAGCCGCGAAACACGAGGCCATCCGGTCGGCGGTCGGCTCGTCCATCACATCCGCCAGGCTGACCAGCATCAGCGCCCGCGCATTGTCATCGATGCAATAGCCGTGCCGCCGATCGGGTACCTTGCCGATCGCGTGCTGGAACATGCCCGTGTCGTCGCACATGTCGAGGAAACCCGACAAGGCCGGCGTCTGAAGCTCTGCCATGCGGCGGCGCGGCGCATCGGCAGCGACCCGGTCAATCAGCCGCGCCACGGCATCGGCATAGCGCGGCCAGATCGTCTCCCGCCCGCGCGCATAGGCCCGCCTCTGCATGGCCGCGAGCTCCGCCGGATCGTCGAGCAGCCGATTGACCGCAGCGGCAATGGCCTCGCTCGAACATGGTTCGATCAGATCGCCGACCCCGTCGGCCAGCAGTTCGGCCGCATGCAGATAGGGGGTGGAAATCACCGCCTTGCCCAGCGCGACCGCATAGCTGAGCGTGCCGGACGTCGATTGCTGCAGATTGGGATAGGCGGTGACATAGATGTCGCTCGCCTCCAGCTGATCGAGCAATTCCTCGGTCTCGACGAAGCGGTCGTCCCATTCGATATGGCCCGCCACGCCCAGACGGTCGGCCTGCGCGCGCAGATCTTCGCGATAGCTCTCACCCTGCTCGGCGACCAGATTGGGGTGGGTCGCGCCCACGATGCGATACAGGAAATCGGGATGGCGAGAGGTGATCGCGGGCAATGCCTGGATGACATGCTCAAGCCCCTTGCCCGGCCCGATCAGGCCGAAACTCGTCATGACGGTGCGCTTGTCCAGACCCATCGCGCGCTTGAATTCGTCCTGCCTGCCGAACGGACGATCGGGCGCGCCATGTTCGATGACGGTGATGCGGGCATCGCCCACATTGTACATGCCCATCAGCAGATCGCGCGAATGGCGCGCCATCACCATCACCTGCGAAGCGCGGTCGATCAGCCGTTCGACGATCCGGCGCTGCTTGGCAGAAGGCTGGGCCAGCACGGTATGAAGCGTGACGATCAGCGGAGCCGCCACCCGGTCCACGAGATCCAGGATCATCTCGCCGCAATCGCCGCCATAGATGCCGTATTCGTGCTGGATCCAGATGGCGTCGACGCCGGATTCGTTGATCCGCCGCGCCGCACGGGCATAATCGTCGGGATCGTGCTGCGCTATTTCGCCCGCGATATTGCCGTGATCCACGGGCTTGGCCGGATCCGTCAGCGCATAGACGTCGAAATGGATGTCCGGATGGAAATTGGCGGATTGCTCCACGATGTCACCGGTAAAGGTCGCGATCCCGCATTTGCGCGGGACATAGGTGCCGATCAGCGCAACGCGGCGGCGCGCGGCCTGCTTGGCGGCATTGGAAAACAAACGAATGACTTCACTGCCAACAAGCGGGTTGGCGACAGGCGGGTTGGAGGATCCGGCTTTCCCGGAATGGCGTGGCGGCTGTCCTTGTGAAGTCCCATTACCCATTTGGCATAATCCCCGGCGTTGAGGCGGCATCTTCCTCAATGCGCCCGCGAACCCTTAGGTTCCTTCGCGACTGCAAAATTATCGCGAGAATCGGGCGGCTGGACGCATGGTAACCGGCTTCAACAAGACGACAAAGCACTAGAAAGAGATCGTCTTGCTTTTTCGCAAGCGCACAATCCTAGCTATTCAATAAGAACGACTGACGCCATCCCGTAGTATCGGCAACCGGCTTGCCATCACGGTCCAATGCCGGGCGATAGCGAAATCTTTGTTCGATCAGGCGACATGTTATGCGGTCGGCCTCCGGGTCCCCGCTTGGTCTGGCGACGCGGCAGTTGCGGGGGACGCCGTCGACCCCGACCGTGAAGTAAACCGTCACCGATGTGCCGGAACGGGCGCGGCTGCCGCTGCGCGAGTAGTCTCGCGCATCGACGATGTCGCCGGCGATTTTGACCGCCTTTTGCGCGACCCCGCCGCCCGGCTCGCTGCCCGAACCGCCGCTGCCCGTGCCCGAACCGATGCCGCCGCCGCCCGAACCCGCGCCTTCCTCGGCGGCGCCGGACCGTGTCTCGGACCCCTGCGCCGGGGCGGGCGGTAGCGGGGGATCGGGCTTCACCACCAGCTTGGGCAGCGGTGCAGCCTTCGGAATCGGCTCGGCCTTGGGAGCGGGCGGCGCGGCAGCGCCTTCGGGTTCCGGCACGGGCTCGGGCGGCGGGGGCGGAGGCGGAGCGCGGGGAAGCTCGACATCGAACGCCATGATCGAGCGAGCCGATTCAGGAATGACATCGATATCGAACGCGCGGAGCAGGGCGTATATGCCGCCAAGGTGCAGCAAGGCCACCACGGCGATCACCGCGATGCGCTGCCTGCGTGTCTGCCGCCGCCTTGCCGGATTATTCGAAGCTGGCGTCATCACCCATCAAATGCCGGCATGGGGCCACCGTTCCCGCGTCAGGCAGGCCAGATACCCAGCATCGGCAATGAAACGACCGCGAAGATCCCGCCCGCCGCAATCGCGACACCGTAAGGCAAGGGAGACTTGCGCGACATCGGCTGGCCCCGCGCCTTGGACCAGATGACCCAGCCAAGGATCAGGAACAGTCCCGCTATGCCCAGTCCGACCAGATAGGCGGCAGTATGCTGGATCGGAATCCACAATGCGCAGGCGGCAAAGAACTTGGCATCCCCGCCGCCCCATGCCCCGATCGCGAACAGCGCAATCCCCACCAGCAAAGCCGCCGCGAAATGCGCCAGCCCCCAGACCAGTGCCATCCAGCCAAACGCCAACGGCACCAGAACGAGGCCGAGCACCAGGATCGCCAGGTTCAACCCGTTCGAGATGACATGCGTGCGAAGGTCGGTCCACGCTCCCGCAAGGGCGAGCAGGCTGAAAGCCGCCAGATAGACGGCCGGCACCATTTCCACGATCGATCAGTCCTGCGAGACCAGGCTGGCCTTGTGGTCGTTGAAAACGAGCCGGACCGGATAGCCGCGCCGTGCCGCCGCGCTGCGCCGGGCACGCGCGATGACGGCGCGGCCCTCGCTGCGGGCAGGCGCGCGTGCGGCGGTTCGCGCCGGCTCTGCGGCAGGTGCTGCCGCGGGAGGGGCAACGCGCACTTCCGACCGCGATGTGCGAATGGCGGCGGTTTCCGGCTTGCTCGCGACCACGATGCCGCTTGCGGGGCGGGCACCGATGGTGATGGCACCGCGCCTCTCCAGCACCGGCTCTACAGGGTTGGCGGCGGCAGGTTCGGGCAGTTCCAGCTGCGCCAGTTCGACCGGCTCGACCTGCGTCACCGCGTCGGGCAGGACCGGAATGCGGTTCTCCAGCCGGGCGAGGTTGCGCGAGAAGCGATCGTCCTTGGGCGCAGCGGCCACCGCCATGTTGAAATAGCGATGCGCCAGATCGGTCCGCCCCAATTGGTCATAGGCGACGGCCATGCCGTTGAAGGCTTCGCCCGCGAAGCGCGGATCATAGGACGCCTGCCGGAACGCGATGATCGCCTGCGTCGTCAGGCCCTTTTCCAGGTACAGACGTCCGACGGCCAGCCGCCCTTCGAAATAGTCGGCCATGTCCACGTTCTGCGCTTCCCCCCGGGACGCAAGGGACGGGCCGAACAGGGCCTGACACCCCGACAGGGCAAGCGAAGCGGCCACGATCCCCGTGGCGGCGGCGACCTTTCTGACGTTGAAATGCAGCATAATCGGATACCCCCAGTTATCCTTACCCGTTCATCAGCGGGAAAATGTCGCGAACGACGCGAATGCTTGCCGGCAGCATCAGCACGCCGATCATCGTGGGCAGCATGCATACCACCAGCGGCACGGAAATCAGCACCGGAATGCGGTGCGCCTTTTCCTCGGCGCGCATCCGGCGCTTCTCGCGCATCTCGCCCGCATAGACGCGCAATGTTGAAGAAATGCTTGTGCCCAGCTTGTCCGACTGCACCAGCAAGGTGGTGAAGGACCGGATCTCGTCCACCCCGGCCATGTCGGCCATCTTGCGGAACGCTTCCTCGCGGCTGGCACCGGCGCGCAGTCGAAGCACCGCCACCGACAGAAGCTGCGATACCAGCGGGTGCGACTGCACCATCTCGCGCCCGACGCGGTCCATCCCCGCCTCGATCCCGAGACCCGCTTCGACGCACACCAGCAACAGGTCGAGGCAATCGGGAAAGCCGTTCACGATCTGCTCGCGCCGGCGGTCGGCCTTGGCCTGGATATAGATGTTGGGCAGGTACAGCCCCAGGAAACCCAGCAGCGACCCGAAGATATACAGCGAGAAGAAGCCCGGCGGCTCGGGCCGCGAATACATGACGAGCACGAAGCCCAGCACCAGCACAAAGGGCAGCACCAGCCGGCAGAGCGTGAAGATGCGCGGCGCCGAGGGATGGGTATAGCCCGCCTCGATCAGCTTGTCGCGCAGGCGGTCGTTCTTCGAATCGGCAAGGCTCAGGCCGGTCCGCTCGACCATGTCCGCCAGATTGGCCCAGGCCGAACTATTGTTCGATTCGCGCAGGCTGGCCGCGCTCTGCGTCTCGCGCCGCTCGGTGCCCAGCGTCTGCAGGCCCGCGCGGATCTGCGCCCGGCGCGAAAACGCGCCAAGAGCCAGATAGACCAGCGCGGCAACGATCGCGAACAGCCCGACGAGGGTGGCGATACGCGCGGTCTGGTTGGCAAGGATAAAGTCAATCATGGCGTCAGACCTTCAGATCGATGATCTTGCGGATCCACAGGAACCCGGTGACATACATCACCATCAGCACGATGAAGCCGATGATGAACATGCGGTCCTCTGCCACCGACAGATAGAATTCGGGGTTCACCATGAACAGGCCGATAAAGGCCGCGACCGGCAGGATCGTCAGCATCCATCCAGTCATCCGCCCTTCGGAGCTGAGCGCGCGGACCTTCATATACAGGCTGGCGCGCGCGCGGATCACTTCGGACAGGTTCTGCAGGATCTCGGCCAGATTGCCGCCCGTCTCGTTCTGCACCGAGAGGGAGACGACGAACATGCGGATGTCGTCGAGGTCCCAACGCTCCGCCATGGCGGTCAGCGCGTCGGTCAGGTCCGCGCCATAGGCGACCTCGTCCGCGACAAGGCCGAATTCGCTGCCGATCGGGTCTTCCATCTCCTCGGTCAGCAGCTCGAGCGCCGCGGCGATCGGGTGGCCCGCCCGCAGCGCGCGCACGAACACGTCGAGCGCGATGGGAAACTGCTCCTCCACCCGCTTGCGCCGCTTGGTCGCGATCATGCTGAGCACCATGACGGGAAGGATGAACGCGGCCGATGCGGCCAGCACCATCGACAGCAGGATAGTCCCCGCGGTAAAGGAAAAGCCCGCCCCGCCGATCAGCAGCATCAGCAGCACCGCGATCACGATGAAGGCGGCGGCCATCACCATGATCATCTGCGGCGGCGTGAACCCGACCTGCGCCGCCATCATCGTGCGTTCGAGCTTTTGCAGCATCCGCGCGACGACGGGGGGCAGGTTGGCGTGATCCTGCGGGGTGTTCTTGCGTAGCCGCGCCAGGATCTCGTCGCGGGTCGTGCCCTGGCGGATCATCGTCAGACGCTTGTTGACCGCGCGCGTATGCGCGGTCCTGGACCAGGTGTAGTTCAGGCCGAGCTGCACGATCAGGAAAACCGTGCCGAAGATCGCCAGCAGCGTGACCGCCTTGAGCAGCGTGTCGATCATGAGCCCATCTCGAAGTCCGGGCGGAACAGCTCTGGCTGCAGGTGGATGCCCGCCGACAGCGCGTCGCCGTGGAACTTGGGCCGGATGCCGGTCGCCTCGAACCTGCCGATCACATTGTTGTTCTCGTCACGGCCGGTGATCTTGTAGCGATAGATTTCCTGCATGGTGATGGTCTCCCCCTCCATGCCGGTCAGCTCGCTCAGGCTCAGCACGCGGCGGCGGCCGTCGGCGAGGCGCCCCACCTGCACCACCACGTTGATGGCCGACGCGATCTGGGCGCGCGCCGAGCGCGGAGGCATGTCGATGCCACTCATGCCGATCATCTGCTCCAGGCGCGACAGCGCGTCGCGCGGCGTGTTGGCGTGCACCGTCGTCATCGAACCGTCGTGACCGGTGTTCATCGCCTGCAGCATGTCGAACGCCTCCCCGGCGCGAACCTCGCCCACGATGATACGGTCGGGACGCATGCGCAGCGCGTTCTTCACCAGCTCGCGCTGGGTCACCTCGCCCTTGCCCTCGACGTTCGGGGGGCGCGTTTCCAGCCGCGCGACGTGCTCCTGCTGCAGCTGAAGCTCGGCCGAATCCTCGATCGTGACGATGCGTTCGCGCGGATCGATGTATGAACTCATCGCGTTCAGCAGCGTCGTCTTGCCCGACCCGGTACCGCCCGAGATCAGCACGTTGCGGCGCGAGGCGACCACTGCGCGCAGCACCTGCGCCATCGCCTCGGGCACCGATCCCAGTTCGATCAGCCGGTCGATACCGATCCGCTTCTTGGCGAACTTGCGGATGGAGAGCAGCGAGCCATCGACCGCCAGCGGCGACACGATCGCGTTCACGCGCGAACCGTCGGCAAGACGCGCATCGACGAAGGGCGAGGATTCGTCGATGCGGCGACCCACCGCGCTGACGATCTTCTGGATGATGCGCATCAGGTGCTTGTCGTTCTGGAATTCGGTCGGCGCGCGTTCCAGCAGGCCGTTGCGTTCCACGAACACGATGTCAGGACCGTTCACCAGGATATCGGTGATGGAATCGTCCTTCAGCAACGGCTCGAGCGGGCCGAGGCCAAGCAATTCGTCCAGCACGTCGTCGATCAGCGCGGCGCGTTCGGTGCGGTTCAGCGGCTCCTGCCGCTGCATCAGGATCTCGCCGATGATCTCGGTGATCTCGGTCCGGATCTGCTCGCGCGGCATCTGTTCCAGCGCGGACAGGTTGATCTTGTCCAGCAGCGCCCTGTGGATCGAGACCTTGAGGTCGAGCGCCCGCTTCTTCGCCTCGTCCTGCTCGCCGTCCAGCGTCTGCAGCGCCAGCGGCGCATAGCCATCAGTCTGGACGGCTTGCTCCGCGCGCTTCACCGACCATTTCATCAGCCTTGCCCCCCATGGCGCTGGCACATCTGTCCCGCCAGCCTGGCCACATCCTTCACGAATGGCGCCTTCTTGTTGATCTCGCCCAGCAGCAGCCCCTGGTCCTGCGCGGAATCCAGGCCCGTCTTGTCCCTGGCGATCGTGGCCGAGACACTGCGATGCAGCGTGTCCGACACCTCGTGAACGCCGATCGACTGGAACATCTTCTTCTCGGCCCGATTGACGATCAGGTGCAGGTTCTCGCGCGGAACATCCATCATGTCGAACAGGTCAAGGCAGCGCCGCGTCTGGCGCAGCCCGCCGATGGTCTGGTCGGTCAGGACCAGCATCTCGCTGCAGGCCAGCGCCGCCGACAGCGACCAGTTGGTCCAGTTCACCGGCAGGTCGAGCAGCACGAAATCATACTCGCGCCGTGCCAGCGTCAGCATGCGCAGCAGGCGGTCGACATCGACATCCTCCAACGGCGTGATCTGGCTGGGCGCCGCGATGATGTAATAGCCGTGCTTCGTCTGCACGGAGGTATCGCGGATCAGATCGCCGTCCAGCCGCTCACCCGCCTCCAGCAGGTCGAGCACGCTGTGCTGCGGCGTCATGCCCAACTGCGTGGCCACTTCGCCGAACTGCAGGTCGAGGTCGATCAGGCAGACCCGCGAACCGCAGGCGCCGTCATCGGCAATGGCGGCGGCCAGATGCGTCAGGACGGTGGTCGCCCCCGATCCGCCAACCGCATGCACCATCGTCGCCATCGGGGCGAGCCGGTCCATGCCGGTCGCATGGCTGTTGGCCGCCGCGGCATCGATGACCTGCGTGAACAACTCGTCGAAATCGAACGGCAGCGCCACCACATCGGTCACACCCTGCCGCAACAGCGCCCGGACAAGGCGCAGATCGGCATTTTCGACGGCCGCGAGCAGCGGCAGCCCCGGCCGGTCGCGGCGAACCTGTTCCATCCGGGCGAGCGAGGCTTCGCTTGCAGGATCGATTTCCAGCACCAGCATCTCGGCCTGGTCCATCACAGAGTGCGGAACGGACATGCCCGGATCCAGGGCGATCGTGTGCAGCTTGCTGGCCCGATTGCTGCCGATCGCGCCGTCCAGGCGCGCGATATGGGCCGCGCTTGCGACGACGAAAGCATTCATGGGCAATTCGGTCCCGCTGCTACCTGCAATGTTGAGTTCGCTTTTCATGATTGCAAAACCCTAGTTCGAAAACGCGCCTTCCCCGTCTTCCATCGTCAGCGTGTAGCTGAGATCGGGGAGGCCAAAGTCGAAAATGCCCGCCAGGAAGATCGGGCGAAATCCCACGTCCTTAACGGTAACTGTTACCAGAGGGTCGACGTCGGAGCCATTCGGATCTCCGGAGTATCCCAATCCGGACCAGTCGTAATTTACTTCGACATTATTTGGCCCAATTCCTGCGTAGATGCTCTGCATTCGGCCGACCAGATTACCGAAGGCCGCAGCATCCACTGCGACAGTTGAGTCGGTAACGCCGCATTTAGCCTCCGCGTCGAGTACACCATCGCCATCGGTGTCCAACCCCTCGCACATGCAACCGGCAGAAGTGCACGCAAACCCGGTAAATTTGCTTTGAGGCACCACTTCGCCCTGCGGTACTCCACCTGATACGGCGTAACTATAATCCTCCAGCCCGACGGGAAGATAGTCGGTGGCAACCGCCCAACGCGTGCCGATCTGCACAGCTTTTTCAATCTCGTTCGTATTCCAGATGAAGCGGCCGACATCGATGATGCCCAGCAGAAATAGAATAACCACTGGGAGAACGAGCGCGAACTCGACCGCAGAAGCACCCTGCGCTTCCCGCCAAAACCGCACGGTATGCCTCATAGCCCCGTCACCGCTGCCTGAGCCTGGCTGCGCACAAAGGTATTTGACGTGTCGAAGCCCAATAGCCCCACAATAGCCGGATATTTTACGCGAGAACTGACCGTTACTACCGGAGCAGATCCTTTGCTCGTATAGAGACCTTTATCCGTGCCCAGTGAACTGTTGCTAATGCAACTTACCGTGATGCTAATGTCGCTATCCGTCCATCCCCGAACTTTGATTGATCCGGCTCCGGTTGGCGAGCCGGTTCGCATGGTCGTCTTCACCTGCGCTAACATCGTCGCATTTTCTACCGTTCCGGTAGCACAATTGAAGCTGCTGAAAGGCAACCGCGCAACGTAGCGAGCACCCTGCCTTGTTGCCTTGATGATCTTATGTTCGGTCCAGAGATAATTGCCGGCTTCGAAAGTCGTGAACATGAAGGCAAAGAGAACCGGGATCATCAGCGCCATTTCAACGCTCGCCACGCCGCTACGATTACGCCTAATTCCGGATATGAATCGCCGCTTCATTCGATCAGGAACGGCTTATCCTTTCGGATCTCCGTCTCTCCACCTGCACCCGCCGAGCGCGTTTCCTCGATCACTTCAACATAAACCTGATCGTCCGTCGTTCGCTTGGCATTGCCGCTACCTCGGTTGAACGCAGGTTCGACTAGAAATACATCAACCCATTTTAGTATTTCGACTTTTGCATTGCCGGCAATCTTGTCCGCCTGCGATTTGCAATTGACCACCGCCATCGAAATTTTACGTCGATCAGGGGTCCCAGTAGCCGCATGGCCATTACATACCGGTTGCGAATATGCGCTATCGCCCGCGCCCACTGGCTGACTTTTCAGACGATTATCTTTGTCTGCCAATTCCCATTCATAGACCGCATATCGGGAAACATTCGGATTGCCCAATTCACTGACCCAGGTGGAATGGTTCCACCCGTAATTTACCTTGAAATAGGCGTCTCGGTCCCACAGGGCATTGCCGATCAAGCCACTGGCTGCACTGCAGCTTCCGTCATAGCTGACCGCGTGGCACATATCGCGCGGAAACCCCATGATTTCAGGATAATTGGTCGTCAATGGTACAGTTGCACTCGTGGGACGATAGGGCGTCGGTGTCTCGGTCCATCCTTGACCACCGACACCACATGCATTGGATCCATTATTTGGTTTTTTCTTTATAAGATCCTTACGAGTATTATCTGCAGCGCCGCAAGTTCCTCCGCTTGGACATGTATTCGCTCCATTCGTATTTATATCGAACCGAGTATTGAACGCATTGAAAACGACATCTCGCTGACCAGGCTTTAAGCCAACAAGATCGACGGGCGCGCAGTCGTATGGAATTTCGTCCCAGCCGAGAGCCTTCGCAAGTTCTGGCGTACTATTCGTATTTGATCCGAAGCCGGTATCGAGAAAGCCAAAGTTCCCCGGCACATCGGGGGCACCGGAGAGAAGCTTCAGGCCAAACCCTTTGAGGGCATTAGCATTGAAGTCGGCGCCGACGGTGTCCTTCTCGAATGGGTTGCACATAAACACCGGTGGCACCTTGCAGATTGACGAGCCAAGACTCGCAACAGCACGTGCTGATAATGTTGCCCGGATTGCCCCGACAATTGGAGTGAAAGCGTATTGAGCGGTACGAGTGTCAACCTGTATAGATACTACGTTAGCTTCGCCGTCAGTCCCAGCCGCTGTATTTGCAATTCGGTCTTGATATGATGAGTAAAATTGGATGTTTGCACCGCTTGCTGTCTTAATGCTGGCGCATGCATTGTCCGCCAAGGCAAATGACGATTTCGAATTAATCGTTACCTCATTCCGCCCACCTTGATCGGGGTCGACATTGGATAACAGGGTGACATTCTTCAAGAGGCCGATCGCTGCATTAGCTCCGCGTGAGCATGCTTGAGCTTCACCGTCCAGCTGCGTCGCCGCCGCAAGGGCCGCTTGATCCGCCGCATTCTGCAGTTCGGAATCCATGCCGGCCATGCGGGCATAGTCGAAGCCCACTCCGCCCACGGCGATCAGGCCGATCAGCGCGACAGCATATAGGCCTGCGACCGCCCCGCTCTCGTCAGCTGCGAATTTGCGAATTACCCCCTGCATCTCTCGTCGCCATCATCTCGCTTGTCCGGCAGATCAGCTGCCGCCGCCGCCGCCGCCCATGTTCAGGCCCTGGAGCCCGCTTTGCGTCTGCACCTCGGGTTCTTCGACCTCGCCCGCGCGATAGGCTTCGACAGCCTCGTTCGCGATTTCGGCCGAATAGGTCAGGTCCTCGTCATAGACGGGGTCGGGATTAATGATCATCGCGGCATAGGCCTGCCGGTTGGCTTCGCCGAACGCGGCCGGATCGAACACCCCGGCTTCCTGGCTGCCGTAATAGGAGCAACCGCCCGTCAGCACCGCCGCGGCGGGCAGGATCAGCAGCTTAATATTCATAGTCCGGAACCTCCTGGGCAGGGGCTGGCGTGCGGGGGGTCAGCGGCACGGGCTGATAGTCGTCCCCGACCAGATGCACGTCGAGAGGATCGGGATCCTCGACCCGGTCGGTCGGCAGGTTCACATATCCGGGCCGGATCGGCTTCACCAGCCGCGGCGTGACGACGATCAGCAGTTCGGTCTGGCCCTTCTGGTATTCGGTCGACCGGAACAGCGACCCCAGGATCGGGATCGAGCCGAGCAGCGGCATCTGCGACACGGTGGAGTTCATGTCCTCGCGCAGCAGGCCGGCGATGGCGAAGCTTTCGCCGTCGCGCAGTTCCAGCGTCGTGCTGGCGCGGCGCGTTTGCAGGCCCGGTATCGCGATGTCGTTGATCGTGACCGATGCGGAAGGATCCAGCGAGCTGACCTCCGGCTCGACGACCAGGTTGATGACGCTGTTGCCCAGCACGGTGGGCGTGAAGGCAAGGCTGACACCGAAGGTCTTGAACGCGACGGTGATCGCATCGGCATTGCCGCCCGCGCCGCCCGCAACGGGGATCGGGAACTCGCCGCCCGCCAGGAACGAGGCAGGTTCGCCGGACAGCGCGACCAGCGTCGGCTCGGCCAGCGTCTTGGCCATGCCCTTGGCTTCCAGCGTGTCGAGATAGGCCTCGATATTGATGTCGCCGATGTTGAACAAAGTGCCGATGATACCAAAGGCGCCGGTGATCTCGCTCACGTTCAGGCCGCCGGCGTTCGAGGCTGAAGCCCCCGGCCCGATCGCGAAGCCGAAATCGCCGCTGTCGCTGATGCCCACGCCGCGCGCGCCGAACTGGCTGCCCACCGTGCGGTTCACCTCGGCAAAGCGTACTTCCAGCATCACCTGCTGGCTGCCGCCCACGGAAAGCAGGTTCACCACCTTGTCGCCCGCGAAAGCCTCGGCAATGCGAGAGGCGCGGCTGGCGGCGCCCGCGTCGCTGACGAAGCCGGACAGGATCACCGACCCCGCCGACAGGCGCGCCGACACGTCCTCGCCCGGCATCAGCGACGCCAGTTCGCCGCGGATGCCGTCGACATCGGGGCCGACCGTGACGTCCATCACCGCGATGACCTGGTTGTTGCGGTCGTACAGGGTCAGGCTGGTCGTGCCCGCCGACTTGCCCAGCACATAGATCGATCGGTCCGAGATCGGCAGCACGTCCGCGATCTCGGCGCTGCCCACCATGGCGCGGCTGATCGCGCGGTCGCTGGTGACGACCTGGCTCTTGTTGATGGGCACTTCCAGCCCGCCTGCGTGCAGGCCGTAATCCTGGCCCCCATAGCTCTGGGCCATGGCCGGTGCTGCGAGCGGCAGGGCGGCGCCAAGCGCCAGTGCGGCCATTATGTTCTTGCTGCGCATGAGATCACCTCCCCCCAAGGCGGTCTACGGAATAATCCGCGGTGTCGGTGCCGCGCACCACGGTCATGCTCGGCCCCGAAGGGCGAGCGGGTGCAGCTGCCGGTGCCGCCGAAGGGGCACGCGGTGCTGCGGGCGCCGACGGGCGCGGTTCGGTATAGGCGGTGCGGACCGGCGGGCGATAGCCGCTGCCGATGTCGCGGGACGAGACGGCGATGCCGGGTCCCGGCTCCTGGTTCTCGACATTGCGCAGCGCAAGGCTCAGCTGGCCAAGCTGGCGGGCGAGCGTGATCTTCTGCGCGTCGTACTGGTCGACCATCACGGTGACATTGCCGCCGACGCCGGGCTCGGTCGCATTCTCGTTCGCGACCTGGTCGATGGCCAGCACGGGCACGCTTTCCATGATCACCTCGACGATCCGGTCCTCGCCCTCGCCGCGGGTCATCAGCACGTCGACCACGTCGGCGGGGCGCACGAAGCCCGATACCATGGTGGTCGCGTTGACCGGGAAGGACACGGCGCGCATGCCGTCGGGCAGGTTGGCGGACAGCACGGCGCGGCCGCTCAGCTTGTCGGCCAGCACGGGTTCGCCCGGCACGATGGGCCGGATGGCGACCTGCCCGCCCTGCACCAGCTCCTCGACCGAGAAGAAGGCGCCGGTCGGGACCGAGTTCGCCGGGAAATTCTGCATGCGGGTGTTTTCGGTGGTGATGGCGGTGCCGAATTCCAGCGGCTGGGTGGCGACCACGATGCGCGCCACTTCCTGCTGCTCGGCCAGCCGTTCCTGCTCTGCCTCGATACCCGAGAAATAGGAATTGGCGAGGACCACGGCGATCAGGCCGACACCGATCGCCACCAACAGCATTATCCAGTTACGTCCGATCATCCCCCTCGCGCCCCCTCAGCCGCGATCAATCTGTCATTCTCTTAACACGCACTGTTAACCGGGAAAAGTGTAAGAGTCCCTACCGTCCCATTAGGGAGCGGGAAAGAAAAAGCCTCACCGCAAAATACTGCGGCGAGGCTTGTTCGACGATTAGCTGCCGGTGACTTCCGCTGCATCACCGCTATCATCGCAGGTAACGGAGCCGGAAGTATACTTGCCAGCAGTTGCTTCGCTGTTGTTGCAGTTATTCACCTCGTTCGCGGCGTTACCGACGGCGCTCTCAACGTTAGCACCCAGCACCAGCGCAGCAGCGCCGATGCCCACGCCGACGACGGCGATGATCAGGGCATATTCGGCAGCCGAGGCGCCCGATTCGTCAGCGATGAAATTCTTGATGAAAGTCTTCATGTTCAATACCCCTCTAGGTCAAGATTGGACCCAAGCGCAGTTTGGCTAATTCCGAAGGTTTCCGGCCTCTATTTCCGGTTTCCCCCCATTCCATCCGAAATGCCTACCCTGGGAACCTGTCCTGCCGACAGGCGAACCCCGCAAGGCTGCGCCCCACGCATCCCTCTGGAATGACTCCAGATTTGCGCCCGCCGTTAAGAATCGTCAATCTTTATCCCCCCGCCCACCGGAACCGTTGCATTTCAACGGCTTGGCGCTTTGGAAATCTAACAAGGGCTGTCATTTCGTTAGATTGATGAAATCCCTCGTCATGCCTTTAAAAAAACGTTTGATAACAGCAGCTTTATGGCGTGGTAAATTTACTGCGGGCATGACTGTCTCGCCTTGGCACGGAATATGCGGCCTGGCCTGCGCGTTTACCTCTCTTGTTAACATAAACGCCGCCGCGAATCGGATATTTGCATCCCTGTCAGTTACCGCCCCGCCACCGCCCCGGCGGCCTCGCTACACCGGTCGGGGCAACACCGGTCGGGGCCACACCGTTCGGGGCCACACCGGCCGGGCAATCGCGACCCGGAACGTCGGCCCGCGCCGAAACCTCGTTGCAATTGAAACCGCCCGGTTCCAAATCCATCCCATCCGAAACAGGCCGCTTCCGCCCCGCGCTGGCATCGCGGGCGGGAACGAACGATGGTCCGGGCTGTATCGATAGCATCCGCATGGACGCTATCGGGGCCGACACCGGCCCGACGAAGTGAGAGAGGGACATACATGGCTACCGAAGCCGGGGACAAGAAAACCGCCGGGGACAAGACCGACGCGCGCGGCAAGACCGACGGCCAGGACCGCAAGGACATACTGGCGGCGCATATCCGCGCATCGCTGCTGTCGGGCGACACCCCGCTGTCCGATGCCGAGATGGACGCGGTCACGGGCTTCATCCTCGACGCCGCCGCCACGCGCGAGCACGGCGAGGCGGTGATCGAGGTCGCGACCGCCAATGACGCGCACCGCTTCATGCGGCTGGCGATCATCAACGACGACATGCCGTTCCTGGTCGATTCGATCGCATCGACCCTTGCCGCGCAGGGGCTGGTGATCGACCGCCTGCTGCATCCGGTCGTTCCCGTCCGGCGCGAAGGCGGCGCGCTGAATGCGCTGATGAGCGGCCAGGGCGCGGGCGAGACGCGCGAATCGATGATCTATATCGAAACCGCGCGCATCGACGCCAAGGCGCGGCGCGAGCTTGCCTCGGCCATCCGCACCACGCTGGCCGACGTACGCGCCGCGGTCGAGGACTGGCCCCGCATGCACAGCGCCATACTGGAGGATGCCGAGCGCATCTCCGACCCCGAGGGCGCGGCGCTGCTGCGCTGGCTGGGCGACGACATGCTGACGCAGCTGGGCCACGTCACCCGCAAGCGCGACGGTTCGATGACGCACAAGCTGGGCATCTGCCGCAAGAGCGCGCGCGAGATGCTGGCCCCCGCCTCGTTCGACCGCGCCTTTGCCTGGTTCGACGATCCGGGCGGCGACAATCGCGGGCACGCCCCGCTGATCGTCAAGGCCAATGCGGTGTCGCACGTCCATCGCCGCGTGCCCATCGACCTGTTCATCGTCCCGCTGGTCGTGGACGGGCAGGTCGCGGCGCTGTCGGTGCACGCCGGCATCTGGACCAGCGCGGCGCTGGCCTCTCCGCCCGACCGCGTGCCGCGCATGCGCCAGCAGCTGACCCACATGATGGACCGGCTGGGCTTCGACAGCGGCGCGCATACCGGCAAGGCGCTGGTCCATGCGCTGACAGAATTGCCGCACGACCTGCTGATCGGTTTCTCGGAACGCGATATCGAGCGGGTGGCGACCGCGATGACCAGCCTGGCCGACCGCCCCCGCCCGCGCCTGACGCTGGTAGAGGCTCCGCTGGCGCGCCATCTGTTCGCCTTCGTCTGGCTGCCGCGCGACATGCTGTCGACCGAAGTCCGGCTGCGCATCCTGGGCATGCTGGAAGACGCGATCGGCGCAGAGGTGCTGGACTGGAGCCTGCAGGTCGAGGGCGGCAACCTGGCCATGATCCGCTTCGTGCTCGACATCAGGGCCATCGACGGCGAATTCGACGAGGCGGCGCTGGACGACCAGCTGCAGATCATGCTGCGCGGCTGGAGCGAGGCGGTCGAGGGCGAGCTTGCCAAGCTTGAGGACAGCACCCGCGCGGCTGCCATTTCGGCGCGCTATGCGGAGTATTTCCCGGCATCCTACCGCAGTTTCTATGGCTCCACCGAGGCGGCGCGCGACATTTCGCGGCTTCACGGCATCACTGGGACCGCCGAAGGCGCGGCCGCCGATGCGCCCCCGGCGCGCGCGGTGCGGCTCTATTGCCCCGACCATCAGCCCGCGACCGAGGACGAGCCGCTGCGGCTGAAGGTCTATCAGCAGCACGGCCAGCTTCCGCTGTCCGATGCGGTCCCGGCGCTGGAGAATTTCGGCTTCCGCGTCATGTCCGAAATCCCCACCCTGCTCGGCGCGGGCGGGCTTGGCACGATCCACGATTTCGGGCTGGGCCTGATCGGGGGCGAGGATCCGAACGAGCTGCTTACCCGCGCCGATGCCATCGAAGACGCGATCGCCGCGGTCCTTAACAGCACGGCGGAGAACGACCAGTTCAACCGCCTCGTCATCTCGGCCGGGCTGAGCGCAAGCGAAACCGACTGGCTGCGCGCCATGTACCGCTATTTCCGGCAGGGCGGGCTGGGCTTCACCATCGTGTCCGCGGTCAGCACACTGGCCCGCAACCCCGGCATCACGCGCAATTTGCTGGCGCTGTTCCGCGCCTGTCACCAGCCCGGCTTCAAGGGCGACCGCGAAAAGGCTGCCGCCGACGCGCGCGAGGATATCCGGACCTCGCTGCTCAAGGTCGAACTGATCAACGACGACCGCCTGCTGCGCCAGTACCAGAGCCTGGTCGATGCGATCCTGCGCACCAATGCCTTCGCCCCGGCGGCGGCGGAAGCGCTGGCGTTCAAGATCGATTCGTCGCTTGTTCCCGGCCTGCCCAAGCCCGTGCCATGGCGCGAGATCTTCGTCTATTCGCGTCGGGCTGAGGGCATTCACCTGCGCGCCGGGCCGGTCGCGCGCGGCGGCCTGCGCTGGTCCGACCGGCGCGACGATTTCCGCACCGAGATCCTGGGCCTGATGAAGGCGCAGCGCGTGAAGAACGCCGTGATCGTGCCGACCGGCGCGAAGGGCGGCTTCTATCCCAAGCAGCTGCCCGATCCCACGCGCGACCGCGCAGCCTGGGCCGCCGAAGGTAAGGCCAGCTACCAGGTCTTCATCCGCACGCTGCTTTCGGTCACCGACAATATCGTTAACGACAAGGTCGTGCATCCCGAAGGCGTGCTGTGCCTTGACGGCGACGATCCCTATTTCGTCGTCGCCGCCGACAAGGGCACCGCGCGCTTTTCCGATGTCGCCAACGCCATCGCCGAGGAGCGCGGCTTCTGGCTCGACGATGCGTTCGCCAGCGGCGGATCGTACGGATACGACCACAAGGCGATGGGCATCACCGCGCGCGGCGCGTGGATTTCGGTGCAGCGACATTTCCGCGAGATGGGCGTCGACGTGCAGTCCGACCCGATCCGCGTGGTGGGCTGCGGCGACATGTCGGGCGACGTGTTCGGCAATGGCATGCTGTTGTCCAAGGCGATCCGCCTGGTCGCGGCATTCGACCACCGCCACATCTTTATCGACCCGGATCCAGACGCCGCCAAGGGTTGGAAAGAGCGTAAGCGCCTGTTCGAACTGTCGCATTCAAGCTGGGACGATTACGACAAGGCGCTGATCAGCAAGGGCGGCGGCGTGTTCCCCCGCACGATGAAGCACATCCCGCTCTCCCCCGAAGCGCGCGAGGCGCTGGGCGTCGAGGACAGCGAGATCGAGCCCGACCGCCTGATCGCGGCGATCCTGGCCGCTCCCGCCGACCTGCTGTGGTTCGGCGGCATCGGCACCTATGTGAAGGCCAGCCACGAGATGAACGCGCAGGTGGGCGATCCCACCAATGACGCCTTGCGCATCAACGCCAGCGACCTGCGCGTGAAGGTCGTCGGCGAAGGCGCGAACCTTGGCATCACCCAGGCCGCGCGCATCGAGTTCGGGCTGGACGGCGGGCGGATCAACACCGACTTCATCGACAATTCGGCCGGCGTCGACTGTTCGGACAACGAGGTGAACATCAAGATCGCCTTCGCCGCCGCGCGCCGATCCGGCCGCCTGTCCGAGGAGCGCCGCAACGCCCTGCTGGTAGAGATGACCGACGAGGTTGCCGCGATCGTGCTGGAGGACAACCGGCTGCAGGCGCTTGCCCTGTCGGTGGCCGAACGCGGCGCCTCGCATGCCACGGCCAGCCATGTGCGCGTGATGGAGATGCTGGAGGAAACCGGCGACCTCGACCGGCGGACCGAGGGGCTGGCGGATAGCGAGACGCTGGCCCGCCGCGCGGCGGAGGGCAAGGGCCTGACCCGTCCCGAACTCGCCGTGCTGCTGTCCTCGGCCAAGCTGCGGCTGCAGGCGGGGATCGAGGCATCGGGCGTGCCCGACGACGAAGGGCTCGAGAACCTGCTCTTCGAGGCCTTCCCCCAGCCGATGCGGAACGATTTCCGCAAGCAGATCGCGGGCCACCGCCTGCGCCGCGAGATCATCGCGACGCAGCTTGCCAATGCGCTGATCAACCGGCTCGGCCTGGTCCACCCGTTCGAACTGGCCGAGGAGGAGAGCGTCACGCTGGCCGAAGTCGCCGCGGCCTTCGCGGTGGTGACGAAGCTGTTCGCGCTGGACCGCTGCTGGGACCATATCGAACAGGCCCGCATGCCCGAACCTGCGCGGCTGCTGCTGCTGGACTACCTAGCCAACGCAGTACGCGGTCATATGGCCGACGTGCTGCGGGCAAGCGGCGGGCATGTGAAGCCGTCCGCTACCTTCGACCGGTTGAGCAAGGGGGTCGAGGCGCTTGCGACCGACACGCGCGACCTGCTGGCGGAAGACGCGCGCGCCAATTCGCAGAAGCTGCTCGACCGCTTTGCCGAAGGCGGCGTGCCCGAGGAGGAAGCCATGCGCGTGGCAGGCCTGTTCGACCTCGACGGCGCGGTGGGGCTCGCCCAGCTTGCGTCCGATACGGCGATCGAGCCGCGCGTCCTGACCACCGCCTTCACCCGGCTGGGCGACCTGCTGGGGCTGCACTGGGCGCAATCGACGGCGGCGCTGATGGCTCCGTCGGATCCGTGGGAGCGCCTGCTGGTCGCGGGACTTTCGCGCGATTTCCAGCAGATGCGGCTGGAATTCCTGCGCGACCTCGCCCGTTCGAAAAAGGCGAAGGACGATCCGCTCGCAGCGGTGGAAGCCTGGGCCGAGGACCGCGAAGCGGCAATCGCGCGCTTCCGTGCGATGATCGGTCGCGCCAAGGCGACCACGCTGATCGCCCCCGCCATGCTGGCGCAGATCGCCAGCCAGGCACGCAACCTGCTGACGCGGTGACGGGAGCCGGGGCGCTGCCGCTTATTCCAGCGGCGGCGCCCGGCTTTCCTTCACTGCTTCCAGCGCAATGATCGACTTCACGTCCCGCACGCCTTCCATGCGGACCAGCGTCTTGAGCGTGATCTGCGAGAGATGTTCGACGTCCCGCGCGATGACCCGCAGGATATAATCCATGTCGCCCGTCACCGCGTGGCACGACACGATATAGGGATGCTCGCGGATCAACGTTTCGAACCGGGCGATCGTCTTGTCGGAATGCGATTTCAGATTGATCAGCACATAGGCTTCCAGCTCGAACCCCAGCTTGCGCAGGTCGAGCACCGGGGCATAGCCCGCAATCACGCCGTCGTCCTCCAGCCGCTTGACCCGCCGGCTGACGGGGGTGGCGGACAGGGCGGCACGCTCTGCCACAGCGGCGATCGGCATGCGTGCATCTTCCTGCAGGGCAGCGATGATCCGCTTATCATAGGCGTCGAGGCGAGACATTGCGCCAAGCTAGTCCCGTCCGTTGGTGGATTCCACCAAAAACAGCCGTAATCCGCGCGATCTTTGCACGGAAACCGTTCGGCGCGTGTGGTATTATACGAATATGAAGAAACCCGGATCAGCCAATAGTTCGAACGAGCTGCGCGGCGACTACAGCCAGGCGCGGGCGGATTACTCCGTCCCCCAGGACCACGCCGCCTATTCCGATGCCGAGCACGATCGCTGGTGCCGCCTGTACGGGCGGCAGGTCGGCCTTGCCGAAAAGCACGCCGCGCGCGCGTTCCGCGAAGGGCTCGCCAGGCTGGACTGCGCCGATGGCATCCCCGATTTCGATCAGGCCGGCGCGATCCTGACGGACGCCACCGGATGGCGGATCGTCGCGGTGCCCGGTTTCATCCCGGACGAGATCTTCTTCGACCATCTCGCCAATCGCCGCTTCCCCGTGACGCGCTGGATCCGCGAGGAGCACGAGCTGGACTATCTGGTCGAGCCCGACGTGTTCCACGATTTCTTCGGCCATGTGCCGATGCTGCTCGACCCGGTGTTCGCGGATTTCATGGCCGCCTATGGCGCGGCCGGTGCGCGGGCGCGGGCGATGGACGCGGTGCCGATGCTGGCGCGCATCTACTGGTACACGGTGGAATTCGGCCTGATCCGCGAAGAGGGCGAGATCAGGGCCTATGGCGCGGGAATCGTGTCTTCCGCCGGCGAGACCGTCTTCTCGACGACGGATCCCGACGTATTGCGCCTGCGTTTCGATCCGGTTCGCATCATGCGCACAGCCTATGCCATCGACGATTTCCAGAGCACCTATTTCGTGATCGACGATCTGCAGCAACTGATCACCGGGCTGGTCGATCTGGATTTCGGCCCGATCTATCAGCGCTACCGAGAGACGCAGCCGTTTCCCGCCGACCGCCTGCAGGACGGCGACGCGCCCATCACACTCAACAAGATAGCCGAGGACATCGCCCATGACTGACCTGTTCGAAAACCCGATCGGCCTCGACGGATTTGAATTCGTCGAATTCTCCGCCCCCGAAAAGGGCGTGCTTGAGCCTGTGTTCAAGGCGATGGGCTTTACCCATGTCGCCAACCACCGTTCGAAGGACGTCCAGCTTTGGCGGCAGGGCGACATCAACCTGATCACCAATTACGAACCCGGCTCGCCCGCCTGGTTCTTCAGCCGCGAACACGGCCCCAGCGCCTGCGGCATGGCCTTTCGCGTCAGGGATGCGCGCCGCGCCTATGAGGAACTGCTCGACCGTTCGGCCGAACCGGTGCAGCTTGAAACCGGCCCGATGGAACTGCGCCTGCCCGCCATTCGCGGCATCGGCAATGCGATCATCTATCTGGTCGACCGCTACGAGGGCGCCGAGCGCGGCGACATGTCGATCTATGACATCGACTTCGACTATCTGCCCGGTATCGAGAAGCACCCCAAGGGCGCCGGCTTCCAGCGCATCGATCATCTGACGCACAATGTCTATGGCGGGCGCATGGCCTATTGGGCCGATTATTACGAAAAGCTCTTCAACTTCCGCGAGATCCGTTTCTTCGACATCAAGGGCGAATATACCGGCCTGACGTCCAAGGCGCTGACCGCGCCCGACGGCAAGATCCGGATTCCGCTGAACGAGGAAGGCGAAGGCGGAAAGGGCCAGATCGAGGAATTCCTGCGCGAATTCAACGGCGAAGGCATCCAGCACATCGCCTTCATCTGCGACGATCTGCTGGCGGCCTGGGATTCGCTGAAGACCACCGGCGTCCCCTTCATGACCGCCCCGCCCGAAACCTATTACGAGATGCTGACCGAACGCCTGCCCGGCCACGGCGAGAATACCGAGAAGCTGAAGGCCCGCGGCATCCTGCTCGACGGCACGACCGAGGGCGGAAGCCCGCGCCTGCTGCTGCAGATCTTCGCCGAGGCCAATGTCGGCCCGGTGTTCTTCGAATTCATCCAGCGCAAGGGTGACGAAGGCTTTGGCGAGGGCAATTTCAAGGCGCTGTTCGAAAGCATGGAGCGCGACCAGGTGCGCCGCGGCACGCTGAAGGTCGACGGACCGGGCGAGACGGCCTGACGGAGCGCGTCGGATGGAATATCTGACCGGCTTCGGCAACCATTTCGCGACCCAGGCAGTCGAAGGCGCGCTGCCGGTGGGCCGCAACAGCCCCCAGCGCCCCGCCTTCGGCCTCTATGCCGAGCAGTTCTCGACCACGGCGTTCACCGCGCCGCGCGCCGAGAACCGGCGCTCGTGGCTCTATCGCTTGCGCCCCGCCGCCAGCCATCCGCCGTTCCGCCCGCTCGATGCGGCCAGCCGCCTCGCCACCGCTCCGCTGGAGCGGGGTGCGGTCGACCCCAATCGCCTGCGCTGGAGCGCGCTTTCCATGCCCGATCGGCCGACCGACTGGCTGGAGGGGCTGACGACCTATGGTGGGAACGGCGATGCCGCGTCGGGGGCGGGCATCGGCGTGCATCTTTATGCCGCAAACCGGTCGATGGAGCGGCGCGCCGTGCAGTTTTCGGACGGGGAACTGCTGGTCGTGCCGCAAATCGGCACATTGTCGATCACGACCGAACTGGGCCGGCTGGAAGTACCGCCGGGCCATGTCGCGCTGATCCCGCGCGGGCTGCGCTTTGCGGTGCAGCTGGCCGGGCCGTCGCGGGGCTATGTGTGCGAAAACTATGGCGCGCCCTTCCGCCTGCCGGACCTTGGCCCGATCGGCTCCAACGGGCTTGCCAATCCGCGAGACTTCGAGGCGCCGGTCGCATGGTTCGAGGACGTCGAAGACGACTTTCAGGTGATCCAGAAATTCCAGGGTCATCTGTGGCAGACCACGCTGGATCATTCGCCCTTCGACGTGGTCGCCTGGCACGGCAATAGCGCACCGCTGCGCTATGATCTGGCCCGCTTCAACACCATCGGCACGATCAGCTTCGACCATCCCGATCCCTCGATCTTCACGGTCCTCACCAGCCCCAGCGACACGCCCGGCACGGCAAATTGCGATTTCGTGATCTTCCCCCCGCGCTGGATGGTGGCGGAAGACACGTTCCGCCCACCATGGTTCCACCGCAACGTGATGAGTGAATTCATGGGGCTGATCCATGGCGAATACGATGCCAAACAGGGACCAAAAGACGGCAAAGGCGGGTTCGAACCTGGCGGAGCGAGCCTGCACAATCAGATGAACGGACACGGACCGGACGCCGTCAGCACGCAGGCCGCGATGCAAGCGGAACTCAAACCCGTGAAGCTGGAAGACACGCTTGCCTTCATGTTCGAAAGCCGATCGGTCATCGCGCCCACGAAGGCAGCGCTCGCACTTAATGAATTGCAGCGCGATTACGACGATTGCTGGGGCGGCTTCGAAAAGGCCAGGATTCCCTAGGCGCAGATGCCCGCAGAGAAGAAATACTGGTAATCGAGCGCTTCCTGCATCTTGGGTTCGGCATTCAGGCGAAAACGCTTGCCGCGCTTTTCGATGAAGCCCGTCTCCTGCAGCTTCTTGAGCGTGCGCGACACATGCACATCGGTCAGCCCGGTCAGATCGCCCAGTTCCCGCAAGGTAAGCGGCAGCCCGATCCAATCCTCTCCATTGCCTCCGGCGCGGAGTTCATCCTGAATATCGAGCAGCGTCAGCGCCAGCCGTTCGACCGCGGGTAGCGCGATCAATCCTCGGCACCGCTGCTGCCGTCGGTGGCAGCGCGCATGTTCGTGGCGCTCGATCGCTTCGCGCAAGTGCCTCTGGTCGGCAATTACGTCGGTCAGGCGGTCACGGTCGAGCACGATGACTCTCGAGCGCGCCTTGAAAATGACATTCTCGATCAGCATGCCCCCCGACACGCTCGACCAGTTGCAAAGCGCGCCTGGAGCGAAGATGTCGCCGATATGGCGGCGTCCGTCCGGATACAGGCTGAAAGCGAAGGCGAAGCCGTTCTCGAGCACGAAGATGCGGTTGCTATGATTGCGCTCCGCCCAGATCGGCTGGTCGCGCTGGATCGCGCTTATCCGCTCGACCGCCGGACACAATGCGGATGCATCGACAGTTTCGCCAAGAAGCGAAAGCCTGCGAGCGAGCGAGCCGACAGCGGACCCGATCTCGGCATCGGTGCTGCGCAGATCACGCTCCTGCCCCAGAAAGACATTCTGCGATACATTCATACCCCACCTAACGGACCTGCCCTGCGACAAGTACCGCCCCTGAATAGTTGCTATGGGCTGATGTTCAGTCCAGCGATGTCCAAAGATGTTCCCCGCCATTTTTCTAACAGCCCGAACTTGATCTTGGCAAGTCTCGACGAAGTCAAAATGGACCGAATACTGCAGCTGCACGTCCTTGCCATCCGGATAAGCCGAAGAATTCAAGGGTCAATACCCGCAGCCAAGTCATCGCGGTTCGACGGTGACGATGGAACAGCATCAGGGGGAATGGGGGCTGTAACCAGCGCCTAGCGGTGACCCGCTACCATCTGCAGCAGGCGGTTGCGGCAGTTTGGTGAGCCCTGCTGGGTTCGAACCCAGAAGCGATTGCCCCTCGCAACGCCGTAGGTTACAGAATTGATAGAGCTTTCTGTCTCACACTGCGAGACAAAGGGGCGGTAAAATCGCAAATCACATCCGCTATATTCGACGGCGTTCGAACGGTATCTATTATCATGAGCGTCGCATGCCACAAGCCATCATAGAGCGCCCCACAGAGTGGAAAGCGCACTTTGGCGGCAAGACACTATCCCGCATCTCACTTCACACCAGGAAGCAGACTGAGGCGATGCAGGAAGGTCAGCTTGCGCATGCCTCGTTCGAACGCTCCGTATCTGCCGCACTAGGCTGTGCGGCAGCGATCCATGATGCGGCTGACAACAGCACCCGGCAGGTCACTCCGGCAAGGTTAGCGAAGATATCGGCCGAAGCTCGTGAGCGAGTTGTTCGGCCATGTCGGCTTCGAACTCCGCGATCGATGCGAGCATGCCCCACCGAACTCACACGCGCATAGCCAACCAGCATTCTCATCACCCCTGTCTCGATAGACTCTAGAGTTTCATGCTGTGCTGTCCCAGAATTGTGGATTCAACCCAAATGAGACATTGCGGTCGAAAGGGTGAAACGTCTCAGGTTCGCGTCTCGCGGGGTATATCTATACGGCGCACTGTCACGGCGCACTGTGAACAGCTCAGGCGGCAGATCGAACGCAGCCGCGGCTTTTGCAATCAGTCCACATCAGAGTCCGTTTTCGTCGCTACCTGTCCGCATGCTCTATCACACTGCCTTCATGCAGCCTTCGGGCGAAGTGCGTTTTCGGACCGACCCATACGGCTGAGACGAGCGGATCGCCGAAGCACTGGGTTACGAACGGCGCCAGTCGCCGACGCTGCAAACGCGTCTCAGCGATGTCGGACCCTGATTGGCGGCGGGAGCGCAATTGCCGGGGTGGTCCCTCTGAAATCGATTTGTGCTGCGGCGAGATCGCGGTCGAACACGATCAGGGAACAAGTTCTTGTGTTGACGCGTCCTTCATTCAGTACGAACCGCAGTATGGAGCAAGTTATGAAGAAGATTGTCGTTTTTACAGCCCTCGGAGGCGTTGCGCTGGCCCTTTCCGCCTGCGATGTCGAACAGACCGAAGAAGCGGAATTGCCTGAAGTTAATGTGGAGGCCAGCGGCGGCAACATGCCGGAATACGATGTCGATACCGCCGACGTCGAGCTCAAGACAGAGGAACGCACTGTCGAAGTCCCTGTCATTGAAACCGAGCCAGCCGACGCGGACGCCGAGTAAATCGCACACTTCGTCTCCGCCAGTCGGTCATTGAATGCATCACGAAATTGTATGGCGGCGCGAACGACCAAGCCCCCCGGTTTGAGCTAACAAGGGCATCGCAAAGCTGCCACTCCGGTTCCAGGGCAGCAGCCGAGAAGCGCTTATGACCGAAGCGGGCGGGTCATTAGCAGCATTCCTGTCGTGCCGATCGGATGACGATGGCTGAAGCGGTGAGATCTAGATGAAGGCTTGCCCTGAAACGGTGCTCCAGTTCAGGGCAAACCGCGTTGAGAGTGCTCAGCGCATCAGCCATCCATCCAGCGCGTCGAAGCGAACGACCCCCACCGCACCAAACGCCAGCAACGCCGGAAGACCGCGCATAGCCTCGTCTCTCAGTCCGACCATGCCATCGTGGATGCGGAACATGATCGGCTTGCTATCCGGCATGCCGACACATTCACAATAGACCGCCGCGACATCCCCGCTGGGTGCAATGACGAAGTGGTCATGGCCGTGAACCTCTTCGATCCGATAGAGATGCAGCTGCGGCACAGGCACCGCATGGGCGATCCAGCCGACGCCCTTACAGTAAGATGTCAGCCCACCGGTGCGGTCTCCAGAAGCCCCTCCAGACCGTCTCTCTGCTCGTCAAGGAGCGTCTCATCGATACCTTGAAGGGTGAAAGCCATCGTTCTCACGTTTCATGGCTCTCTCGGTCTCGATGACGACCTCTGAGGCGCGTTGCTCGCCGGGTGCGGCCACGAAGCCGGTGAAGGTCCGCTCGCCCCCAGCCATGGTAGCCATCATCACCTTCATCCATTGCGAAAGGTCTTCCCACTTCGGCATGGGCTTCCCGTTGTCCTGCCTCCCCATGGGAAACGGGCTGAGTTCCCATGAAGCCGGCCGATCCTGCTTCCCCATGACTACTGATAACGGTTCGACGGGCTCATCGAACTGCGCATGACGGCGCTCTGCCTCGCCTACCAAGAGCCGCAGTTTTCTGAAGATTTTGCCATCTCGCTCGCGACGGCGATTCTCGCGGCCGCGCTTGGCTTTTTGTCCGGTTTTTCGATCTGAAGGGTACGGCATCGCTGTGAGAGACAAATGTGTGTGACAATGCCACTCACATGACCCTTAAACCGCTGAAAAACAAGGATTGGTGAGCCCTGCTGGGTTCGAACCAGCGACCTACTGATTAAAAGTGGCGCCAGGTGCATCCGCACGTATACACAAGCTTCTGTTTTTAGTATGTTTTCCCTTACCTACGGTCCATATAGTTCTTGATATGTTCTCCAGTATCTGGCACAAAAAGCTACCTAAGGTAGCTGGTGGATTATGGGTAAAACGGTCGGTCTTACAGATGCTCGAATTGCCGGCTTAGCCCTCCCTGCGCAGGGCCAGGTCGAATACCCGGACAACCTGGTACGGGGCTTGCGGCTGCGGGTCGGCAAGTCAGGGATCAAGACATACATCCTGCGTAAGAAATGTCACGGCAGGTGGTTGAACCTGACCTTGGGGCGCCATTCGGTGCGCTTCAAGCTCGCCGATGCACGCAAGAAGGCTCGGGATCTCCTGGTTGACATCGAGCACGGCAAGGACGTCGCGAAGAAGGAAGGCGAGAAGCGGAAATTTTCATCGGGCACCGGCACTGTTCGTGAGCTGGCTGAAGTTTACCTCGCCAACGAGGTACGCGGCAAGAAGCGTAGTGCTGTCGAGATCGAACGGTCCTTCAACATCTATATCCTGCCGGAGATCGGAAATCGGCTAGCTGACACGATCACACGCGGCGACGTGTCCAAGCTCAATGAAAAAGTGGCCTACGAAGGCAAGCGACCTACACCTGTTCAGGCGCGGAATGTGCATCGGTATCTGTCGTCCTTCTACAGTTGGGCCCTTCCCCGGCTCGATGCGTTACCCGCGCATCCTTGTCGCGATGCCTGGTGTCCGAAACCGCCTGCGGCACGTGACAGGGTTTTGACCGATCGCGAACTCGCGGCTCTGTGGCATTCGGCAGTGGAAGATGGATACCCGTTCGGCAGTTTCGTCCAGCAGCTTATTCTCACTGGCCAGCGACGGAGCGAGGTACTGGGTGCGACACTGTCGGAGTTCGACCTGAATGCACGAACCTGGACCGTTCCCGGCAATCGAGCCAAAAACGGGAAAGCAAACATCATCCCCCTTTCGGCTCCAGCGCTGGCGCTTATCAAAGACGTCATCAAAAAGGCGGGCTTGGATGCAGATGACCCTTTACATGCAGAGCGATTGATCTTTGCCTCACAAACAACCCCCGAGAATGCCGTCAGCGGCATAACTCGTTCCTGGAACCGCATGCGTAAGCGAGCAGACGAAATCATAGGGTTCGAAATGAACCATTACCGTATTCACGATATCCGCAGGACCGTGGCGACCGGGCTTCAGCGTTTGGGCATCCCTTTGGTTGTCAGCGAAGCCGTGCTCAACCATCAGTCCGGCTCTGCGAAGACCGGGGTCGCAGCAGTGTACCATCACCATCATTTCACCGAAGAGAAGCGCGAAGCTTTGGCGTTGTGGGCTAATGAAGTGACCAAGATTACATCGAAGAACATCAGAGGCCGCTGATAAAACTACCCCCTGAAATACCCCCGAGCAGCCTTGGCTGCATACAAACGCAGACGAACATAGAAGAACATTGACGGTGAACTGGTGCAAATCTTGTCCACCACAAGCCTGCACTACATCGGCAGTTAGCAGCCATATTCGGACAGATCAGTGGTAGCGGAGGAGGGATCTTTCGCCAGCCCCTAACTATCTGCTGCGCATCGATTTCCTTGCAATCGACGCGCAGAATACCCCCATCGATACCCCCAAAAAGGGATCTTTGCGGCGGGCTGCCCTGACTGTGCGACGGGACAATTTCGTTTGGTCGAATCTGCAATCCGCGGGCTTTTCAGGATGAGGTGTCGTAGGAGCATTCTTCGCGGGAAGGCACCATCCTGCCCTATGCCGCACAATCTTGAATGGAAGTCTGGAGACCTGCCGAGATGAGCCAAAGGTGTTGATTTCCACTGAGAGTTGACCCGGGATTTCCACTGAACGGAACGCTGGCAAGGTTTCAGCGCCAAGGACGTTCGGCATTGGCGTGCCACCGATTGCCTGGAATCAAGGCTCCCTACGCCGTCCCGCAACGGTGTACGCGCGCATCAAATCCCTGCCCCGCTTTTTTAACGCCGATCCTGGCCCCGTTCGAGCGCCGATTGACCGAGCGCGTGAATGCCTTCCGGGTTTCAGCCGCGCAATGTACGGGCCAACATTCGGACTTCCTTTTTCACCCCACCATCAGCCTGCGCGGAAGCAGGGGCGAGATCATCGCGGACACGACACCGCGATTGCCCATTGCGAAATTAATTATCCATTGCTAAATCAGGGCGGACATCAAGGTTGAGGATCAAAATGACCCTGGCAAACAGTCAAAGCCGACAATTGGCCGACCTTTACGCGGAAATGGCGCCTCATAACTTGACCCCGCTTTGGGAGACGATGGCACAACTAGTGAAGCCGGTGCCAAGTTCGCCTGCCGTTACCCACTTCTGGTCGTTCGATGAGGCACGGAAGTTTCTCCTTCGCGCAGGCGACCTGATCAGTGCCGAAAAGGCCGAGCGCCGCGTGCTGATCCTGGAAAACCCGGGGCTCGCAGGCATGTCAGCAATCACGCCCAGCGTCTACGCCGGGCTGCAGCTTATATTGCCCGGAGAGATCGCGCCCGCCCATCGCCATTCGCAGTCCGCCCTGCGCTTCGTGATGGAAGGGTCGGGAGCCTTTACGGCGGTCAATGGCGAGAAGGCGATTATGCACCCCTTCGATCTCGTGCTGACGCCCAGCTGGGAATGGCACGATCACGGCAATCCCAGCGGCGAGCCGATGATCTGGCTCGACGGGCTCGATATTCCGACGGTGCGCCTGTTCGACGCCACTTTCGCAGAGCATCTTGACGAGAAGGTGCATCCTGAAACTGCGGCTCCGGGCGCCAGCATCGCGACCTATGGCCATAACATGCGCCCCATGGGTGGCCATTCGGCGGATTATCGCCCCAAGGACCAGCCGCTGTTTCATTACCCCCACAGTGTGTGGCGCCCCGCTCTCGACGCGATGGCGGGTCACGCGGCGATAGATCCTCACATCGGTCATGCGTTGGAATTCATCAATCCGGCCGATGGCGGGGCGATCATGAACACGATCTCCGCCCATGTCCGTTTCCTGCCTGCGGGCTTTGAGACCCGTGCCAGGCGCTCAACCGACGGAACGGTCTTCGTCGTGGTGGAAGGCAATGGCACCGCGGTTGTCGGCGAACGTGAATTCAACCTCGGCGAACGCGACACCTTTGTCGTGCCGTCGTGGAATGAACTGCGCCTGCAGGCGAAAAGCGACCTGGTATTGTTCGGATTTTCCGATCAGGTCGCACAACAGAAACTCGGGCTTTTTAAGGAGTTGTGCTCGTGACCGCTATTTTCGAACCCGCACCGACTGTCTTTGCAAAGACGACCGACGGCCGGGACTTCCCTGTACGCCGCGTGTTTTGCATCGGCCGCAACTATGCCGCCCACGCCCGCGAAATGGGTCGCGACCCCGATCGCGAGCCGCCCTTCTTCTTCACCAAATGGGCCGAGACTGTTGTTCCCAGCGGTACGACAATTTCCTATCCGCCCGAAACGAACAATTTCCATTTCGAGGCCGAGCTGGTGCTGGCGATCGGCAAGAGCGGCTTTGCGATAAGCGAGCAAGAGGCGATGGATCACGTGTTCGGCTATGCGACGGGTCTGGACATGACGCGCCGCGATTTGCAGCTGGACGCGCGCGAGAAAGGCCGCCCGTGGGATACCGGCAAGAATGTCGCGCAGTCCTCGCCCCTGGGCCTGATCACCCCGATCGAGGGTTTCCCCGATGCCGGAAAAGGCCGTATCGCTTTGACGGTGAACGAAGAAATCAAGCAGGATGCCGACCTTGCCGAGCTCATCTGGAGCGTGCCCGAGGTGATCCACTGGGTGTCGAAATACTACACGCTCGAGCCCGGCGATCTGATTTACACGGGCACTCCGGCAGGTGTGGGCGCGGTTGTCCCGGGCGATGTGATCGTGGTCAGTATCGAAGGTCTGGAAGATTGCGTTGTGACCATCGGCCCCAAAGCCGGTCCGGACAGGGCATGAAGCTCCACGGCTTCTTTCGCAGCACGGCAAGCTACCGCGTGCGCGTGACCCTTGCGCTCAAGGGCATCGCGCACGACAATTGCTATTACGTGCTGCGCAAGGGCGAGACGCGCACATCCGAATATCTCGGCATGAACCCCCAAGGTCTCGTGCCTACGCTGGAATGCGACGATGGGAGGGTGTTAACCCAGTCACTCGCAATCTGCGAGTATCTGGAGGAGATTCATCCCGATCCGTCGATTCTTCCCGCTGATCCCTATGACAAGGCGCGCGTTCGCGCCTTGTCTCAGGTGATCGCCTGCGATGTCCATCCGGTGCAGAACCTCAAGATCCTGTTCCGCGTGCGCGATCTGGCCGAGGCCGGCGGCAAGCAGGACGGGACGCAGGCGATGAACGAATGGGCCGCATCGACGATCAGGGAAGGCCTTGCCGCCTTTGATGCGCTTTGCGCGGAAAGCTCGGGTCGGTTCAGCCATGGCGATACGGTTACGCTGGCCGATATCTGCCTTGTCCCGCAGTTGGTGAATGCGCGTCGTTTCGGCGTGGATTATGCCGCGCTCTGGCCCCGCCTTGCCGCGATCGAAGCAAACTGCCTGACGCTCGATGCGTTCGCCTCCTCGCGCCCTGAAGTGCAGCCTGACGCGGAGTGACGACCGGCAAATTTGCATGACGGAGGAGTGCAGGGCATGGCCATGCACTCCCTGTTTTCCCAGTGCACCTCCTTTCGGGCGGGACGGTTCGGCACATCTGCGTTTCTGTCCGGCGCAGGCTGGTCGCCGGCGATCATCGCATTGATGCGACGAGCCACGGGCGCAGATCCACGGACATGACCTGTCCGCTCCTCCCTTGTCGATTTCTGGAGTAAATCTTGCTCAGGCCGTGTTCCGAAGGTCAGCTTGACGGACACTGATCGGTGGCGGAAAAAGCAGCAGTTTTTTTAGCATTCGGATTGGGGCAGCACGAATTTGGCCAAGGATATTGCAGGGCTGGAGGGGCGCAGGCGCGGCATACAATCGGTTGAGATCGGCCTCAGGATTCTCAAGACGATGGCCGGTTTGGGCACTTCGGCGCCATTGGGAGCGATCGCGCAGGCATGCGGCATGGCTTCGCCGCAGGTTCATCGCTATCTGCAGAGCCTGCTGGTGGAAGGCATGGCGCAGCAGGATCCGAAATCGGGGCGGTATGATCTTGGGCCTGCGGCCCTCAGCCTCGGACTTGCCACGCTCGCACGGGCCGATGCGTTCAAGATGGCTGACGAAGCCGTCAGGGAATTTTCAAGAGAGACGGGACTGACGGTGCAGATGGCCGCGCTGGGCCCCTTGGGGCCGACCATCGTCCGATGGATCATGGGGCGCCCCCCTGTGCTCACTTCCTTCAATGTTGGCACCGTTCTTCCGCTGACGGGCTCCGCCACCGGGCAGGTGTTCCTTGCGTTCATGCCCGAGGAGGAAACCGAAGGGTTGCTGAAGCAGGAAAAGCGCGAAGCAAGCCTCGACGATGCTTCGATTTCCGGCATCCGCACGGCTGTAAGGTCACGGGGCTTCGGCTGCGTGGAAGGCGACATGGTGCCGGGGCTGCGCGCCACGGCCTATCCAATCTTCGACCTGCAGGGCCGGATTCCCCTTACCGCGACCGTACTTCAACCCAGTCGTCCCACCTTGCACGGCATTCTGGACGGGGTTCCTGAAATGGCCGAACTCTGCCTCGCCCTAAGTCGTGAGCTTGGTTGGTCGGGCGACCTACCCGGATAGGGTGAATCCTCCGTTTGACGTCCGTGCATTGGGCGCAACTGGGAGAAAAATCCGACCGATTTGCACCTGGTCGCCCGGCACCGAAAGCCATCCCGGAATGGCTTCGGCAAGTGTTCGGTCAAATTTTCGATAGAGTAGCGGCAGAAACGTCCCTGCAGTTGACGAACAACTGCAGGGACGCTGCGAGGGATCCTAGAATTCAAGAGTGCCGCGAATACCGGCATAGCGGAAGCTGGTGCGATCATAGCGTGCAACCAGCGCGGTGCGATCGCTGCCATCGGGGTAAGTAAAGCGGTTCGACCGGTCGAAAAGATAGCTGTAATAGTTCTTGTCGAGCAGGTTGTTGACGAACAGTTCGACCGACCAGCCCCGCGATGCATAATCCGACGCTTCCAGCCCGACGCGCAGGTTGACCACACCATAGCCATCCTGCCGGGTCTTGGGGTTGCCGAGGATATCGAACTGCACAGCGCTCTGATAGCGATAGAACACGCCTGCGGTGACATTCATGTCATCGTTCAACGGCGTATTGTAATCAATGCCGGTGTTGAACTTCCACTTCGGTGAAAGCGGAAGCGTCTGACCAGCCAGGTTGGCCTGGGTCCCGCCGATGCAGCCCTGCGCTGTGGATCGGCGTGCAAAAGGGACCCCGTTAGCGGGGTGATCGGCGTCTAAAAGGGACCCTTCATTCTGATGGTGTAGTTGACCGCCTGGTTTTCCAGGTGGTGAGATCGGGATGTTGGTGGTGGAGACGGTCGTTCGGATTAGGCGGGAACACGCGAGCGGGAAGGCGATCAAGGCGATTGCGCGCGATCTGCGGTTATCCCGCAAGGTGGTGCGCAAGGCGATCCGGGCACCAGAAGGCGCATTCGATTATCGCCGCACGGTTCAACCGCTGCCCCGGCTTGGGCCGTTTCAGGAGCGGCTCGACACGCTGCTGGCGGAGAACGAGGCCCGGCACCGGCGTGATCGGCTGCGCATGACCCGGATCCATGATCTGCTGTGCCGTGAGGGGTTCGAGGGATCCTACGACGCGGTCCGGCGCTACGCCCGGCGCTGGACGGAAGCGAGGCGCAAGGATGCGGGTGATGGGGCGCCCGCGTTCATCCCGCTCATGTTCAAGCCCGGCGAGGCCTACCAGTTCGACTGGAGCCACGAGGATGTGGAGATCGCGGGCAAGCCGATGCGAGTGAAGGTGGCGCAGATGCGGCTGTGTGCGTCGCGGGCTGTCTACGTCCGGGCCTATCCGCGCGAGACGCAGGAGATGGTGTTCGACGCCCATGCCCGGGGCTTTGCCTATTTTGGCGGCGTTCCCCTGCGCGGCATCTACGATAACATGAAGACCGCGGTCACCACCGTGTTCGTCGGCAAGGAGCGGGTGTTCAACCGCCGCTTTCTGGTCATGGCCGATCATTACATGGTCGAGCCGACCGCTTGCTCGCCGGCGGCGGGATGGGAGAAGGGTCAGGTCGAACATCAGGTCCAGACGATCCGGGGCCGGTTCTTCCAGCCTCGCCTGCGCTTTGCCAGCATCGAGGAGCTCAACGGGTGGCTGGAGGCCGAGTGCCTGCGCTGGGCCGCAACGCACGCGCATCCCGAGCAGAAGGAGCTGACCGTTGCCGAAGCGCTGGACCTCGAACGGTCTGCCTTGCAGCCGATGTTGGCGCCCTTCGACGGCTTCCACGAGACCGCCCATGCCGTGACCGGCACGTGCCTGATCAGCTTCGACCGCAACCGCTACTCAGTCATGGCCAAGGCTGCGCGGCGGGCCGTCCAGGTCCGCGCCTATGCCGACCGCATTGTCGTGCGCCTCGGCGACGAGGTAATCGCCGAGCATGCCCGGCACTTCGGCCGTGACCGGACGATCTATGATCCCTGGCATTACCTGCCCGTTCTGGCGAACAAGCCCGGCGCTTTGCGGAACGGGGCGCCCTTCCAGGGCTGGGACCTGCCACCGGCATTGGCGCGATTGCGGCGCAAGCTGGGCGGCGGTGACGAAGCCGACCGCCGCTTCGTGCGCGTACTGGCAGCCGTAATGACCGATGGTCTGGAAGCGGTCGAGGCCGCGATCCGGGAGGCGCTCGATAACGGGGCCGTCAGCGACGAGGTGATCCTCAACATCCTGGCCCGATACCGGGACCCGCCATCCGAGCGCACTCTGGACGTGGTCGTTGATCTCAAGCTCAGTCACCCGCCGATCGCGGACTGCGCGCGCTACGATACGGTGCGAGGCTTCAATGCAGCGGCATGAAATGATCGAGGCGATGCGCGCGCTCGGCCTCAAGGGCATGGCAGGAGCCTTCGACGAGGCGGTAACCACCGGGCTGCAGCGCAAGCGCACGACCAACGAGATCCTGACCGACCTGCTGCGGGCAGAAGCAGCGCATCGTCATGCTGCCTCGATCCGCTACCGCATGACCGCGGCCAAGCTGCCTGTAATCAAGGACCTCGATGCCTTCGTGTTCGAGGGCACCCCTATCAACGAAGGGCTGGTGCGTTCCCTGCACGCAGGTTCGTTCCTGCCCGGTCGCCGCAACATCGTGCTCATCGGCGGCACAGGGACGGGCAAGACCCATCTGGCCACCGCAATCACCGCCAGCGTCGTGCGTGTCGGTGCCCGTGGGCGCTACTTCAACACGGTCGATCTCGTCACCCGGCTCGAGGAAGAGGCGCGTATCGGCAAAGCCGGATCCATCGCCGCCCAGCTCAGCCGACTCGATCTCGTGGTGCTCGATGAACTGGGTTATCTGCCGTTCGCCCGATCCGGCGGGCAGCTCTTGTTCCACCTGATCAGCAAGCTCTACGAGCAGACCTCGGTCATCATCACCACCAACCTCGCCTTCGGCGAGTGGCCCACCGTGTTCGGCGACCCGAAGATGACCACCGCGCTGCTCGACCGCATCACCCACCATTGCGACATCGTCGAGACCGGCAACGACAGCTGGCGCTTCAAAAACCGCAGCTGACCCGATCAGAAAAACGCCTTCGCGCTGCTGACGCCTCCGGTCGGGCTACGCCCTTCCTACGCCGCCAGCAGCGCGAAACCCGCGCCCAACGTCGATCGATCTATGCAACGCTAACGGGGTCCCTTTTGCGCGCCGATAGGGGGTCCCGATTGAACGCCGATTGACATCGAGCGAAATACGCGGTGGCTTTATGGGATGGCCCGCCCCTCAACATTCAACGTATTTTGACGACGGAATGGAAGAGGAGAAGACCAATGGCGAATCCAGCGATCGAGGTTCTGGGAGTGGATCTTGGGAAGAACAGTTGCAGTGTCGCGGGCCTCGATTCTGCCGGTGCAGTCGTAATGCGCTGCCGCAAGACGCGTACTGGACTGATAAAGTTCGTATCGCAGTTGCCGCCATGCATCGTGGCGATGGAAGCATGCTGCGGCGCGCATTTTCTGGCCCGGACATTCCAGTCGCACGGGCACTCGATCCGGTTGATGCCACCGGAATATGTTCAGCCTTACGTCAAAGCGCAGAAAACCGATGATCGGGATGCCGAGGCCATCGCAGAAGCTGCGACCCGCCCGACGATGCGTCTCGTGACGCCGAAAAACGAAGCCCAGCTCGATCTGCAAATCCTGCACCGCGCACGCGCAAGGTTGGTTGCAGAGCGGACCCGGCTGACCAACCAGTTACGTGCGATGCTGTTGGAGCGCGGCATCATTCTGCCAAAGCGGCGTGGTCCTCTGATCAAACGTCTTGGCGAACTATTGGCAAGTGATCCGCCGATCAGTGCCAGAATGATGTGCCTGCTTCACGATCTGCGAGACGAATGGGCAGAACTTGATCGCAGGATCGGTGCCTATGACGACGAATTGGTTGCGATGACGCGAGAAGACGATCTGGCCCGGCGCCTACTTACAGTTCCCGGCATTGGCGTGATCAATGCCACGGCACTGGTCGCCGCAGTGGGCGATGCCAGCGCCTTCGCCAAAGCACGCGATCTGGCTGCCTGGCTCGGTCTTACACCGCGTCAACACTCAACCGGCGGCAAAACCAAAATGCTCGGGATCAGCAAACGCGGGAATCGTTACCTGCGAACCCAGCTCATTCACGGCGCGCGGGCGGCGATGCGGCACTTTGCTGAGCAGCAAACAGCTATGGGAGCCTGGCTCCGCAATCTGCTTGTCCGTGCGCATCCCAATGTCGTGGTGGTGGCACTGGCGGCGAAACTGGCGCGGGTCGCCTGGGCAGTCCTTCGGCGCGGCAACGCATACCGATCGCAAGCAAACTTGGCTTGATGCAATGACGGTCCGGTAGACGGGCCGCTCAGCATGTCTGTGGAGGTAAGAGAGATGGCATAACGGTCGAACCGGCGGACGGGAAAGCCTGGTTAAAAATGTGGTGCTTGCCACCGTTGGCTTTATGAGGCTCCTGCCGCGCGGAACCCATCTTGGCCAGGTCAGCAGACCTGAGACCGGATACGTTGATGCAGACCTGCTACACCATCCATTTTGCCCTTGCAGACGGGGCGGGCCATACGTTTTTTAGGATGTCGCGCTCCTCGGTCACCCGGGCCAACTCGCGCTTCAACTGGCGAATCTCGGCATCCTTGCTGGCATCGCCGGACACATGCCGGGCCAATTGCCGCTTCCAGGCATACAGCGAGTGCTGACTGACTCCGAGCCGCTGCGACACCTCGGCTACCGGATAACCGCGCTCGGTGATCTGGGCCACCGCATCACGCTTGAACTCATCACTGAAATTGGGCTTCCCCATCGTCGCCTCCTGTCCTCAAAATTAGGATCGAAGGCGTCCAGAAATCTAGGGGCTACTCAGCTTCTCGCTGAGCCGCCAGATCCTGTTTGTCCGTCAAACATCGGGCTTAGCCGATCAAAGTGTAGGTCATGATATAGCACCATTCAAATGAGACTCGACGAACGCTCATTTACCGCGACCACCTCATGCGAGCCGGGAGTGTCCGTTGAGCGATCGTCTTACATACACTGCAGATCAGCATAACGCACGACCGACGTTCACTCATGGAAACCGACGCGGCGCTCTGCCATGCGGGCCAACGTCGTGAATTTCGCGACTGCCGACCGACAGCTGACCCTTCCAAATGTCGTCGGTGCTACCGTGAATCTGTGTCCGATTAATGCACTGGCGCCGTACCGCAAGCTTCGATCCCGATCAGAACCGGAGGCAACCCCTAGAAAAACTTCACCATCTGTCCGCGCTTCAATTGCCGGGTCACAACTACCTGACCTTCAGCATCTACGCCATGCACCTGGAACACCGACTTCGCGATATCCGGCCCAATCGTGACAATCTCACCCATGTTCGCCTCCTCGCTCTTCAGCCGGGGCAGTCTGCCTCAGCCGGTGAGCGGGAGCCATCCACTCCATCGTTTAGCGTACCATCCACGCTATGCCCTCAACGGTTCGGTAATGGTTGCCAGGATCACGAACGCGGCAACACCTAGCGAAGCCATCAGGGCGAACAGGGTCGTCCAGGTCGAAGCGTCGAGGATCATTCCGGCGACGAAAGGCAACGCCGCGCCGCCAAGCTGGCCCAGCGTGTTCAGGATACCAGTCGCGATAGGGAACATCGCCTTGCTGGTCAGCCCCGCAGTATAGATCGCATATTGTGAAAATCCGATCGCAATGAGAAAACCTGTGACCGACAGGACCAGCGCCAGGGCGACAGGGTTTTCGGGAGCTTCCATCAGCCAGATCATGACGACAGTCGTCATCAGGCAACTGAACATCATCACGGGCTTTCTCCTGCCGTCAAAAACCCGGTCCGAAATCAGGCCCCCGGCCACATTCCCGATAACCGCGCCGACAAAAGGCATTGAAGCCAGAAGACCGGTACTGACAATCGAAAGACCGCGTTCCTCGGCGAGGTAGGTCGGCAACCAGGCGAGGATCACGTTCATGATCCCCACGAACAGAAAGTATCCCAACGATGCGCCCCAGATGCTCCAGGTCCTGAAAACCTCTTTCGAGGCGGTCCTTGCCTTGAACTCGCGGGCGCGGATAAGCTTGTCGAGAACCGGGAACGATCGCGCGGGGCGAGTGCTGCCGCCGTTTTCGCGCAATGAAGCATCGTCGGATTCGATCAGTTCGGCTTCCGCAGCGTTCACATGGCGGCTGTCTCCCGGCCGGTCGGGCACCAGCGCCAACCAGATGAACGGCAGCAGGATACCCGGAATGGCGAACGCCAGAAAAACCCAGTGCCAGCTGGATACGGCAATGATGATCCCGCCGATGAAGGGCACAATCGCAGGCCCGGCCTTCGTGGAGGCAAAGAATATGCCTGCCGCAGTGCCTTTTTCCTTCTTCGGGAACCAGTTGTTGACTGACGTGACCGATGCCGCCGCGATCGGAGCCTCGGAGAAGCCGAGCAGCACCCGAAGCGATTTCAGCGCAAACACCGAGTTTGCGAACGCGTGACACGCGGTGAACACAGACGTCAGGATAAGGGAAATCGGCAGCACCTTGCGCACGCCCATGCGTTTGATCAGGAATCCTGCAGGCACTTGTCCGGCGGCATATGCGATGAAGAACAGGCTGGCCAGCGCGCCCGCCTGCGTTTTCGAAAGACCGAATTCCTCGCTGAGCGATGGCAGCACGATTCCGATGTTGGCCCTGTCGGCGGCCGCGATCGAGTAGAGCAGAAAGATCAGGCCCAGCACCATCCAGCGAAAGCGCGTCGGACGCTGGATCCGCTCGCCATCATCAATGCCTTCGCGCATTCCAATCTCCCGGTTCCGGCTTTTTTTGAAGTCTGTTGGGAGAGGCGTTAAAGCGCCCTATTCGCTCTGGATATTATATTAATTAGAAGTTATCATTCTCGTTTAACGAATGATCAGGGCGTGTATGGACGTCAAGCAGCTTCGCTATTTCTGCGCTGTGTTCGAGCGCAAGAACCTGAGCCATGCGGCGCAGCAATGCTTCGTGGCGCAATCCGCGATCAGCCACCATCTAGCCAACCTGGAGTCCGAACTGAAGGTCAAACTGTTCGATCGTCAGCCGCGCGGCATGGATCCCACGCCGGAAGGAGCCAGGCTGTACGAACACGCACGCAGCATCCTGCGAAGCATCGAATCGGCCAGCGAGGACGTGCAGCAACTGTCCTCCGAGATCACCGGCTCGCTCCGTCTCGGCCTGCCCTACACCATCGTCGACGCGATCGCGGTCGATCTGTTCCTGCGGATCCGGGACGCGATGCCAAAAGCGGACGTGATGTTGCAAGAGGCTTTCTCGAACCAGTTGTTTGACCAGCTCGTCGGCGGCAATCTCGACCTCGTTTTCGTGTACAATGCGGCGCAGGATGAGCGCGTCCAACTGTCGATGGTCCACTACGAGCCGCTGTGCTGCGTCGGTCATCCCAGTCTCGTCGGGCCCGATCCCGTCCCGATCTCGATGGCCGAAGCGACGAGTCTGCCGCAAATGGTGCTGCAACGTGGCGATGCCGCGCGCTCCGTCTCTAACCAGTTGCGGATGCAGCAGGCGATGAACGCCAGCAAGATGTTCGAATGCAACTCGGTGATCGGGGTCCACAAGGCGATCCAGGCGGGGCTTGCGGTGGTGATCTGCCCTTACATCACCGTGCGCAACCTGGCTAACGAAGGCCGCGTCGTGGCGCGTCCCATCGTCGATCCAGCCCCGATCCGCCGGCTGGATTGTGCCCGGCTCAGCAACCGTACTGCCACCAAACTGTCCGCCACCGTCAGCGCTATCGTAACCGAACTGATCGGCAAGGAGACGAAGAGCGGCCGTTGGCCGATCGTCTCGGATCCGGGGTGACGCGATGTCATCAGGCGTCGCTATCTAAATAAGAGAACTTCCGTAATCATCTTTTGTATTTTTCAGAATATGGTGCATGCGCTATTTCATCTCGAATAACGAGGGATGGCTATGCAAAATATTGATTTTCAAGGGCAAATTTTCTTTCTGAGCGATGACGAGAACAAAATCCTGGCTCAGCTGTCTGGTCAACGTCTGACGCTTGCCCATGCCATTCCCCTTCGCGACGACGTCTCCACCGACGAGATGACCTCGCAGGCAGTTTGCGCCCGCTACGAGGATTTTGGCGACGGCCTGCTGAGCGCCTATCGGGCCGGCGATGCCCAGCCGATCCCCGAGCTCGCCTTTCGCGGCACGCCGGTCACGGTGATGGTTGCCGGAAAACGCTACGGCAAGGGATCTTCGCGCGAACACTCGCCCCTGGCCCACAAGACGATCGGCGTCAGGCTGATAATTGCCGAGAGTTTCGAGCGTATCTTCCGCCAGAACTGCGACAATCTGGGCATCTTCACCAGCACCGACATGTCTCTCGCCGACCGGATCTCGGCGGGCGAAGCGATCGCGATCGACGAACTGGTCGCGGGCCGCGAAGCCCTTGCCGCGCGCCTGCTGCGTGCCGGCGGCCTGCTCAATCTCGACGAAGACGCGATCCGCGAATTCGCCCTGACTACCCGGCCGGCCGATGGAGCGCCCAGAACACTTACGCAAAAGATCCTGCAACGCCATGCGATCGTCGCCGACCAGGACTTTCCCGCCGGCTCCGGTTCGTTCGTGCGGACGGACTGGCGGTTCAGCCACGAATACTACACCGGTATGATCGCGAACCTGCTTCATCATCAGTTCGGCGACCCGGTACCGCTGTCTGATCCCGATCGCATCATCCTGTTCGAAGACCACCTGACCTTCGCGCATCGCAGCCCGGTTCACGTCAACGGCGGACTGCTGCCCGGGGTCGAGCGCATGTCCCGGCGCCATCAGGCGTTCGGGATCAAGTACGGCATCACCAACCATGGCTACCTGCCCGCGCATGAAGGTTCGGAGGGCATTTGCCATGCCATCATGATCGAACGCTACGCGATGCCGGGAGAAGTCGTTGTCGGCACGGATTCGCACACGACACATAGCGGGGCGCTGGGCGCACTCGCTTTCGGGGTTGGCTCGAGCGACATGGCCTATGCCCTGAAGACCGGCAATTGCCGCCTGACGGTTCCGGACAGCATCCTGATTCGCCTGGATGGCAAATTGCCCGAAGGGGTGGCGAGCAAGGACATCGTCCTCCACCTTGCCGCACGCCCCGAACTGAAGCGCGGCAGCGGCCTTGGCAAAGTGTTCGAATTCGCCGGCGAAGCGGTAGACGCCATGTCGACGGACGAACGTACGACGCTGACCAACATGACCGCGGAGCTTGGCGGTTTCACCGGGATCGTCGCGCCGGACGCGGAAACCGTGCGCTTCCTTAAAGAGCGCCGCGGCGTCGATTTCGCGCTGCAGGAATGGATGAAGAGCGATGAAGGCGCCCCCTTCTCCGAAATCGTCACGGTCGACTGTTCGCTGATCTCGCCGGTGGTCGCGGCGCCGGGCGATCCCGGCAATGCGATCCCCCTGTCCGAACTTGTCGAACGTCCTTCGGTGGATATTGCGTATGGCGGTTCGTGCACCGGCGGCAAGCGCGAGGATTTCGACGAATACTTCAAGGTTCTCGACTGGGCCGACCGCAATGGCCTGAAGGCACAGGCGGGTGTCACCCTGTTCCTGCAATTCGGCACTCTTGCGGTCCGCGACTACTGCGAGGAACAGGGTTATCTTCCGGTGTTCGAACGGGTCGGCGCCGAAATGCTCATGCCATCGTGCGGCGCGTGCGCCGGCTGCGGTCCGGGTTCCTCAAGCTCGCACGAGGAAGTGACCGTCAGTGCGATCAACAGAAACTTTCCCGGCCGGTCCGGCCCCGGTCAGGTATGGCTGGGCAGCCCCGCTACAGTCGCGGCAAGCGCGATCGCGGGCCGACTCGTCTCGTTCGATGAGCTGAAGCAACAAGCGGCCATGGCCCGCTGATGCGCGTGCTGGCGCTTGCCGGGGATGGCATAGGCCGTGAGATCATGCCCGAGGCGCTGCGCATCTTCGCGATCGTGCAAGGCCGTTGCGGCGTGCGGGCCGAACTGGTCGAAGGCGCGATCGGCACCGGTCCACTGATGGACGAGGGCAATCCCTTCCCTGCCGCAACCGAGACCGAGGCGCGCAATGCCGATGCGGTTCTGTTCGGAGCGGCCGGCGACCCGTCGCTCGACCACCTCGGCCCCAAGCGACCCGACAGCGCCATCGGCGCATTGCGCAAGTTGCTGAACCTCTATGGCCTCGTGCGCGAATATCGCATTGCGGACGCGCAACTCGCGATGTCGCCCCTCAGGCCAGTACGCGCCCGCAGCACCGACTTCGCGATCGTTCGCGAGATTTCGGGTGACGTATACGCCGCCCAGCCCAAGGGTCAGCGCATTGCCGAAGACGGCCCCTTCCCGGGCGAGGTCGAAGGGTTCGACACGATGCGCTACACCGAAAGCGAAGTGCGCCGTATTGCCCACCTCGGCTTTCGCACGGCGCGCGCGCGGTCGGGCCGCCTGGTCAGTGCCGACAAGTCCAACGTGCTGGCCACCTCGCGCCTGTGGCAACGTGTCGTGGCCGAGGTCGCTGCGGAATATCCCGATGTGGCGCTGACCCACCAGCTGGCCGACAACACCGCCATGCAGCTTGTAACCGACCCGGCCAGCTACGACACGATCCTGACGGCGAACCTGTTCGGCGATATTCTCTCGGACGTCGCATCGGCACTGACCGGATCGATCGGGCTTGTTGCGTCGGTGGTGTTCAACGAAACCGGCCAGGTCTATTACGAACCCGGCCACGGCAGTGCCCTCGACATCGCGGGACAGGACAAGGCCAATCCGATCGCGATGATAAGGTGCGTCGCGCTCATGCTGCGGCACAGCTTCGACCGACCCGATCTTGCCTCAACGGTCGAGCAGGCCATAGACGAGGTGCTGGCAGCAGGCCTGCGCACGGCCGAGATTCACGTCGATGGTACGACGCTCGTTTCGTGCTCGGCCATGGGCAAGGCCATCGCCGACCGGCTGGAAGCGCTGCTCCCGCCCGATTAGGGCAAGCGCCAGTCCCCACCGGATTCGCCCCAGACCGCCCGACAAAGCAACCCAGCACAGGACGCCCCCCATGCGCGCGAACTTACCACCCGCCAATCTCGCCACTGTCGCACGCCAGATCGAACTGTCGCACCGGATTGCCGATGTTCGCGCCGCCCGCGCCGCATGGGATGCGGCATCACCGGACATGTGCGAGGCGATTCTTGGCGCGGCGGCGAAATTCGCTGCGGATGTTCTGGAACCCCTCAACCGGACAATGGACGCCGACGGCGTCTCGCTGGTGGCCGGGAGGGTCGTCACTTCGGCCGCACACCGTGAAGCATGGCAACAATATGTCGATGCCGGCTGGCCCACGCTGGAGGCCGAAGAGGACCTGGGTGGCCAGGACATGCCGGCGATCCTGGCCTTCGCGGCTCAGGAACTGTTCGACCGGGCCTGCCCGGCATTCGGAATGCTTCCGGTACCTCAGCGTTCGGCCTTCCGGCTGATCCGCGCCTTCGGGGACGACAACCTGAAAAGCCGCTGGCTGAACCGTCTGGTCAGCGGTGAATGGGGCGCGACCATATGCGTTTCGGAAGCCGGTGCGGGGTCGGACCTGCGCCGTATCCGCACTGTCGCCAGCAGGGCGGAGGATGAGGGCTGGCTAGTCACGGGCAACAAGGCGTGGATCTCGTTCGGCGATCACGATCTTGCCGAACAGATCGGCCACGTCGTTCTGGCACGCACGACCGATGCCGAGGGCAAGTCGCGACCCAGCCTGTTCCTTGTCCCCCTGATCCTGCCGGACGGCAGCCGCAATGCAGTTGCTGTCCATCGGATCGAGGAGAAGTTGGGGTTGCATGGCTCTCCCACCTGCGAACTGGGTTTCGAACAGGCGCGGGGCATCCTGCTGGGGCAGGAAGGCCGCGGGCTGGCACAGTTGTTCGTGATGATCGCCAACATGCGCATGGCCGTGGGCGCAATGGGCACCGGAATTGCCAGTGGAGCGACCGATCTGGCGATGCGCTATGCGGAAGAACGGCTTCAGGGCGGATCTCCCGATCCGGTGGCCATCGCGCGTCATGCGGATGTCCAGCTGCAGCTGCTCGACCTTATGGCCCCGACCATCCTGATGCGCGGATTGCTGTTTGCGGTGGCGAATTGCAACGATCTCGCCTCGCAGGGCGACACGCAGGCCCAAGCGCTTGGGGCATGGCTGCTGCCGATTGTAAAGACCACGGGCGGCGAGACCGCGTTCGATGTCGCCAGCGGCGCGATCCAGGTGCTGGGCGGAGCTGGTTATACCTCGGAATGGCCGGCAGAGCAGTTTCTTCGCGATGCCCGCGTCCTCACCGTCTTCGAAGGAACCACGGGAATGCAGGCGCAGGACCTTGTTCTACGTCGCCTGGTCGATGACCGGTCGAGCTTCGACAGTTTCATGACGACGGCGCGCGGCACCGGAGATGCCCGGCTGGAGAGCTGCCTCGACGTGCTCGACCAAGCAGCCCGGACAATCGCGGCCTCTCCGGAATGTGCCGAAGGCGGGGCGACAGCAATGCTGCACATCGCCGCCACTGCCGCGCTGGCCTGGATAGCTGCCGGCTACCTGCGGGACGGCACGAGCGATGCGATGCTGATAGCGGCTAGCGAGCACTGGCTCGACAACGCGACCGCGCGTGCATCCCGCTTCCTGCCCCGGATCGCCGGTGGCAAGACCCAGGCTGCGCGTTATGCAGCCCTTCGCGAAACCCTGTCCTGACATACCCGACGCCGTGAGCGCTTGACGCGTGGAGCGTCGGCAACAAGGGGGGTGGCCCTGCACACTGGCGCGCAGGACCGCTCCGCCGGTTAGATGTTAACGGCTTCAGGCGAATTCGGGCACGGCAGTCGCATTGGCGGCGCCCCGCTGCGCAGCATCGCGAAAGGCCGACATCCGTGACGGCAACTCGGCATCGAAAGCGGTGACAGCGGCTTCCTTGACGTGCCCATAGCCGCGAATCTCCATCGGCATCGCCGCAATCTGGCGCGCAAGGTCCAGGTTCGCGGGGCACAACGCGCCGGCCAGTTCGGCGACGATAGCTTCGAACCGCTCGATCAGCGCCCGCTCCATCCGCCGCTCGTGCGTCTTGCCGAAAACGTCCAGTGGGCCGCCGCGCAAGTGCTTCATCCTTGCCAGAATGCGGAAGGCCGTGAAAACCCATGGTCCGAACTTGCGCTTGCGAGCCTGGCCCGTCACCGGGTCGCGCCGCGCCAGAAACGGCGGCGCAAGATAGAAGCTGGGTTTCCCGCCACCTTCGAACTGTTCGCGCAGGGCATCGGCAAAGCGTCCGTCGGTGTAGAGCCGCGCCACCTCGTATTCGTCCTTGTAGGCCATCAGCTTGTACAGCGACCGTGCCACGGCGTCCACGAAACCATCCCCGCCGCCAAGGGCGGACGCGCCATCGCGAGCGGTGGCGACGATGGACAGGAAGCGCTCTGAATAGGCACTGTCCTGATACCGTTCGAGATCGGCCGCCAGCCGCGAGATTACGTCGTCGAGCTGCTCCGCCGCGGGGTCGGCAAGACCGGCCGCCTGCATCACCGCATCCGGATTTTGGGCCAGCCCGCGCCCGATCTCGATCGCAGACCTGTTCATGGCGAGCGCAACGCCGTTCAATTCGATTGCCGCGTCCAGGGCATCGGCGTCGAGGTAAAGCCAGCCGCTCTGCCAGGCATAACCCACCATCATCAGGTTGGCGCCAATGGCATTGCCCAGCAGTCTCTCGGCAAGGCGGGTAAACGGAAATGCTGCGAAGTTCCCGACACCTGCCTTCTCCGACAGGTTCCGTTCGAACGGCGCTGCGTCGATGACCATGTCGCGGTTGCCGGTAAAATCGCCGGTAATCGCCATATCGGAATTGGCCACCACCCGCGTGCGGCCCGGATCTATGGCGGCGATCGCATCGCGCGAGTTTCCGCCCACTTCGTCGCAGGCGATCAAAAGGTCGGCGCCCGCTGCCCGGGTGCGCAGGGCATGGATATCGTCCGGTCCGACATGGATATGCGATGTGACCGCACCGCCCTTTTGCGCCAGCCCGACCTGGTCCAGGACCCCGGCCTTGCGCCCCTCGATATGTGCGGCCATCGCGATCAGCGCGCCGATCGTTACGACGCCCGTGCCGCCGATCCCGGTGACGAGGATATTGCGGTTTTCCTCCGGGGCGACTGTCCGTATTTCCGGCAGCGGAGCCATGCCTGCCAACGCCTGCGAATTGGCCGCCTTGCGCGGGCTTGCGCCTTCGATGGTGACGAAGCTGGGGCAAAAGCCGGTAAGGCAGGAATAGTCCTTGTTGCAGGTGGACTGGTTGATCTTGCGCTTGACCCCAAGCGGCGTGTGTTCGGGCTCTACCGAAAGGCAATTGGACTTCACCGAGCAGTCGCCACAACCTTCGCAGACCGCGGTGTTGATGAACACGCGGCGCGAGGGTTCGGCCATCTTGCCCCGCTTGCGCAGCCGTCGCTTCTCGGTCGCGCACATCTGGTCGTAGAGCAGGACCGTGACACCTTTCTCGGTCCGCAGGTCGCGTTGCACCGCATCGATATCGTCGCGATGTTCGACGCGTTCGATCATGGGCCCGCGCGGTCCGGCAGCTTTGAGCAGAGCGTGTCCGGCATAACGATCGGGATCGTCGGTAACCAGAACGATCTTGCGCACGCCTTCGGCGCGCAGTTGTTCAGCCATTTGCTCGACCGACAGTTCCCCGTCCACCGGTTGTCCGCCCGTCATCGCGACGGCGCTGTTGTACAGGATCTTGTAGGTCAGGTTCGCGCCCGATGCGACAGCCTGGCGGATCGCCAGTATTCCCGAATGGAAGTAGGTGCCGTCGCCAAGGTTGGCGAACACGTGATCCTCGTTGGTGAACCGCGACAGGCCGACCCAGTGAACGCCCTCGCCGCCCATCTGGCAGAATCCCGAATGGCGCGGCCGCAGGCTGGTCGACATGCCGTGGCAACCGATACCCGAATAGGCGCGACTGCCGTCGGGCAGGACGGTGGACCGGTTATGCGGGCAACCCGAGCAGAAGAACGGCTTGCGCAGCACGGCAGAGCCTTGCGCCGCATTCGCCGTTTCCAGCAGCGCGCGCAACTGTTCCGGAAGTTCGCGTTCTTCGGGTCCAAGCCGGGCGATCCGCCCGATCGCCACGGTGATCTTTTCCGGCGTCAGTTCGGCCACTGCCGGCAACAGGGGACTGCCTTCAAAGTCCTTCTTGCCCGCGACCGCCGGAAAGCCCGACTTGCCATAGAGTATCGACTTCACCTGCCCTTCGATGAAGCCGCCCTTGTCCTCCAGCACCAGCAGTCGCTCCAGGCCCTCGGCAAAGGCGCTCAGGCCGCGCTGCTCCAGCGGCCAGATCATCGCTGGCTTGTACAACGCGATTCCCCGCTCTTGAAGGGCGGCATCGTCGAGACCGAGCATGTCCAGCGCGGAACGCAGGTCGTTCCACGTCTTGCCGGCGGCAATAATGCCGATCCGGCTGGCGTCGGTCCGGTTGAATGCCTTGTCGAGGCCGTTGGCGAGAACATAGTCGGCGACCGCAGGCAACCGGACCTCGATCTGTTTGGCTTCCTGCTCCAGCGGCGTCTCGGGCCAGCGGAAGTGGACGCCGCGCGGAGCGCCGGCAATTGGCGGCAGGGATGGCGCAAAGGCCAGTTCGTCCGCTGCCACCGTGCGCGCGGAATCGGCCACGTCAGTGACGATCTTGACTGCCGCCCACGAGCCCGTGTGCCGCGACATGGCAAAACCGTGCAATCCGTACTCCACGACTTCGCGCGGGTCCGCCGGATAGAACAGCGGAACGTGCAGGCTTGCCACCGTCTCGTCGCTATAGCAGGCGATTGTCGAGGACTTGGCAACGTGGTCGTCCCCGACGGCAAGCACAACCCCGCCGAATTGCGACGCGCCCTGGATATTGCCATGCCGGATGGCATCGGCGGCACGGTCCAGCCCCGGCCCCTTGCCGTACCAGAGCGAGAAAACGCCAGCGACCTTTGCATCGGGCGTGGTGTCGATCTGCTGCGTTCCCGCAATCGCGGTGGCGGCCAGTTCCTCGTTGACGCCCGGCATAACCTCTATTCCACGCTCTGCCGTGTACTTGCGCGCTGAGGCGAACGCCTGGTCCAGCGTGCCGAGCGGCGACCCGCGATAGCCGGAGACGAACCCGCCCGTGACCAGTCCGGCAGCACGATCCCGGTCTGCCTGGAGGAGCATGAGGCGGACCAGCGCCTGCACCCCGCTGATCAGAATGGGACCTTGGCGACGCTCAAAACGGTCGGTCAGGGTTACGGCTGGCAACATCGTGTCCTCTCCATCGGCTTTGATCGCCAATTTGACCCTTCCGGGACTTGCTTGCTAGAGCGGCTTCGGCAACCACGATGCGGATTTCTGCATAAAATGACCAAAGTCCATATGCTCGGAACTGCCGATCTGGGTTTGCTCGACGCGATGATGGAGCAGCTTGGCGACGTATCCTTTTTCGTGAAGGATGCCGAGTTGCGCTATGTCGCCGCAAACCCTGCAACAGCCGAAATTTTCGGGCTGACCGAAGTGTCCGGCCTCATTGGCCGCAGGTCTGGCGACTTCCTTCCGGAACATGTCGCGCGGCACTACGAAGATCTCGACGCAGAGGTTCTGGCGACAGGGCGTCCTATCCGCGACCGCCTCGAACCGTTCGGGATGCGCGGCGCGGCATGGCTTCTTTATACCCGGTTGCCGGTCGTCGATCTTTCCGGGCTGACCGTCGGGGTGCTGACGGTCGGTCGGTCGCTACAAGCAAGAGGTGGCCAGTCCACGAAATACACCCGGCTTGCGCGGGCGCTGGAACGGTTGCGGGCAGACCCCGCGCAACCGCTGGACGTTGCGGCATTGGCCCGACTTGCCGGCATCTCGGTTTCACAGCTTGAGCGGGACTCTCGTTCGGTCCTGGGGATGACCTTGCAGTCCTTCCTTCACCGGCTTCGCATGGAAATGGCGACGCCGCTTTTGATCGAAACGGACAAATCCATCGCCGAAATCGCACAGGCATGCGGCTACGCCGACCAAAGCGCCTTCACGCGCCGGTTCCATCAGGTCGCCGGCATGACGCCCCACAGCTGGCGCACGGCGAACCGAAGCCAACCAGTCTCCCGAACCAGCTCACGGCCGCACTAGCGGGGGCAATTTCCGGTCCTGTTCGGAAAACGTCGGCCAACCGGCGATATAACTAAAAAATAGAACGTAGCGATCATTAATCTCTATTTTTTTTGCTCAAATCGTTTCGCCTAATGAGGCCCTGACGACAATTGTCGCATATAAACTAGGGAGGGTTCCGATGATTCCGACTAAGGCCGCAATGTATCTTTCCGCCAGCTTCGCCGTGCTGGCCGCGACCAGTCCCGCCGCTTTCGCCCAAGTCGCTGACGAAACGCAGACCGATACCTATGCCGCAGACGAAATCGCCGCCGCTCAGAACTCGGACGGTTCTTCAATGGAAGCGATCATCGTGTCCGGCTCGCGAGTGAAGCGCGACGGCTACTCGGCTCCGACCCCCGAAACCGTTGTCGGCGCCGCCGAACTCCAGGCAAAAGCTCCGGCCAACCTCGCCGACGTCGTCAACCAGCTTCCCGCACTGGCTGGCTCATCGACCCCGCGTCAGGCAACTGTCACCGTTTCGTCCGGTTCGGGCGGCTCCAACTTCCTCAACCTGCGCGGGCTCGGCGCCAGCCGGACGCTTGTCCTCCTTGATGGACGTCGCGTCGTCGGCGCCAACGTCAACGGCCTCGTCGACGTGAACACCCTGCCGTCGGCACTGGTGTCGCGCATCGACGTCGTGACCGGCGGTGCATCGGCGGCCTATGGTTCCGACGCCGTCACCGGCGTCGTCAACTTCGTGCTCGATACACGCTTCACCGGACTGAAGCTTGAAGGCCAGACCGGCATCACGACTTATGGCGACGACTTCAACTACAAGGTCGAAGGCGCATACGGCACCGGGTTCGCCGGTGGTCGAGGGCACTTCATCGCCAGCGCGACGTACTCCAAGGTCGAGGGCATCAGGGAAGTGGGTTCGCGCCCGTGGTACGATGGCCAGAAGATCATCCCGAACCCTGCATATACCTCCACCAATGGCGAACCGCAGCTGATCAACGCCAGCGACGTGAACCACTCGCGTGCGGCGTTCGGCGGCCTTATCACCTCGGGCACGCTGCGCGGAACGCAGTTCGGCCTGAATGGCGCGCAGAGCGACTTCACGTTTGGCACCCTGTCCGGCCCCTACATGATCGGTGGCACGACCAGCGATCTGGCCTCGTTCTATGCGCTCGACATTCCGCTGGAGCAGTTCACGACGTTCGGTCGCCTCAGCTTCGAAGTGAACGACGCCTTCCAGCCATTCGTCGAAGTCAACTACGGCAAGGCGATCGCGGATGCGCCGTCGGCGTATAACTTCCACTTTGGCAACATCACCATCCAGGCCGACAACGCGTTCCTGCCAGACGACCTTCGCGCACAGCTGCAGCCGGGCGAGACCAGCTTCAGCTTCGGCACGCTCAATCCCGACCTTGGCCGCCAATACGGCCGGGCGAAGCGCGAACTGCAGCGTTACGTGATCGGCGCGCAAGGCGATCTGGGCGGAAGCTGGAGCTACGAGGTCTATGGCCAGTATGGCCAGACCCACGTCAACACCCAGGTCCGCAACCTCGAGATCAAGGCCAACTACGCCCGCGCCGTCGATGCGGTATACGACGTGAACGACAATATCGTCTGCCGCTCCACGCTTACCGATCCGACCAACGGCTGCGTTCCCTACAACGTGTTCGGCTACGGCCTGAACGGACAGGATGCCATAGATTACGTCACCGGCGCTTCCATCCTCGACCAGAAGCTTGAACAGTACGTCGGCTCCGCATCGATCCAGGGGGAGCCCGCGCAGACGTGGGCGGGACCGATCTCGTTCGCGACAGGCCTCGAATACCGCAAGGAACAGGTGAACGGCACCGCCGACCCCATATCGCTGGTAAACGGCTATTTCTCGGCGAACTACAAGCCGTCGACCGGCAAGTACGACGTCTATGAAGGTTTTGCCGAAGTCGTGGTGCCGCTGCTGGCCGACAGCAAGCTCGGCGAGTCGCTCGACTTCAACGGCGCGGTACGCCGCACACACTACAGCACAAGCGGCAACGTCAACACCTGGAAGCTGGGCCTGACCTACCAGCCGATAAGCGACATCCGCTTCCGCGCCGTGCGGTCGCGCGACATCCGCGCGCCCAACCTGAACGACCTGTTCCAGGGCGGTGTGGTCGCTTCGGCGCAGACCGTGAACGACCCGGTCATCGACGCGCAGCAGAGCGGGTTCACCGCAATCACGAGCGGCAGTCCGAGCCTGAAGCCGGAAATCGCGCGCAGCTTCTCGGTCGGCGCGGTACTGACCCCAAGCTTCCTGCCCGGTTTCTCGCTGTCGGTCGACTATTACGACATCAAGATCAGCGGCGCGATCAACACGCTGACCGTGCAGCAGATCGTCGATGGCTGCTATGCGGGCAACGCTGTGCTGTGCGCCGATGTTCAGCGCACGGGGACGACCATCACCAACGTCTATCGCCGTCCGGTCAACATCAACACCGAAGGGCTCAAGGGTGTCGACATCGACGGCGCCTACGTCATCCCGGCCGATATCATGGGTGGAACGGTTACGCTGCGCGGTCGCGCGACCTATACCGACACCCGCTATATCGACGATGGCAGCACGCGTGACGAAGCGGCGGGCGAAAACAGCGGCGCTGTTCCCAAGTGGCGCGCGAATGGCTCGGTCGGCTTCAACAACGACGATTTGGGCGTGATCTTCACCGGTCGCTACGTTTCGCCCGGCAAGTACGACAACGCCTACACACCGGCCGTGCTTGAAGACAACTCGATCCCGGGTGCGATGTATTTCGACCTGTCCACGACCTTCAAGTTCGAGCAGGGTTCGATGAACGGCAGCTTCTTCGTGAACGTCGACAACGTGTTCAACAAGGACCCTGTCATCGTCTCGGCCATTTCGCAGCCGTTCCTCTACGCTCCGATCAATGCGCAATTGTACGATACCATCGGCCGCAGCTTCCGGGTCGGCTTCCGCCTGAAGATGTGATCGGAGGGAATTTCACATGACATCTTTCGCAAGGTACATCGGTCATTTCGGGGCGATGTGCCTTGCGATCGGCGTTTCGGGGTGCGCAATCTCGCCGTCTGACGGTCAGCGTGCGAACGTCGGGGCACCGGCAATTTCCCGGGGACTGCCGCCCGCGACCGCATCCGATCTTGCCATCATGCCCAAGGCGGAAGACCAGTTGCGCTGGACCGCCGGGCAAAAGCTGGTCGGTCATCGCAACATGCACCTGCTCTTCCCCAGCGGCATCGTCGAGGCAGGGCAGAATCCCTACCCGCTGACGACGGGAGAGGCGCTGACGCCGGAATACAGCTTCGACGGCGGCGTCCACTCGCTCGACGATTATTTCGAGCGGACCGGCGCGGTCGCACTGCTGGTGCTCAAGGACGACCGAATCGTGCTCGAACGCTATACGAGGGGCGATACCGCGCAGACGGTGTCGGCCTCGCGTTCGATGGCCAAGTCCGTCACTTCCACGCTGCTGGGCGCGGCCATTGCACGCGGCGACATTGCCAGCATCGACGATACCGTCGCAACCTACGTTCCGGAGCTGGCCGACACCCGCTACGGCCCCGTAACGCTGCGCCAGCTGGTCACGATGTCGTCCGGCGTCCACTATTACGAAAATCCCGCCGATCCGAATTCGGACCTGACCGACCTGCAAGGCTGTTTCGGTTCTCACAAGGGCTGCCTGCTGGAATTCCTGCACAAGATCGGCACCCGGCCGCAGAATCCCGAAGTCGGGCCTGGCACCAGCTTCCATTACTCGACCGCCGATGCCGTCCTCAACGGCATCGTCGTCGAACATGCCACCGGCATGTCCCTGCCCCGATTCCTCTCAGAAGCGATCTGGCAGCGGTTCGGGATGGAGGACGCGGCCTACTGGAACATGGAAACCACCGACGGCTCGGGTTTCGGCGGTTCCGGATTCGGCGCCACATTGCGCGACTATGGCCGCCTCGGCCTTTTCCTGCTCCATCAGGGCAGGCTTCGAGACGGGACATCGGCCCTTCCCCACGGCTGGCTGGCGCAGGCCACAACCCCGACCGGACCGTCGATCGCGGCCGGACGCCCTTACGGCTTTGCCTGGTGGTTGCCAAAGGGCAGCGTCGCGAACTCACCGCAAATCGGCATCGGTGTCGACGAAAAATCGGGCAGCGCGCCGATGACAGGACAGGCGACCGCTTATTACGGCATGGGTAGCGCCGGCCAGGTGCTGCTGATCAACCCGGCAGAGCGGGTGGTCATCGTGAAATGGGCCGCATGGCCGGACGAGGACCGCGAAAGGAATGGCCGTGAAGATGCGGCTCTGTTCGCGGCCATCGTAAACAGCCTGCATCGCTGAGCCTGGCACCGCGCCAGGCCTTGCGATGCTCTGCGCGGAGGTGGTCGCACGCCGGACCGACAGGCGAGTTGCCTTTTTGCGATGCCGCGATGGAACGCAGCCTGGTGCCGCATCCGACACTATGCGCGACTTACTGCCCGATCAGGCTGAAGCGGCAGCCTGATCGGGTTCGATCAGCAGCGTTTCGCACCGCTCCAGAAGGTCGGTCGCATCGGCTTCGATGAGGGTGGCCCCGACCCGCATGTAGCAATAGGCAAGGACAGCGCGCTCTTCGGCCATGTCGCGCGAGAACCCGCAGGCTTCCAACAATCCGGCGATGTAGCGCAGGCGCAGGCTGTCGACTTCCTCAAGCGCGTCCTGAGCGCGCCGGTCACGCCTTCCCCACATACGGATTGCCAGTTCGACATCGGCAGCGCTGCGCGACCGGCTGGCCGTGAACGGAACCCGCAGCAATCGGCGCAAGCGGATCTTCGGCGTCTGGTCCGAACTATCCAGCCGCTCGATCAGCGAAAGGGTCGAGCGTCGCCGCCAGTGATCGAGCATGGCCTTGTGCAAGGCATCGCGATCCTTGAAATGCCAATAGAAACTACCCTTGGTCACTCCAAGCGACTTGGCCAGGATTTCGACGCGAACACCGTCGATGCCATTCACGGCCAGAGCCTTGAGAGCAGCCTCCGTCCAATCGTCGATACCGAGATGCTGTGCATCGGCGGATCTGCTGCGTGAGGAGTTGTTCATGGACATGCATTTTTTGATCGCGGCCGGATTGTCAACGCCGAACAGCGGCGTCCTTCCTTATCGAGGCGCTAGACCATCACCGCCGACACGTGGACCAACGTTCGATGGATTGTGCCCGCGATGTCCCACCTGCATACTCGTCCGCCAGTTCATCGACCACTTCGGCTACTGTCTGGATGCGGCAGGTCCTTCCCACCGAGTGCCCCGCGCCCCAGATGCTCTTCCAGGCCTTGGTGTCTCCCATATTAGAGAAATCGACCTTCTTCTTCTCCTCGAGCATCTCGGCTGTGAAGCCCGATGCTTCCAGGCTCTCGCGCATCCAGTTCGATGCTATACCCGTGACGGCCCGGGTGGTGACGATGTCCTCCATGCCCGACCTCACCAGCATTTCGCGGTTCGCTTCTGCCACCTGCGCTTCGCGGGTCGCGATGAATCGCGTCCCCATGTAGGCGAAATCGGCCCCCAAAGTCAGCGCCGCCCGTATCGCGTTGCCGCTACCGATCGCACCGGCAAGAACGAGCGGGCCGTCCCAGAAGCTGCGCACTTCCTCGACAAAGGCGAAATGGCTGTAGTGACCCGTGTGGCCACCTGCCCCGCTGGCCACAAGGATCAGGCCATCCGCTCCCGCATCGGCCGCCTTGCGGGCCTGCGCGGGCGAGATGACATCGGCGAACACCGACCCGCCATAGGCATGGATGCGGTCCATCGGACGGCGCGGATTGCCCAGCGCCGTCACCACGATCTGCGGCTTGTACTCACAGACAAGGTCCAGTTCCGCATCGAAACGATCGTACGTGGGGTGCACGATCATGTTGATCGCCCACATTCCCTCGCGCCCGGCTTCGGTCAGTTCTCTGGTGATGCGGGCAAGCCACTCGGACAGATCGTGGATCGTGCGCGCATTGGGCGCGGGAAACATTCCCATGATCCCTGCCCTGGCAGCGGCGATCACGATGTCGGGTCCGGAAATCAGGAACATCGGCGCCACGATTGCCGGAAGACGCAACCGTGCCTGCAACTGGTCGACGATGGACCGGTCAGTCACCTGACTTTGCCAGATCCAGGGCGACATCGACGATCATGTCCTCCTGCCCGCCAACCATTCGCCTGCGGCCGAGTTCGACGAGGATTCGCCGCGTATCGACCCCATAATCCTCGCTCGCCTTTTCCGCATGGCGCAGGAAGCTGGAATAGACGCCCGCATAACCAAGGCTCAACGTCTCGCGATCGACGCGCACCGGCCTGTCCTGCAGTGGCCTGACGAGTTCTTCGGCAACATCCATCAGGGCGTAGAGATCGCACCCGTGCTTCCACCCCTTGCGATCGGCCGCGGCTATGAACACCTCCAGCGGAGCGTTTCCGGCCCCGGCGCCCATGCCAGCCAGGCTGGCGTCGATCCGGACGGCTCCGGCCTGTGCGCCGACCATTGAATTGGCAACGCCAAGCGAGAGGTTGTGGTGAGCGTGGATTCCGCGCTGCGTCTCGGGTTTCAGAACACGATCGTAGGCCGCAAGCCGCGCGCGGTAATCGTCCATGTCCATCGCGCCGCCGCTGTCGGTTACATAGACGCAATGCGCGCCGTAATCTTCCATCAGCTTCGCCTGTCCGGCCAGGGCATCCGGCTCGCTCATGTGGCTCATCATCAGGAAGCCCGATACGTCCATGTCAAGGTTGCGGGCCGCCTCGATATGCTGCTTCGAGATGTCGGCCTCTGTGCAATGCGTCGCTACCCGTACCGACCGTACGCCAAGCGAGTAGGCGTGCTTCAATTCCTCGATGGTGCCGATACCCGGGATCAGCAAGGTAGTGAGCACCGAGTGCCGGAGCACGTCGGCCACCGCCTCGATCCATTCCCAATCGGTGTGGGCACCGAAACCATAGTTGAAGGACGAACCGTTGAGACCGTCGCCGTGGGCGACTTCGATGGCATCGACCTTGGCAGCGTCGAGTGCCGCAGCAATGGCGCGCACGTGGTCGATACCGTATTTGTGACGGATCGCGTGCATGCCATCGCGAAGCGTCACGTCCTGGATGTAGAGCTTGTCTACTGCCGGATCGAAACTCATCGCACTGTCTCCTGCAGGAATTTGCGCCGGGCGATCTTTTCCGCCGTGGCCAGTCCGGCCGACGTCATGATGTCCAGGTTGCCGGCATAGGCAGGCAGGTAGTGCGCCGCGCCTTCCACCTCCAGGAACACCGTGCTCTTGATCCCCTCGAACTCTCCGACACCCGTTATTCGCACCGGATTGTTGGATCCGAACCGTTCGAACTGGACGTCCTGCTTCATGCGATAGCCGGGGACATAGGCCGCAACACGCTCCACCATCGCCTTCACCGCTGCCTCGATTTCGGCTTCGTCAGCACCGCTCGACAGGGTGAACACCGTATCGCGCATCAGCATCGGCGGTTCGGCGGGGTTGAGGATGATGATCGCCTTGCCCTTGTCCGCGCCGCCGACCTGCTCGATGCCTTTCGACGTCGTCTCGGTGAATTCGTCGATATTGGCCCGCGTCCCTGGCCCGGCGGACCTTGACGAAATCGACGCGACGATTTCGGCATAATGCACCCTGGCGACCGAACTGACGGCGGCAACGATCGGGATGGTCGCCTGGCCGCCGCATGTGACCATGTTCACGTTGGAACTGTCGAGGTGCGCGTCGCCATTGACGACCGGGATCACATAAGGACCGATTGCTGCCGGGGTCAGGTCGATCATGACCTTGCCTGCCCCGGTCACGACACTGGAATGCCGCTGGTGGACCGATGCCGACGTTGCATCGAACACCACCCCGATTTCGGGCCAGACATCCAGCCGGGCGAGCCCGTCGATGCCTTCGTGCGTGGTTGCGACGCCCAATCGACTGGCCCGCTTCAGGCCGTCCGATTCGGGGTCGATACCGACCATCGCACCCATTTCCAGGACATCGGAATTGCGCATGATCTTGATCATGAGGTCCGTGCCGATGTTGCCCGAACCGATTATCGCCGCCTTGATCTTGGACACAGGCTACTCCCGCCGGTCAGTTGTCGCCATAAGTGAAGGAGGCAGACCCGAGTCCGCCGATGTGCGCGGCGACAGTGTCGCCCGGTTTCAGGGCCACCATGGGGCCGAGCGCGCCGGTCAATACGACATCGCCGGCCTGCAACGGCTCGCCGATCGCGCTGAGCGTCCGGGCGAGCCACGCCGCCGCCTCCAGCGGATGGCCAAGACAGGCAGCACCCGCGCCAAGCGAGGCAACTTTGCCGTTCACTTCCATCACCATGCCGCAGCTGTAAAGGTCGAGTCCCGCAAGAGGCTTGCGCGATTCGCCAAGGACGAAGAATGCCGAAGAGCCGTTGTCGGCCACCGTGTCGGCGAATGTGATCTGCCAGTTCGCGATCCGGCTGTCGACGATCTCGATCGCCGGCGCGACTTCGCCCACTGCCGCCGCGACATCGCTTGCGCTTGCCTCCGCATTGTCGATGCCGGCAGCCAGGATAATGGCAATCTCCGCCTCGGCCTTGGGCTGGATGACCCGTGTCGGGTCCAGCCGCCCTTGGTCGGCAAGGGCCATGTCGTCGAACAAAACGCCGAAGTCGGGCTGATCGACACCGAGCTGCTGCTGTACCGCCTGCGCCGTCAGGCCAACCTTGCGCCCGACGATGCGACGCCCCTGAGCCTGCCAGAAACGGGTGTTGATCGCCTGAACCGCGTAGGCACCGGCGGCATCGGTTGGCGCCAGGGCCTGCCGCAACGGGTCGATCACACCGGTCGAATAGGCATCGCGCAGTCGGGCAGCGACCGCCTCGTGGAATTCGGACATCAATTGTTCTCCGGTTTTGCTGGCCGTGGCGGGCGTTGATACACATGACCCCACGCCGAATTCGTGTCGTGCGTGACGACGTGCCAGCTGTGATCCTCGACCTCGAGGCCGCCCCAGCCGTATTCGACATCGAATCCGGACGGGCTGACCGGGTAGAAACTCAACATCTCGTCGTTCGAATGACGTCCAAGGGTGAAGCTGAGGTGGCGGCCTGCCGCCATGCACCGATAGAGCGCGCGCCCGACATCGTCGATCGAACGCGTCTCCAGCATGATGTGGACGATCTTCTTCGGCAGCGGAACGGGCGCAAGCGCCAGCGAATGATGCCGCCCGTTGCAGCGCAGGAAGGTGATCCTGAGCGGTCGCCCCGGCACGACTTCGGTCTGGATGTAGTCGGACAACCGAAAGCCAAGGGTATCGGTGAAGAAATCCGTCATCGCCTGGTCATCGCGCACCGACAGCACGACGTGGCCCAGACCTTGCGCCCCGGTCTTGAAGTGCGCGCCTGTAGGGCTGACGAATGGCTGGTCGGTTCTTTGCAGCGCGCCATAGAACGCTTCGTGCGCGTTCCCTTCCGGGTCGCGGAAGCGGATCAGGTCATAGACCCGCCGTTCCCGCGCCAGTTCGGTGCCGGGCCGCTCGACCTCGAAGCCGGCTCCCTCAATGCGTTGGGCCAGCGCCGCCAGCGCCGCAGCATCGGCAACCTCCCACCCGATATAGGCAAGATCGTCGGCATCGCCGACATGGAGACGTATGCGCGATGCATAATCGTCCATCCTCAGATCGGCAGTGCCGTCTTCTCGGTCCACCCACTGCGCCCCCAGCTCGCCGCTGGCAAATGCGCGCCAATCCGCAAGATCGGAAATTTCCAGTCCGATATAGCCCAGCGCGTTAACGCAGCCCTTCATGCGGCCGCCCCGAAATGCGCCTTCGCAAGACGTATGAAGGCGTCAAAACGTTCGGCCTGAACCCAGTGCCCGCAACGTCCGAACATGTGCAGTTCGGCGTTGGGCATGGAACGCGCGAGCAGGATGCCCATCTCGACCGGGATGACCATGTCCTCGCGCCCGTGGAGAACCAGCGTGGGATGCACGACATTGCCGACGACAGCTACGGGCATTCCCGATAGAGGCGTCTCGCCTTCATCGTTGGGTTTGACCAGAAGCTTGCGCAGGCCCTCCTGCGCTCCGGGGATCAGGCTCGCCTGATAGCGGTCCTCGACCAGCTCGTCGGTGATGCAAGCCGGATCGAACGGGAAATGCTGCATCGCCTCGCGCATGTTCTCGCGGCTGGGCGTATAATTCCACCCGGCGCGCAGGCCCGGCGTCATGGTGAACTTGTCGCAGGGCGTCCCCATCAGGACGATGCGATTGAACCGTTCGGGAAAACGCGCCGCGGCGGCCAGCGAGAGCGAGCCGCCAAAGCTGTTTCCGACAAGGTTCACCTTTTCCAGCCCCAATGCGTCGAGGATGGCGATCAGGTGCTTCGACCAGAGCTTGATGTCGTAGTGAAGTTCGGGATTGCGCTCGGTATATCCGAAGCCCGCCAGGTCAGGGGCAATGACGCGAAAGCTGTCAGCGAGCGCGGGCATCACCCGCTTCCAGTTCGTCCATGCCGACACGCCAGGGCCGGACCCGTGCAGCAGCACCACGGGAAACCCGTCACCCATGTCATGGTAATTGGTCGCCAGGTCCAATGCCTGAACCGTCTTGCCACGACCGTCTTCCACCTCTCCATTCATCCAAGTTCTTCCTGTCGAGTTGCGGGACCGACCTTGCGTCATACCCCCGATCAAGTCAATACGCATCCGTATGGTGAGGCCCGTCGGACCGCGAACGGGACTGCACAGCCCCGACCCGCCAGCGGCAGATCCGCTGAGGTCCGATCACACCGAAATGGTCAGCCCGCCGTCCGAAAGCATGGTAGCCCCGGTGACGTATGCGCTTTCCTCGCGACTGGCGAGGAGGACGAACAGCGAGGCATGATCCTCGGGCACGGAAACCCGGCCCAGCGGCATATCGCCGGCCATCGCGTCCATCCGGTCAGCATCGCCATTCATCGCACGGTCGGCCTGGCCAAGTGCGGTCGGCCCGGAAATGGCCGTGTCTGTCGCGCCCGGCGCCACCGCGTTGACGCGCACATCCGGCGCGAATTCGCGCGCAAGCTGCATAACCATACCGCGCAACGCAAACTTCGATGCGGTGTACAGCGCCCCGCCGCCGCCGGCCAGGAAGCTTGCGTTCGATCCTGTCGCTATGACACTGCCGCCAGTGGCGCGCAGGTGCGCCACCGCGGCCCGAGCGCCGAACATCAGGCCCTTGACGTTGACAGCGAAAATCTCGTCGAACGCATCGCCCAGTTCGGAAGCAGACTGCTTTTCCAGGCGCTTGTGAAAATCCCAGATCCCGGCATTGGCGACATAGCAGTCCAGCCCGCCCCACTGCTCGACGGCTAGCGCAACGGCACGCTCCGCGGTCGCGTAGTCCCGGACATCGCCCAGTACCGGCAGCGCGCCGTCACTGGCCAGCCCTTCCATGTCGCCTTCCTTGCGGACCACGGCGACGACCCGCGCGCCTTCGGCAACGTAGCGGCGCACCACGGCCCGGCCGATCCCCGCCGCCGCGCCGGTCACGACGATGCGGTATCCATCCAGCCGCGCCATCAGAAGAAAACCGACAGGTTCTTGGTCAGAAGGACCGACTGCGGCACCAGCACCAGACGACGCGCGATCATGTAACCGTCTCCAGCGATCCGCAGCAGATCCCGCCTGCGCCCGACGATCGTCGCATCGTCATGTTCGGAACGGTTGCGATACTGGATGAAGGTCGAATGGACCTCCAGTTCGCCCGCAACACCGGTCTCGAAGCCTTCGACGTTGCTGATGACATAGACGTGCCGCGTCGGAGGATCTTCCGTCCATGCAAGGCCCGATGCCAGACGTCCGACCCGCACGGCGATGTCCGCCTTGCAGTCGTCGAAAAACGCCATCGCGTCGGGATCGGCACCGTCACCGCCTTCCCTGCGATGCCGGTTCTGGCGCAGCGGCAGCCAGTAGAACAGGTCGTCGGCCAGAAGCTCGTACCATTCCTGATAGCGCTCCTCGTCCAGCAACCGTGCCTCCATGGCATAGAACCGCTGCAACGAGAGAAGGCGGACATCGTCGACCGTGCTTCCCGCTCCGCGCATGGCGATCAGTTGCCGCGCGGCGTCCCTTGCCTCGGCCATGGTGAGCCGGGGATAGGTCGAATAGTCCGGCCGTGTCGAAGCGGACGCGTTCATTCGACCGCCTCCGCCGCAGGGCCGGCAACGGGCGCCAGCTCGATATCCTGCCACGACGAAGCGTCCATCATCTTCATCCACTGGCGATAGAATTCGCGCTGGTTGAAATCGGAAAGCTGACCGGCCCTGACATTCCCGGCAAGCCCGGTTTCGGCCATTTCGTCCTGAGGGTTCATGGCATAGCAAAGCCGCTGATGGCGGGTGACCCAGCCAGCATTGACGGCGGTGGAATGCTCCCAGTTCTCGCCATCGTCCATCTCGAGGATGCCGCCGGGTGAGAATGTGCGCATCGAACCTCTGCGGAAGCGGTCCTTGATTTCATCGGGCATGTTCCTGGGGACGAGCGTCCATGCATGGATTTCGGTGCGCGTCGGCCCCTTGGGCTGGAATGTCCGGAAAGTGAAATAACCGGGAAGGAACGAGAAGTTGGGAAAGATCGTCGAAGATGCCACCGATCCCCACATGTTGGCACGGAATTCACCGAGCCGTTTCGTGATCGCCTCCTGCCTCGAGCGCATGTATCGCAGGACTTCCCGGTCGCCCATGGTGGCGGCATTGCCGTAAAAGCTGTCGTTGAATTCCCAACCATGGCCGTTGACCGAGACGTGCCACGATCGCTCGTTTTCCACTTTCACGCCGCCATGCGGGCCAAGCGTCGGCTCCGCCCCGCCAAGATGCGTCCACAACGCATGGTAGATGTCGCCGACGAAGTTGTCGGCCGGGAACTTCCAATTGCAGTTCAGCACGGAACGCGTCGCGCCGCCCGGCAGGAATTCCGTGCCCCCGTCCTCGGCATCGAGCACTGCATCCAGATACCAGCGGAAATCGCCGAGCCATTCGTCCAGCGAAGGGGCCGCCTCGTCGAAATTGGCGAAGACCAGACCCTTGTAGCTCGCCACCCGCGCCCGCTTCAGCCCCCAGTCCTCCATGCGGAAGCCGGGCGTCGCCTTGTAGATGCCCATCTTGGGCATGCGCTTCAGCGCACCGTCGAGACCGAACGCCCAGCCGTGATAGTTGCAGGTGAACTGTCGGCTTTCGCCCGAGTCGGCAAAGCAGACACGATTGCCGCGGTGGGGGCAGGAATTCAGGAAAACGTTGATCCCTTGCGCATCTCGCGAGACGATGACCGGGTCTTGCCCCATGTAGGTGGTCAGGAAGGATCCGGGTTTCTCGAGCTGGCTCTCATGCGCGACGAACAGCCACGATCGGGCGAATATCCGCTCCAGCTCGAGCTCGTAGATTTCAGGTGACCAGAAAATCCTGCGATCGACGGAGCCGAACTCCGGATCGACATAACTCGACGCGTTGAATGTCATTCTTCCATCTCCATACGCTGCCGTATGGCATTGTCCGTTTCGGTTGGCAAGAGGTTCGACGCAGGTTGAACGGGTTCGCTCGGGGTTGGCGGGCCAGTGGCGTCGCTGGCTGTCACGATGCTTCCGGTCGCGGTGGCCGAAAACCAGAGGAAGTCGGCGTGCCACGATCCAGTCGAAATATTCGCGGCTGCCCCACGCGGCTAGCCTGCGATTGTTCTCACCCGACCGATTTGCTCAGCCGTAGATCACTGCTCCGATCATCGCAGGGGCCAATCCCCGATTGCGCGCCAACAAGGCACCGCATCGGCAACGCGCCGATGTCGTCAGCCCGAGCCTGTGCAAGGCTGCTGCCGTAATGGCCGATGCGAGTGGTGCAGAGCATCGCAAATGCACGCTCCAGACATGGTATGCTCCCTTTCGCGGGAGCTTCGATGAGCAGCAAGAGTATTGTTCAGTCGTCCAGTCGCGTCAGTCCTGTCGCATAAGCCCTGGCTTTGGCCGCATAGCCTTCGGCCGATGCCTTGAGCGCGGCGATGGCCTCCGGTCCCAGTTCGCGCACCGCCTTGGCCGGAGCGCCGACAATCAGGCTGCCGTTGGGGAACACCTTCCCTTCCGTTACCAGGGCCCCTGCCCCAACCAGGCAATCGTCACCAATCACAGCGTTGTTCAGGATGGTCGCCCCCATCCCGACCAGCACCCGGTTGCCCAGGGTGCAGCCGTGGACCATCGCATGATGGCCGATGGTGCAGTCCTCGCCGATGGTCAGCGGGCTTCCGGGGTCGGAATGGAGCATCGCACCTTCCTGCACGTTGGTGCGGGCACCGACTTCGATCGGCGTATTGTCGGCGCGAATGACCGCACCGAACCTGATGCCCGCGTCCTCGCCCAGCCGGGCATCGCCGATCACGTCGGCGCTGGGCGCGATCCACGCCCCTGCCGCAACGGCCGGCTCCTTGTCGTCGATCCGATAGCGGGGCATCAGGCCGCTCCCTTCCGGCGGGCGCGGAACTGGTGAAGCAGCGGCTCGGTATAGCCGTTGGGCTGCTCCACCCCTTCGAAAACCAGCGCGCGAGCGGCCTGGAATGCAGGACTCGTATCCTCGTGCCCGCTCATCGGGGAATAGACCGGGTCCCCCGCGTTCTGGCCATCCACCTTGGCGGCCATCCGCCGCAGCGCGGCCTCGACCTCATCGGAGCTGGCGACGCCGTGCAGCAGCCAGTTGGCCATGTGCTGCGACGAGATGCGCAAGGTCGCGCGGTCTTCCATCAGGCCGACGTCGTGGATATCGGGAACCTTCGAACAGCCGATGCCCTGGTCCACCCAGCGCGCCACATAGCCCAGGATCCCCTGGGCGTTGTTGTCCAGTTCCTCGCGCACTTCGTCCGCGCTCCAGTTGCGGCCATCGGCCAGCGGCACCGCAAGCAGCCGCTCCAGCGGGGCGACCGGCTCGCTCGAACGCTCCTGCTGGCGCTGGAAGACATCGACCAGGTGGTAGTGCGTCGCGTGCAGCGTCGCGGCGGTGGGGCTGGGAACCCAGGCGGTATTGGCGCCAGTGCGGGGATGGGCGATCTTTTGCTCGAGCAGGCGTGCCGGCTCGCGCGGTGTGCCAATCGTCGATCTGTGCCTGGATCTGGTCGCGCACTTCCAGCAGGGCGGCATTCTCACCGGAAAAGCGGGCGTAGATATCCGCCATGCCCTGCCAGAAAGCAGCCGGCTCGATCCCGGTGCCGCCCAGTGCTTCGTTCTCGATGAAATCCGCCAGGGCTTGGGCGACTTGCAGTCCGGCCTTGTTGATCATCGCGTGCCTCGTCGTCTCGCTCATCGTCCCTTCCTCAAGACTGGGCGACCAGACCGGCGGCGGCGATGCCCGCGAGCGCGCAGATCTCGTCATTGTCGCTGGTGTCGCCAGTCACGCCTACAGCGCCGATCGGCCGCCCCTCTGCTTCCACGACGATGACCCCGCCGGCGGCGGGGATGATGCCTTACTGGCTCACCGGACCGAGCGCGGCGATGAATGTCGGCCGCTCGGCTGCCATGGTGGCGATCGTCCGGCTCGACACGCCGAGCGCCAATGCCCCGCCAGCCTTGCCTGCCGCGATCTGCGGCCGCATGGTCGAAGCGCCGTCCTGCCGCTGGAACGCGATGAGGTGGCCGCCGGCATCCAGCACGGCAATGCTGAGCGGCTTCAGGCCCAGCGCCTGGCCCTTGTCGAATCCGGCGGCGATAATCGCGTTCGCCTGGTCGAGTGTAATGATGTTCATGTCGAGACCTCGTATTGGCGGGAATGAAGGGCGGGCGGGGCCGGGCCGCCTGTGGCCCAGTCGAGCAATTCGACCGTGTGGACGACAGGGATCCCGGTGCGCGCCGCAATCTGTACGGCGCAGCCGATGTTGCCGGTGGCAATGACGTCGGGGGCGAGCCGTTCGATCTGCGCCACCTTGCGATCGCCCAACTGGCTGGCGATTTCGGCCTGGAGGATGTTGTACGTGCCGGCAGAACCGCAGCACAAATGCGCTTCGGCGGGCGTGCGCACCGTGTACCCGGCATCGGTCAGCAGGCGACGCGGCGCTTCGGTAACTTTCTGGCCGTGCTGCAGCGAACAGGCCGGGTGATAGGCGACCGTCAGGCCGCGCGGGGTCGCGGCGGGCAGCGCGACGTCGGCGAGGAATTCCGAAACGTCGCGTGCCAGCGCCGAGACCTGCGCCGCCTTCTCGGCATAGGCGGGATCGTCGCGCAGCATGAAGCCATAGTCCTTGATCGTGGTGCCGCAGCCCGAAGCCGTGACCAGGATCGCGTCAAGCCCGCGCGCCATCTCTTGCGACCAGGCATCGACGTTGCGACGCGCCGCCGCGAGTGACTCTTCCTCGCGCCCGAGGTGATGGACCAGCGCCCCACAGCACCCTTCGCCGGGAGCGAAGATCGCGTCGAAACCGGCCCGGTTGATCAGGCGCACGGCGGCGGCGCGGAATTCGGGCCGCAGCACCGGCTCGGCGCATCCTGCCAGCAGCGCGACGCGACCGCGCGAAGCGGCCACCGGCTGGTCCTCGCGCGGCGTTGGTTCCGGAAGCGAGGCCGGCGCCAGGGCCAGCATCGCCGCCACGGGCCGCAGCGCGCTCACCTTGCCGATGGCCGGTAAGGCCGGCCGCGCCAGCCGGGCCAGCCGCAGCGCGAGCGGAAACCGGCCGGGATGCGGCAGCACCATCGCCAGTAGCGAGCGGACCAGCCGTTCGCGTGTTGATTTCCACTGAGAGTTGACCCGGGATTTCCATTGAGAGTTGACCCGGGTTGCGGGGGTATTATTGCTCGTGGTTGTTGGGCCTGGTCAAGGGTTTGACGATCTCCTTTTTCTGTTCGTTGATGGCGGCGGAAGCCTTGAAGCGGAAGCTGTCGTTTCCGGTTTCGAGGATGTGGCAGTGATGGGTCAGCCGGTCGAGCAGAGCGGTGGTCATCTTGGCATCGCCGAACACGCTGGCCCATTCGGAGAAGCTGAGGTTGGTGGTGATGATGACGCTGGTGCGCTCGTAGAGTTTGCTCAGCAGATGGAACAGCAATGCCCCGCCTGACGAACTGAACGGCAGATATCCCAGTTCATCGAGGATGACGAGATCGAGGCGGAGCAGGCGTTCGGCAAGCTGGCCAGCCTTGTTCAGCACCTTCTCCTGTTCCAGTGCGTTGACCAGATCGACGGTAGAGAAGAAGCGCACCTTCTTACGGTGGTGCTCGACGGCATGAACGCCCAGCGCGGTGGCGATATGGGTCTTGCCGGTGCCGGGCCCGCCGATCAGAACGACGTTGTGGGCTCCATCGATAAAGTCTCCACGATGGAGCTGACGGATCATGGCCTCGTTCGCTTCGCTCGACGCAAAATCAAAGCTGGCCAGATCCTTGTAGGCGGGGAACTTTGCCGCCTTCATCTGATAGGCGATCGAGCGAACCTCACGTTCGGCGACCTCCGCCTTGAGCAGTTGTGACAGTATAGGAACCGCCGTGCCGAAGGCCGGTGCTCCCTGGTCGATCAGATCGTCGGCGGCCTGGGCCATACCGTACATCTTCAGGCCACGTAGCATGACCACCACGGCGGCACTGGCAGGATCATGATGCATGGCGCATCTCCTTCCCGCGCAAGGCATCATACCGGGCTACATTGGCCTTGGGCTCACGGTTCAAGGTGAGCGCCTGCGGAGCATCGATCCTGGGCGGGTTCCCGTCCTTGCCGTCGCTCAGCCGGTGCAGGAGGTTGAGGATATGGGTCTTGGTGGGAACCCCTGCTTCCAACGCCAGTTCGACCGCACACAGCACCGCCTGTTCATCGTGATGCAGCACCAGCGAGAGGATATCGACCATCTCCCTGTCGCCGCCGGGATGCTTCAGGAGATGTACCTGTAACCGGCGGAACGCTTCGGGCATCTCGGTAAAGGGCGCGCCATTACGCAGTGCTCCAGGCTTGCGCTGGATCACCGCCAGGTAATGCCGCCAGTCATAGATGGTCTGACCACGCAGATGATGGGCCCTGTCCATGATCCGCTGATGCTCGCACAATATCCTGCCTTCAGCGGCGATGACGATCCGGTCGGGATAGATACGTAAACTGACCGGCCGGTTGGCGAAGGATGCCGGTACTGTCGCGCGACGATCAGAGTGAGAAAGCGCGACAATCAAGATGAGAATCCGGTGTGTCGGGACCGGCGGAGGGCGTAGCCCGTAGCCGGTCCCGACACACCGGAGGCGCTCTTTGCGAGGTGCCTGTGATGGTCGTGGTGGCCGCTATGCATCGGGTTTTCCGGGGAGGAGGACCTGGCGTGTGGCCGGCCGACATATCAACGATCATCAGGTGAGACTTTTCATGACCAACAGACGTAATGACTCCGTCGCTCTGGCGGCGGCGAAGGCCGGGTTCAGCCCGGCGACGGGTTATCGGGTTTTGCAGGACGCCCGGTTACCATCACAGCGGCAAACACCGCGCAGCCGGCGCCGGCCCGATCCCCTTGCCGGCATCTTCGATGAAGTGGTCGTGCCGATGCTGGAGGCTGCTCCCGGCCTCCGGCCTATCGCGATCTTCGAGGAACTGCGGCGCCGATACCCCGAGACGGTGTTCGGCTCCCGGCGAACGCTGGAGAGGCGTATTCGCGACTGGCGCGCCATGAACGGGCAGGATCGCGAAGTCATTTTCCGGCAAGTGCACGAAGCGGGACGGCTCGGCCTGTCCGATTTTACATGCATGGACGATCTGGCAGTCTCGATTGCCGGACAACCACTGGATCACCTGCTCTATCACTTCCGGCTGCCTTGCGGCGGCTTCGAGCATGGGCACATCATCCTGGGCGGCGAGAGTTTCGTTGCCTTGGCCGAAGGGCTACAAAACGCGCTCTGGTCCGCAGGCGGCGCGCCGAAGCTTCATCGCACCGACCGCCTCTCCTCCGCCTTCCGCAATCTGGACGCCGATGCCAGGATCGACCTGACCAGGCGCTATGATGCGCTCTGTGCCCATTATGGAATGGAGCCCACCAGGAACAACCGGGGCGTTGCTCACGAGAACGGCGCGATCGAGAGTGCCCATGGCCATATCAAGGCTGCCGTGAAGGATGCGCTGCTGCTGCGCGGTAGCAGCGACTTCGCCGACCTTGCCGACTATCGCCGCTTCATCGACGAGGTCGTGAATGCGCGCAACCGGCGGCACGGCCCCGGGATCGATGCCGAACGCAAGTTCCTGCAGCCGCTGCCAGACATGCGCACCACCGATTACGAGGAGATCCTGGTGACGGTCACGTCCTCGGGCGGCTTCACGCTGCGCAAGGTGTTCTACACAGTCCCATCCCGCCTGATCGGGCACCGTTTGCGGGTCCGCCTGTATGATGACCGCCTCGACGTCTTCATTGGGAGCACGAGGCTCATGACCCTGCCGCGCGGCCGCGCGGGCATGAACGGGAAGCACGGCCATGTTGTCGATTACCGCCACGTGATCCATTCCCTGCGCCGCAAGCCCATGGCGCTGCTGGGGTTGGTCTATCGCGACAGCCTGTTCCCGCGAGATGCCTATCGCCTGATGTTCGACCACTTGCTGGAAGTTCAGGGCGAGCGGGAGGCATGCCGCACTACCGTCGAACTTCTGGCCATGGCCCACGAACGCGCATGCGAGGCCGAACTCGCCGGGCTCCTGACCGAGGATCTGACCGCGCGGCGAACACCGTGCCTGACAACCTTGCGGGCCCGGTTCAGCCCGGACCCTGCCGATCTGCCCGAAGTCGTGGTCGAACTGGTGCCTCTCTCGATCTACGACGGACTGATCGAACAGGGAGAAGCCGCATGAGCGCAGTTCCCATGATCGATGCACAGCGCCTCAGCCTCATGCTCAACGAGCTGCGCCTGCCCACCATCAAGCACATCTGGGGGGACTTCGCCGCCCAGGCAGACAAGGAAGGATGGCCTGCCAGCAGGTTCCTCGCCGCGCTGGCCGAGCACGAACTCGCCGAACGCGATCGCCGCCGGATCGAACGCCACCTGGCAGAGGCCCATCTGCCCGCAGGCAAGACCCTGGACTGCTTCGCCTTCGATGCCGTGCCGATGATCTCCAAGGCCCAGGTCATGGCCTTGTGCGCCGGCGATGGCTGGCTTGAGCAAGGCGCCAACCTTATCCTGTTCGGTCCGCCCGGCGGCGGAAAAACCCACCTTGCCGCGGCAATCGGCCTCGCATTGGTGGAACGGGGCTGGAGGGTTCTGTTCACCCGAACTTCCGACCTCGTGCAACACCTGCAGGTCGCCCGACGCGAACTCGCACTCGAATCCGCGATGACCAAGCTCGACAAATACCATCTGCTCGTTCTCGACGACTTCGCCTACATCTCGCGCGATCAGGCCGAGACGTCGGTGCTCTTCGAGCTGATCAGCGTACGCTACGAGCGACGGTCATTGCTGATCACCGCCAACCAACCCTTCGGCGAATGGAACAGGGTCTTCCCGGACCCAGCCATGACACTCGCCGCCGTGGACAGGCTAGTGCATCACGCCACCATCTTCGAGATGAACGTCGAAAGTTACCGGCGCCGCACCGCACAGGCAAGGCGCACCGGTGCCGGGCGCCCCGCCACCTACACCACGCCAAAGGTCCTCGAGACCATCCGCGACAATCAGAATGAGAACGACGACCTTGCCAGCGACAATCAAAACAGGCACTGATCGACGCGCCGCGACAATCACTTTCTCATCCTGATTGACGCGCAATCCTCATCCAGTTTGTCGCGCTACATATAGTTAAACCTATCTCATCAAAGTGATCCAGAGACAATGTCACCTCAATCAAACCAAGGATTCTCTGGCTATTTCTAAGACCCACTCCTCCACCTCGCTCTCGAGCCAGACGGCACACTTCGGCCCAAGCGATCGAGATTTCGGAAACCGCCCCTCGCTCATGCGCTGGTAGATCGCCGAGCGCTTGAGCCCGACCCGGTGCATGACCTCGGGCAAGCGCAGCAACCGCTGCGGCCGCGGGGCTGCAACCTGCGCATCGCCATCCTCAATTTTCGCAATTTCATTCGTCATCACAATTCACCTCGTTTGAAGGCGGCCCCCTCCAAAACAGGCTGATCCCCATTTACCGCGCCAGCTGAGCTGCCACATCGCGCGCGGCAAAATCGTCGATATGGTTGGCAAGCATGCGCGCGACGAGCTGCGAAGTTCCTTTCGCCCAGCGCGGCCGCAATTCGTCGCAGCGCTCGCCTAGCGTGGTCTCGAGCGCACCCGGCAGGGTCACCAGAAACTCTTCCAGAAACGCGCCGACGTCGTGCCGCATCCATTGGCAGGCAAGCTCGTCGTCGCCGCTCAGCGCGAGGATCAGCGTCGAACGGACGGGCACGCCGCAGACCGACAGGATCCGCGCGGCATCCTCAAGCTTGATCGGGCGCTCGCCGCGAATAAGCCGGGTCAGGGTTTCGCGGTGCATGCCTGCCTCGGCAGCAAGATCGGCGCGCGAACGCCCGGCGCTATCGACCGCATGCGCCAGAACGCGCGCAATCCGGTCGTTGCCCGCATCCAGATCTTTCCCCTGCCTGTCCATCGTCCTGCCTCGCTTTCGTAATCGCGACTCGCAGACATAACGAACCAACAGACTGTAGGAAACAAGAAAGAACATTAACGGAACATCTGGTTTTTCGTTCGTCGATGACGACAGCAAGATAGTGTCGTGATTCGTCGACAGAAAGCGCGTGATTCTGCGGCAGTACAGTCGATTTTCGCTTACATCACCGTCACCGAACTCCGTCACCAACTCCATTGATCGTCCATATCCGTCCGTAGCATTGTCCGGATCACGCTTTCCTCTTTCCTACACTGATTTCCTAGCCGCATGAAGGATCACACAGCGGGTCGACCGCTGGCTCACAGACGCTCAACGAACCGGAGTTTCCTTCATGCACACCCCTTCCCTTCCCGCCGCAGCACCCCATTCGGCTCGCGGCAAGCCCGCCCTCGCCAAGGCGGCCAACCTCGCCCTGCCGATCGCGCTCGCAGTTCTTGTGGGCGGCACGGCCTATGCCGGCGCCGACACGACCTTCAATCCGGCGCTCACCATGTTCACCGACTTCCTCGAAGGATCGGGCGGCAAGATCATCACCGTCCTCAGTCTTGCTGGCGGCCTGATCGCGCTGGCCTCGGGCCGCTTTGCCCTGGGCCAGGTCGCGGTGCCGGTCGGCGTCGGGATTGGCGTGGGCACGGGCGTTCCCATCGTCACCTCTGTCGTGACCGCGGTGATCTGACGGCACCTGCGGTCACGACGGGAGGGCGGCCACGATGGCAGACCGGTACATGATCCCGCGGCGTCTCGACGATCCGGAGCTGATTGGCTTCTGGACCATCGACGAGTTCGCCGGGATGATAATCCCCTTCGCCTGGGGGATCCTTGCCCAGCACATACTGATCGGCATTGCGCTTGCCATGGGAGCCTGGTTCGCTCTGCGAAAGGCAAAGGCAGGACGCACAAGCTCCTGGCTTCTCCATGCCGCCTATTGGTATCTGCCGGCAGGCTTTACCGGCCTTGTCGCAACGCCGCCCTCCCACTGCCGCCGCCTGGCAGGCTGAGGAGGAAAAGCCGTGCTCCATGATTTTGCCCACGAACGCCAGCAGGTGCTGCTGCGCCAACGCAACATGTTCGCGCTCGCCAGCGCCGGACTTGCCATCGCGCTGGTCGTAGCGACCGGTCTTGCCATGACCCGCGCCCGCGAGGTCGTCCTGCTGCCAACGCTCGAGCGCCCGCTGACGGTCTCGAGCGCAGGCGTCGAAGCCGACTATCTCGAGCTTGTCACCCGCGATGTCGCGCTGATGCTCTTGAACCGCAGCCCCGAAGGTCTCGACTACTGGATGGAGACGATCCTCGATGTCGCCGATCCCGCGCATCGCGGGAGATTGAAGGCGGACCTCGTCAAGATCGTTGCCGAACAGCGCGGCTCTGACGTCAGCCAGGCTTTCGTCATCACCCAGATGACCGTCGATCCCAAGGGTTTGACGTCCGAGGTGTCAGGCAAGCTCAAGACTTTCGTCGGTTCGCAAGTGATCGCAAGCGACGAACGCAAGTTCCGCCTTAGCTGGACCTATCGCGGCCTCAGGCTAGCGCTTGCCGGGTTCGCCCAGATTTCCACGGACAACGACCAGAAGGAGGCTGGCTGATGCCCTGGCCCAATCCCATTTCGCGCCTGCCTTTGTCAGGCCTCGCGGTTGCCGCTGCGCTTGCGGGTACCACGCCGGCCCTAGCCGACCAGTTCAAGCAGGCCGCCGATGGCGCGGCGATCGATTGCACGGTGTCGCAGCGCGAACTGACCCGTTTCGCGCTGGTCGAGGACCAGTTCGCCAGCGTCTCGAAGATCTCGAGCGGCTATCCCTACAATGATTTCGCGGTCAGCAACGAACCGCTGCGCGGCGATATCTACGTCTCGATCCCCGAGACCTTTGCAGCCCGCTCGATCAGCTTCTTTGCGACCACCAAGAAGGGCCAGGTCTACAAGTTCGCCTGCCGCATCGAAGCGGTCGGGGCGCAACAGGTCTTCATCACCAATCCCGCGCTCGGGCAAAGTGCCGCCGCGCGTTTCGAGAAGGCAACCGCGCCCGAAGACACCGCCGTGCGGCTGATCCGTGCGATGGCAAGCGATGAACTCATCGAAGGCTACGAGATCCGCAGCCTTGGCGGTCTGCCGGCCCGTGTCGGTGACTTCGAGATCCAGCTCGTCAGCGATTACCAGGGCGCGGCCTTCACCGGCAAGGTGCTGCGCATCGCCAACCGGACAAGCGAACCGGTCACGCTCGATGCCGACGCGCTGGCACCGGCGGGCACGCTCGCCCTCGCCTTCGGGAAGGACGAACTCGCGCCCGGCGAAGCGACCAGTGCCTATCTCGTTACCGGGGCAGGAGCCTTTTCCCATGACTGAGACAACCAAGCCGCCGGCGAGCGCTCCCAAGTCCGACGCTACCAAGGTGTCCAGTGCATCCGCGCCGGGCAAGGCCGCTACCGTCGGCAATATCAACGAGCGCACCCAGTGCCGACAAAAGATGCTGTTCGCCTCGCTCGGTGCCATCGCGCTGCTGGGCGGCAGCTGGATCATTTTTGGCGGCGAGGATGGCGGTTCCGCCGATGCCGATGGCGCGCGCACGATCGAAACGGCGGGCCTCGTCAATCGCGACCTTGCCAATCGCGAGTTCGTCTCGGTCTTCGACAACCGCGTCGGCAATGTCGAACAGCAGCAGAAGAAGCTGGCCGAAAACCAGCTGCCACGAAGCGAACTCGAAGCCCAGCTCCAGGCGATCCGCGCCGAGAACGAAATGATGCGCGCCGATGGCGAAGCGGCGATCGATGCGATCTCGGCGGAGAATGCAGAATTGAAGACCCGGCTTGCGACGGCCGAAACCACGGCGGCTGCCACACCGCCGCCACCGACCTATGGCCCGCAAGCGGGCGGCTACGATGCGCGTAGTCTCGGATCACCTGACGGTTCACCGCAATCAAGCGCTGGGACGGGTCTTGATGGCAGCGCACCTGCCGGTGTCCGCCTGCTCAATTTCGCATTGGACAAGAGTTCGGCCGGAGCCTCGGTGCGCCGCGCCGAAGCGCCGCCGCTGGTCATCGAGGATTCGCCCGAATACCTGCCGCCCAATTCCTACGCGCCGGCACGCGTCATCGTCGGCGTCGATGCCTCGGCGGGCGTTGCCTCACAGACCGATCCGCTGCCTGTCGTGTTGCGCATTACCGGCCCGGCCCGTTCGGTCCTGCAAGACGGGCGCGTCCTCACCACCCGGATCGAGGGTTGCGTGGTCAATGGCGCGGCGCGCGGCGATCTCTCGTCCGAGAAAGTCTACGTCAAACTGGCCCGCATGACCTGCGACCAGCCCGGGGGCCGCGTCGCGGTCTCCGAGGTCAAGGGCTTCATCGCCTTTGCCGGCAAGTCGGGCGTGCGCGGCCGGGTCGTCAGCCGCGAGGGCTCGCTGATCAGCCAGGCGCTGCTTGCCGGCATCGTCGGTGGGTTCGGGCGCGGCTTTTCGGCCAACGCCAATTCGGTGTTCTCCGGGATCACCGCCAATTCCGACGGCACGCGCTCGAAACTCTCGGGCACCGACATCCTCGCCGGCGGTCTCGGCCAAGGCGCGGGCGATGCCGCCGATACGGTGAGCAAGTACCTCATCGAACGCGCCGAACAGTACCAACCCGTCGTCGAGATGCCGACCGGCATCGAAGTCGAGATCGTGTTTCTCGACGGCGCCTTCGTGAGGAATGCCCAATGACCTCGAAGCCCCACTTTGCCGAACGCCTGCGCACCCGCGCCCGAACACTCAGTCACTCGCGCTGGACCAAACCTGTCGCGGCCACGCTCGCCGTCCTCGCGCTTTCGGGCGCGACCGGATGGGGCGTCGCGAGCTTCGCGCAAGGGACGAGTGCCGCAACGACAGAGGCCGTGCGCGAAGCGCTGAAAGTCCGGCTCCCCAAGACCGCGATCGACGCGATCGTCTGCAAGGGTCTGGGAGGTCTTTGCGAAGTCGCCTCGAAGCAGACGCTGTTCTATGTCGACCGGACAGCGCGCTATCTGGTGATCGGCCGGGTCTACGACATGGAGACCCGGCAGGACCTCACCGCGGCGCGGCTGCTCGAACTCAATCCCGACCTGCTGGCGGCCGGCGCTGCAAGGCGCAGCGAAGCGGACAGCGACAATTCGTCAGCACCGACGCATGCGGCAGCACCCACTACGGTCGACCTGTCGAAACTGTCCGACAAAGGCGCCATCCACTGGGGGCCCAAGGACGGGCCGCGCGTGACGGTCTTTTCCGATTTTCACTGCGGCTACTGCAAAAAGCTCGAGGCCGAGTTGAAAGCGATCGGCGCACGCGTCGAGGAACGCCCAATCTCGATCTTCGGCGCCGACAGCCGCAAGTTGGCCGAACAGGTGCTTTGCGCCAGGCGGCCCGAAGTCTCGCTGCGCATGGCCTATGCCGGCGTGGCGCTGGCCAGCGCCAAATCCTGCGATGTCACCGGGCTCGACGAGAACGAAGCCTTTGCCAAGGCGCACGGCTTCGGCGGCACGCCGGTCATCGTCCGGCCCTCGGATGGCGCGGTGCTCGAGGGCTATCGCCCCGCCGAAGCGCTGCGCGCTTTTCTCACCGCCAACATGAAGACGCGCTGAGGAGCCAAACCCATGACCTATTCCCTCCGTCCCCTCGTGCTCCTGCCCATGCTTTTCGTCGCCAGCGGCTGCGTCGGGCTTGGCACCAATATCGAAGGCGACTTTTCCTGCCGAGCGCTCAAGGGCACCTGCGCGCCGACCGCCGTCACCGACAAGGACGCGGTCGCGGGGATCGCCGGCATCGAGCCGTCACCTGAAGCCCGGATATTTGCCGCCGGTCCAGTCGCGCCCGGCGACACATCGCGCACTGCCGAGCGGCGCCTGAAAGTCATCTTCCCCGCGCATGTCGATGGCTCGGGCACGCTGCACGAAGAAGCGATAGCCTGGATCGTCGTCGAGACCCCGCGCTGGGCCGCCGAGTTGCAGGGCAGCACGGGCAAGGGCCGTCCGGCAACGCTGCTGCGCGCGATCAAGCGCCAGATCCGCGATGCCGAAGGCGGTGTCGATACACGCGCCGATGCGCGCGCCGACGTCGCTACACCGCCATCGGACGATCCCTTCGTCGCGCAAAATTTCACCGCTACCTCGCCGCTTCCTCCCCCGGTCCCCTCCGAGGCGCGCGAGGCAGATGCCGGCCCACCCCTGCCGGCAGCCGGGGGATCTCGAGACGGCACCGTCCCGCCCGATCGGGTCTCCCGGCAATTTGTTCCGGCGCCCTTCCCGACGCAGGTCATCCGTCCCGGCTTCCCGAACCTCGACGCCGTCGTCGCAGCGCAAAGCGCGGAAGAACAAAAGGAGTCCAAGTGATGGCGCTCTCGATCGGAACATTGGCTGACCGCGTGCTCACCGGCCTTCTTGGCGATGCCGAACATGGCGAAGCCGCGCGCCCCGCGCTCATGCTCGACATGCTCTCGGACTGGCTCCCCTACCGGGTCTTCGACCCTGCATCGCGCCTTTACATCAATGCGCGTTCGAAGGGCTTTGTCCTGGCCGTTACCCCGCTGATCGGCGCCGACGAGCGCACCGGCGAGATTCTGGGCGCCTGGTTTTCCGAAGGGTTGCCTGAAGGCGCCTGCGTCCAGATCCTCCACTATGCGAGCCCGCGGATCAGCCGGATCGTCGCCCCCTGGTTTGCCCCGCGCTACCTCCAGGGCGGGGTCTACGAAGCGATCGCGCGCCACCGCGCGCGCCGGCTCTACGGCCTCGTCTGGAAATCGGGCTCGGCCGATGCGCCCTTCCATGCCCGCCATCACCAGGTCGTCATCTCGGTCGGTGTGCCATCAAAAAGCGATATCCCGAGCGACGAACTCGCGCAGGCCCGCGATGGGCTGGTCTCGATGCTGAAGTCGCTCAATCTCGGGGTCAGCGAAGTGGGTCCCGAAGCGCTGATCGCGCTGGTCGACGATCTCACTTCGCCGACGACCGCACCGCAGGACGATGCGCTCGCGTACAATCAGCACGACCCGATTTCGGATCAAATCCTGCGCCGCGATATCGAATTGAGCGTCGAGGACGATCGCATGGTGCTGGCGACCGAGCGCTTTCGCGCAACCGGCGAAGAACACGACGGCGTTCCCGAGATCGGCACCGTCTATCCCGATGCGTTCGACGTACGCCACTACGCGGTGCGCAACATGCCGGCACGCTGGGCGCCATGGGAATGCGCGCGGCTTATCGGCGATCTCTTTACCGACAAGCTGCGCTTTCCCTGCCCCGTCGCGACGATGCTCTGCCTTGTCTATCCCGACCGCCAGGCCGCCGAGGCGAAAGCCGGCTACAAGTTCATGCGCACAACGACGCTTGCAGGCTCCAAGAGCGCGCGCTTTCTCCCCCGTCTCGCCGAGCAGTCCGCCGAATGGCAGCATGTCCAGGCCGAGCTCCAGGAAGGCCGTCGGCTCGTCAAAGTCTTCTACGGGCTCACCAGCTTTTCGCCATTGGGCGAAGGCGACCGGCACGAGCGCGCGATCAAGTCGATCTACAAGGCGGCCGGATGGGACCTTGCCGACGAACGCTTTCTGCAGATCCAGGGGCTCGTCGCCGCGCTGCCGCTGACGCTGGCCGATGGCCTTGCCACCGACATGGCGCGTTTGAAGCGCATGCGCACGCTCTTGTCGACAACGGCGGCGCATATCGCGCCGATGCAGGGCGAGTACTTGGGCGGGCCCCTGCCGCACCTGCTGCTGGTCGGACGGCGCGGCCAGCCCTTCTACTGGTCGCCCTTCGAGAACGAGGCGGGCAACCACAATGTCGCGATCTGCGGCAAATCGGGATCGGGCAAGTCCGTCCTGCTCCAGGAAATGTGCGCGGCGCTGCGCGGTGCGGGCGCCGAGGTCGTCGTCATCGACGATGGGAGGAGCTTCGAGCATTCGGTCAAACTGCAGGGCGGCCGCTTCGTCGAGTTCACCCTTGCTTCGGGGTTCTGCCTCAACCCCTTCTCGATGATCGATGCCACCCGCGCCGAGGACGACGAGGATTACCGCCTCGACTGCTTCGCGATGGTGAAAGCCATTATCGGCCAGATGGCGCGCTACAGCGCGCCGCTCAACGACACCGAACGCGGCCTTATCGACAAGGCGGTGAACGAGGTCTGGTCCGCAGCTGGCCCTGCCGCCAGCGTCACCGCGGTCGGCGAAGCGCTGGCCGCGTCGGACAAGCCCGCCGCGCACGATCTCGCGACCGCACTCGCGCCCTTCATGCACGGCGGCACCTATGGCGCCTTCTTCGAAGGCCAGGCGAGCCTCGAGGTGGGTGCGCCCTTCATCGTTTACGAGATGAGCGATCTCGCCGCGCGCGAGGAACTGCGCGCGGTCGTGCTCTCGGCAATCATGTTCATGACCAGCCAGTCGATGACCCGCAGCGACCGCTCGGTGAAGAAGCTGCTGCTGATCGACGAGGCCTGGAGCCTATTGAAGGGCGGCTCGATGGGCGAGTTCGTCGAGACTTATGCCCGCACCTGCCGCAAATATGGCGGCGCGCTCGCCACCGCGACCCAGTCCCTCAACGACTACTACAAGTCCGACGGCGCGACGGCGGCGCTCGAGAACAGCGACTGGATGCTGATCCTCCAGCAGAAGAGCGAGACGATCGCCGACTTCAAGGCGTCGAAGCGCCTCGACATGGACGACCGCTCGGAAACGCTGATTCGCAGCCTCAAGCGCTCGGGCACCGACTATTCCGAAGTCTTCATCAAGGGGCCCGAGACCGAGGCGATCGGCCGGCTCGTCCTCGATCCTTTTTCGGCGACGCTGTTTTCGAGCTCGCCCGGAACATTTGCCGCGATCGAACACGAGATCGCGCGCGGCCACCAGCTCGCCGATGCCATCGAACGCATCGCCTTTCCCGATACGCAGACACCCGATTGAAGGACCAATAAGCCCATGAACATGCACGTCACCACCCCCGTCGACCGCGCGCTGGCCGCGCCCCCGACGCGGGACAAACATCCAAGCGCAACCCTGCCCCAGCGCCTCGCGCGCTGGCGCCGGCACGGCGCCGATATTGCCTACCTCAGCCTCAAGGCCTGCGGCTTTCTCGGCACCTGCTGGCTTATGGCCTTCGGTCTGCCGCTGCTGTTCTTCCTGGCGATTTCGGGCGGCAATCTCGACGTGCTGTTCTGGCAGGTCGACAATCTGGCTGCGCGCTGGATCGCCGCCGACGCAGCACGCAAGCTTGCCTTTACCCAGACGATTCAGGTCGTGCTGATCTCGAGCACGACGCTGATCGCGATGTGGCGTCTGCCGGCCTTCCTCGCCGATGTCACTGGCACTCCCGTCCACCGGGATGACGCGCAATGAGCGGCCTCGTCCCATTAGCGGCGCGCCGGCAATTGTTCGGCGTTCCGCTCGCCTCGCTCGGCCTGGGCGTGCTGCTGCTTGGCGTGCTGCTCTGGGGCGCCTGGACAACACGCACGCTGCTGGCGCTGCAAAGCCGCGAGGTCGTGACCGTCGAACTCTCGGGGCTGATCGGCGCTTTCGTCGAGGCCGAAGCGCGCAGCGGCGCCGACCCCGAGGCAAGCCAGCGGCGTGTTGCGGCCTATCTGCAAGCGATCGACGCCTCGGTCGATGCGCTAGGCCGCAATGGGCGCACCGTGCTCGTCGGCGAAGCCGTGCTCGCGGGCCAGGCCCACGACATGACGCCCATCGTGCGCGCCGATGTCGTCCGCCGGATGGAGGACTTGGACCATGCCGCGCGCTGATCGCCCTGCTCCCAGTCTTTGCCCGCGCCCCCGCTCGCGCCCGATATGGCCCCGCTTCGCCCTCCTGGCAGGTCTGGGCGCCGGCGCGCTGGCGCTCACCGCGCTCCATGGCTTTGCCCAGAGCCACGCGCTGATGATCAATGCCAGCCCCTCGCTGCCGCATTGGGCGATCTGGCTGGAAAAAGACGCGGCGCCGGCGCGCGGCACGATCGTGCTGTTCGCGCCGCCGCCCTCCGAGCTACTGACAGCGCATTTCGGGAAAAAGCCGCAGCCTTTCGGCAAGCACGTGCTCGGCATGCCCGGCGACGTGGTGACGCGGCAGGGCCGAACCTTCGCGATCAACGGTGAAATTGTCGCCACGGCCAAGCCGAAAAGCCGCAAGGGCGAAGTCCTCGCGCTGGGGCCGACGGGCACGATCCCTGCCGGCTGCTATTACGTCGGCACCGACCATCCCGATTCCTTCGACAGCCGCTATGCCGCGATTGGCTGGATCTGTGCCGACCGCATCCTCGGGGTCGGGAGGCCGATCCTGTGACCCGGATACGCCGTCTGGCTCTCATGCTGCCACTCGCACTCGCCGGCCTTGCCGCCGCCGCAGCGCCTGCTGCCGCGCGCGACTATGGCCAGCAAGGCACGGTCTGGGCGATTACCGAACCTGACCTGCTTGCGCAGATCCACGCGCGCCTCGCCGCGCTCGAGGCGAGCGGCGAAACGAAAAAACTCAACGAACGGCTGAAGCAGCGCACGATCGCCCGCGTCAATCGGCCGAGCCCGGTCGCCGGTCTCGTGCGTGCCGAAGCCCCGCGCAGCTGGCTGTTCGATCCGACGATTACGGTCGCCGAGAACATCACCGACGACAAGGGCCGCGTCGTCATCGCCGCCGGCACCCGCGTCAATCCGCTCGACAGCGTGCCGCTGCGCCAGGCACTCGTCTTTCTCGATGGCGACGACCCCGAGCAGCTCGCCTGGGCGACAAGGACCTACGCCAGCACCAAGGCAAAATTCATCCTGGTGGCGGGCGCACCGCTCGAGCTGATGAAAGCCCGCCAGCGCCGTTTCTGGTTCGACCAGGAGGGCAAGCTCGTCCGCCGCTTCGGCATTCGCGCCGTTCCCGCCGTGGTCGAACAACAGGGCCGCCAGCTCCAGGTCCGCGAACACGCGCTGCCACCCAAACGGGATGGCCGGCCATGACGTATCGCCCGTTCGCTCCTATCGTCCGGCTTGTGGTCGTCATGCTCGCCTGCCTTGCGCTTGCCGCCACGCCGGCGCGCGCCGATGCCGGGCCGGGACGCTGCACCGGGAGTTTCGTGAACCCGATCACCGATATCTGCTGGTCCTGCCTGTTCCCGATCTCGGTCGGGAGCCTGAAAATCTGGCCATCGAACCGGCCCGATCCCGACAATCCCGATCTGCCGGTGTGTCTCTGCGGTCTGCGCCCCGGCATCGCCATGGGCTTCTGGGAGCCGGTCCGGCTTGCCGATGTGTCGATGAAGCCCTGGTGCTTCGTCAATCTGGGCGGAATGAAGCTCGATCCGGGTTTCGACATCGGCTTCAAGACGATGGCCGGGCCTTCGGCGGTGGGCGGCGCGACGCAATACCATTCGCAGTGGCACGTCCACTGGTACGCCTATCCGCTGATCTACTGGATGGAGCTTGTCGCCGACTTCCTGTGCCTTGAATCGGGCTCGGTCGACATTCTCTATATCTCCGAGCTCGATCCGCTCTGGCAGGATTCCGAACTCACCGCGATCATCAACCCCGAAGCCGTGCTGTTCGCCAATCCGCTGGCACTGGCCGCCTGCGCTGCCGATTGCGTCGAGGCGACCCGCAAGCTGCCGAGCGACAAGCTGTTCTGGTGCGCGGGCTGCCAGGGCTCAATGTATCCGCTGAACGGAAACGTCTCGGCGACGATCGGCCATGTCCAGGCCTCGCGGCTCGTGCTTTCACGCTTTGCCTACAAGCTCCACCGCGAACTCGCCGCCTGGGGCACGATGGGTTCGAAGGGCCTGTGCGGCAAATATCTGATGCCGGTGATGCGCAAGCAACAGTACCGCTTCCAGGCCACCAATCCCAACCCCCAGACGAGCGGGCGCTATGCCTGCGCCCCCATCGGCGCCTCGACGACATTTATGTCGGCAGGTCAGGTCTATCCAGCCATCGGCGAGGACATGGGCTACCTCGTCTGGCGCAAGCGGAACTGTTGCGCGCTATGACAAACAAGCTCTCCCTCGCCATGCTCGCAAGCCTCGTGATGACCGCCGGCCTTGCCGCCGCGTCCGCGCAAGTCCACGAGCCCGATCTCGATCTCGCCAAGATCCGCGCGGCGGCCAAGGCGCAGGCGAGCGATGCCGAAGCGCTCGCCACCGAAGCCCGCCGCCGCGCCGAAGCAGTGACCGAGGAGGCCAGGCAGGCCGCAGAAGGCGCCGCCGACAACGGCGCACGTTTTACCGCTGCGGCCAAGTCCGGTGCGAACCAGCCCGATGACAGCCAGGCGTTCGATTTCGACCGGATGATCGCCGACGCGGGCGACATGACCGAGGCCGAACTGGCCGGCCAGCCCCGGCTGATCGCCTTTGCTAGCACGTCGATGCCCAAAGCAGCGCTCGCCGCGATGATCGCCGATGTCAGCAAGGCCGGCGGCGTAGTCGTGTTGCGCGGATTTCCGCAAGGCAGCGCCAAACGTCTGACCGCCGCGCTCGCGCCGATTGCTAAGGACAGCGCGCAACTCGAGCATGTCGGCATCGACCCGCGCCTGTTCCGCGCCTTCGGCGTCGAGGCCGTCCCGACCTATGTCATGGCCGCGAGCGACTTCGAACTCTGCGACGGGTTCGATTGCAGCACGAATGTCCCACCGCACGACCGAATGAGCGGCAATGTCACGCTCGCCCATGTCCTCGAGACATTTGCGCAAGGGAACGGCCCCGGCGCGCGGATCGCCGCGCAGCACCTCGCCCGGCTCGCGGGAGACCGGCCATGATCCGCGCCCGAACCGCCGCCGCCATCGCGCTGGCGCTGGTCGTCGCCTCGGGCCTTGGCGCCATCGATACCGGCATGGCCCAGACCACGACCGACGACGCGAAAGCCGACGGCAAGGATTTCGCCAGTTCGCTGGCAACCCGCGCGCAGGAGGCGGCCACGACGACGCCCGATCCGTCGCGCATTCCGGGCTACGATGCCGATCCGATCGAAAGCACTTATGGCGATAATCCCGACAGCCTGACATCCCGCGCCGCCAGCGCCGCGCCCGCCCATACCGGCTACCGCGTGATGCGCGAGTCCATGGAAAGCCGCGCCACGTTCGATCCCGAGGACATCGAGGCGGTGCTCGCGCGCAGCACGACCATCAGCGAGGATCCGCTCTCCTATACCAGCGGCATATCGGTCACCGGCAGCCAGGGGGACTGCGTTGCGCTCCCCGGCGGATCCGCATCGCCCGGCCGCTATTACGCCACCTGCAATGCGGGCTACACCGCGAGCCAGGACCTGCTCATCTGTCCGATTACGTTGGAAACGCGGATCGAGCAGCAGACGCGCTACCAATATTACTGCGTCGATGGCGGCACCATCGATCCCGCCAGCCCCTATGCCTGCGGCAATTTCCCGTCCGGAACCTGCACCGTCACCCAGTCCTTTCCGATCCCCTGCGATTTCGGGATCTATGGATATTACTGGAACTGCTACGGCGATCTTCGCGTCGATCTGCTCTCCTGCAGCGCGCCGGTTCCGCCGCTCGAGCCCACTTCGACGAGCGTAGAGGACGTGCTCGTTACCACGCGCAATGAGAGCGCCTGCGCCGGCCTCGAAGTTGAAGATACCTGCGCACGCGAAGTCGAGACCTGCACCGCTTCCGATCCGGTGACGCGGATCATCGGCGGCCAATCGGTGACCAAGCCTTGCTGGGCCTGGGAGCGCAGCTACAGCTGCAGCACCTATTCTGCCGCCGAGGATTGCGGCACGCTCGATACGACGCCCGGCTGCACGCTGGTGCGCGAGGATTGCCTCGCGGGCGAACCCTGCCGGACCTGGGAGCGCGTCTACGACTGCCCGCTGCCCGACGAAGCGACCGGCACCACCCAATATATCTGCGACGGCGATGTCTATTGCATCGACGGGTCGTGCGAGACGATCGAGCGCACGCCGAATGACGAGTTCAAGGATGCCGTCGTGGCCTTGAATGCCATGGACCAGGCCCGCCGCGAGTTCGATCCCGAGACGCTGCGTCTCTTCGAAGGCACCCGCAACACCTGTTCCTCGAAAGTCTTCGGCGTCCTCAACTGCTGCAAGGGCAAGGGTTTCCCGCTGCTGCCCGGCTCGCAGCTCCTCGTGGCCTTGGGCTGCAGCAGCGAGGAAGTGTTGCTCCATGAACGCGATGCTCAGGGCCTCTGCGCCTATGTCGGCACCTATTGCTCGGACAGTTTCCTCGGCGTCTGTCTCACCAAGAAGAAGGTCTATTGCTGCTTTGAATCCAAGCTCACCCGGATCCTCCAGGAACAAGGCCGGGTTCAGCTGAACAAGCCCTGGGACAAGCCCAAGCGCGAGCAATGCGAGGGCTTCACCATCGACGAGTTCGCCCGGCTCGATTTGAGCCGGATGGATTTCTCCGAAGTCTACGCCGAGTTCACCGCCGCCGCGCGCCTCCCCGACGAGCTCGAGGCGGCGAGCGACATCCAGCAGAAAATCGAGGACTATTATGCCCGTTCCGGCTCCTGAGACCTGGCGCCGCCTCGCCGTCGCCATGACGCTGCTCGCCGCAATCGTGGTCGGAGCGCCGAAGATTGCCTTGGCAGACGAAAGGCCAACCAACACGCCCTTCGTTACGACCGGCGACGGCGATGACGCCTTCTACTGCGAGGAACGCCGCCTCGGCTACTGGTTCTACTGCGCTCGGCCCGAACAGGTGGAAGACGACACCGACGCTGCCGAACCGCCGACGTCGAGCGCGGTCGAAAAGCTCGATGCGATCACCGCCACCTTGCGCGAGCTGAAGGCGCGCGCGATCATCGAACCGACCCCGGCCAATGTCACCGCCTATATCCGTTTCCAGCGCCGCCAGCTCGACCAGGCCGCGCTCTTCTCCGATGTATGGCAACGCGCGATCTGGCAGTATCCCGAACTCGACTACACCCTCCAGCGCCCGGTCTCGACGCTCGGCAAGCGGCAATGGCAGGATGCAAGGAAAGCCGAACGCGATGCCGCGATGCGCTCGCTCTCGGCGCGCTATGGCCTGTTCTATTTCTTCGCACAGAGCTGCGGCGCCTGCGAGGTCATGAGCCCGATCGTGCGCTCGGTGACATCGACCTGGAACATCACCGTGCGCGCGATATCGACCGATGGCGGGCCCTCGAAGCAGTTTCCCGACTACACCGTCGAAACCAACCAGCGCGCACGCATGGGTCTCGAGCCCAAGGTCACGCCCGCGGTCGTCCTCTGGGACGCGAAAAACCAGCGCGCCATTCCGATCGGCTACGGCGTGATGAGCGCCGACGAACTCCAGGACCGCATCTACCTCCTCACCAGCAAGGACGCCGGACATGATTTTTAGGTGCAAGCCATGGACGGGCGCAATTGCCGCCCTCGCACTCGTCGGTTCCACGATTGCCGTCCCGGCCTCGGCCGATGTGGGTTCGTCGATGGATGCCTTCCTCGGCGATCTCGGCGGTGCCTCCAACGTCACCGGTCCGACCGCCTTCGAGGGCCAGTCTGCGGGCTATTACAGTCTCGGCAATGTCTGGACGCGCTTTCCGCAGAAGACGACCAATATTGCCAACCTGCAATTGCCGCGCGCCCGCGCCGGTTGCGGCGGCATCGACATCTTCGCCGGCTCCTTCTCGTTCATCAACGCGAGCGAGATCGTCGCCCTTTTAAAAGCCGTCGCCAACAATTCGATCGGATTTGCCTTCTCCCTCGCGATCGACACCGTCTGCCCCGAATGCTCGAAGATCATGCAGGAATTTTCGCAAAAAGCGCAGCTGATGAACAATTTGAACATCAGCTCCTGCGAAATGGCGCAAGGCCTCGTCGGCGGCGTCTGGCCCAAGGGCGATCTTGCCGACAAGGCGATCTGCGAAGCGATCGGCAATAGCGAAGGCGTGTTCACCGATTATGCGGCGGCGAAGCACGGCTGCGGCGCCAAGGGCGAGCGCGCCAGCACCACTGCGGCAGGCGCGGGCAAATACGATGACGTCAATCCGGGCGTGCCGCGCAACTACACCTGGACGATTCTCAAGAAGAGCGCCTTCTTCAATCCCGGCGGGACATTCGATCGCGAGCTTGCCGAATATGCGATGACGCTGATCGGCACCGTCATCTATATTCCGCCCAAGGATGACGAACCCGGCAAGTTCGTGCCCTTTGCCGGCGATGCCTCCTCGACGCTCGTCACCGCGCTGCTCGACGGCACAGCGGCAAACGATGTGCGGATCTTCGATTGCGATGAACCCGACCAGTGCCTCAATCCCAGCTTCAAGACGCTGAACCTGCCCGCCTCGAAGGCACTGCGCCCGCGCGTTGCCGTGCTCATCAGCGGCATGGTCGATGCGATCCGCGACGATACTGCGATCACCGATGCGCAGAAGGAACTGCTGCAGGTTTCCTCGGTCCCGCTCTACAAGATCCTCACCGTCCAGGCCGCCTATGGCCGCGGCATGCCGACCGACGACCGCGAAACCCTCGCCGAAATCGCCAGTGTCGACCTGCTCTTCGCGATCCTCGAGCGGATTACCGGCGAAGCGGGCCGCTCGATGACCTCGTTCATCGGCGCTGACGAAGCCAAGCTTGCCATGTGGCAACGCCAGGTCAGCGACGTGCGCACCGCATTGGCCGACCGGCAGGCCAATACGCATTTGCGGGTCAGTGCGATCATGCAGATCATCGAGAAGACCGCCTTCATCGAGAACGTGCTCGCCGCCTCGATGTCGCCGGGCATGGCAGCCTCGCTCGACTGGTCGCGCGGCGTGCGCACCCGCGCGCTCACGCACTGATCGGATTTCCCCATGGTCGAGATCTTCACTATCGGCGGCGGCGACTATCTCGTCAGCACCTTCCAGGCCGTTGCCGCCTGGACCGGGAACGGCGGCTACAAGAGCCTGATCCAGGTTGTCATGGTCATGGGGCTGGGCCTTTCCGCCCTCACCCTCGCCTTCAACCAGGACTGGCGCGCCTGGATCAACTGGTTTTTGGGCGCAACGCTCATCTATTCGTGCCTGATGGTCCCGCGCCTCGACGTCCATGTGACCGACCGGCTGAACCCGGGCCTAGCGCCGGCAGAAGTTGCCAATGTGCCGCTGGGACTCGCGCTCATGGCGAGTTTTACCAGCCAGGTCGGCGACTATCTCACCGGCTCCGCCGAAGTCGTCTTCGGCCTTCCCGGCGATCTCGACTATTCGAAGAACGGCATGATCTATGGCGCACGGCTTTACGATGCGACGCGATCCTTGCGGATTTCCGATCCGGAATTTGCCGCCAATCTCGACGAGCATTTCAAGCAATGCGTGTTCTACGACGTGCTGCTCGGCCGCATGTCGATGAAGGACCTCGCTGAAAGCAGCGATATCTGGGCGACGATAGCGCCGGGCAGCCAGGCCCGCGCGCAGCGCTTTCTCGTACGCGACAGTGGCAGCGGCATGGTCACTTCGGACATCGTCACCTGCCGCGAGGCCTATGATGCGCTTTCCGCGCAATGGGCTGGACTGATCGATGACATGGGCAGTGTCTTCGGGCGCCAGCTCTATCCCAACCAGACCGCGGCGCTCGCCAAGGCCAAGCTCTTTGCTGATCTGCCCATCGCCTACCAGTATCTCGCCGGCGTCTCGGCCAATGCGACCAAGATTTTCCAGCAGACGCTGACCATCAACGCGATGGAAAGCGCGATGCATTCGATGTCGGGGGCGAGCGGCGCCGGCAGCGTCGATGTCTATGCCCAGACCCGCGCCGATATCCAGACCGAGCGCACCTATTCCTCGATCGCCAGTAATGCCATGAAATGGGTGCCGCTTCTGAACGTGGTCCTGACCGTCCTGTTCTACGCGCTCTTCCCCGTTCTCTTCCCGCTGTTCCTGATGCCGCGCTCGGGGCCGGTTGCGCTCAAGGGCTACGTCACCGGCTTCTTCTACCTTGCCGCCTGGGGGCCGCTCTTCGTCATCCTCCACATGATGCTGATGGCCAAGGGGGCCGCCGACATGAGCGCGGTTGCGGGATCGAACGGCCTGACGCTGGCCAGCTTTACCGGCATGGCCGACGTCAACAATGACATCGGCATTCTTGCCGGTTACCTCATCGCTTCGGTTCCGTTTCTTGCCGGTGGCGTCGCCCGCGGCGCGATGGCGATCTCGCACCAGGCGACAAGCTATCTGGGCCCCAGCCAGAACGCAGCCGAGGAAGCCGCCCGCGAGGCCAGCACCGGCAATGTCGCCTTGGGCAATACGAGCTTCGAGAATTCGAACGTCCTCACCCGCCAGTTCGCGCAAGGGACCGTTGCGCCGTCCTTCGGCTATGGCGCGGCGCAGACCCGCACCGTCAGCGCCAGTGGTTCGATCGAGACCAGCTATCCCGAGGCCAGCTACGACCAGCTCCCGAATTCGAGCTATCCGTTCACGCCCTCGGTCGGCCAGGAAGTCTCGAGCCGGCTTGCCACCATGGCGAGCGAAGCCCGCGCGAATTCCGAAAGCCTCGCCAATATCGCCGCGCAATCGACCAGCAGTGCCGTCTCGCGATTTCGCGAACTGCGCGACCAGTACAGTCAGGGGCATGGCTTCGAGACCGCCACCGGCCAGTCGAATTCCGACAGCATCCAGACCGCCTTTTCTGAGGTCGATCAGGCCTCGCTCGCGCTCCAGCGGCAGTTCGGGCTATCGCGGCGGGCGGCCGACGATATCACGACAGCGTGGTTTTTGGGCGGCGAGGCCGGAGCCAATGCCGGCGTTTCGAACGGGGTCTTGTCTGCGAAGGCGGGCGCCAAAGGCGGCGGAACAAAGACCTGGTCCGACAGCGATATCGGGATCGCCTCGGAAGACCGGTCGCGGATATTGGGCAGCCTGCGCCAGATTTCCGATAGCCGGAACTGGACCAGCACGCGCGACGGCTTTGTTCGCACCGTCGGGACGGAGTCTAGTTCGGCCGTTTCCACGTCCGCAAGCGGAATGAATGCATCGCTGACCGAAGCCCAGAGCTACACGAGGGAAGCACGGCGATCGGAAGAAATCGCCAATCGGCTCGAACAGCAGGCCTCGCTCTTCGACAGCAACAGCGCCTCGGGCACGCTCAACCTGTCTCAGGCCTATCGCGAATGGGGGATGGCGGAGATCGACCGCAACCGCGACTTCTACGGCAATGCGCGCTTCGACGACGTTGCGTTCCAGCTCGGCAGCGAAGGCCAGGCACTGCAGGCCCGCTTTATCGACAACTATGCCGATGTCCTGCGCGACAATATAGAGGATCAGCTTGTGCTGAAATCCGGTTCAGCCGTTGCGCGACCGAACGTGTCTGGTGCGGCAGATGTGCGCTCTCGCGCAACAGTCGGCAGCGCTGGACGATCGGTGCCGTACGCCCCAAACATTGAGCCAATTCAGAACGAAGTAGGCCGCGTGCAATCCGACGGGAATGGACGTGTCGGCAAGGTTCGCGATGCGCTACAGCAATCCACGAAAGAGGCTCGCGGGGCCAGCGCCGATGCCGCGGATGACGTGAAGAAGTGGTAGGGGGTGCGGCTTAAAATATCCGCAGGGACGACCCAATCAGGTACGCAAACACTGCGACAATCACCAGCACGCCGGCTATCGTAAGCTTGCGGCCCCAGGGATCGGCCCAGGACTTGCGAAAGCGATATTCCATGAGGCGGTTTTCGCGGATGGCCTCGTCGACCTCGGCAAATCCCTGCCATTCCTCGCCGCGAGGCTTGTTTCTGGGATCAAGATCGAAGTTGGGCATGAGGGCGTTCATCCGGCTAATCCTTGGAACATAGCGGAAACAGACTGGGATTGGGAGAGGAAAATTCGACCCAATAGGGTTCGCCGACAACTTGCACCCTCTACTCTCCGAATTAGTTGGCACCTTCCCTCGGCCGCGACGATGAACCTCCATCACGCCCGGTTTTGGAGATTTTCCGTCAACGTCCAAAGGAGCAAAGGCCGACGGAGAATTAGTTGAACCGGGTCGACCGCTCTGTCGGACACTCCGGAAAGTCCGCTTATGGGGATGGAATCGGGGAAAGCCGACATTTCCGCCCGCCTATGGCGGCAGCAACACAGCGCCCCAGTTTCCGCCGTTTGACGACCTCGCTCGTGATCCCGCAAGCGGTCGTTCGCTCACACCTTTTCACAGTTTGCTCTTCACCGCTCGTCGTCCAAGTAGCGCCCAGACAATATGCTTTGCGGCGTCGGCGGATATTGGTACCCTTTCCCATTGGAGGGGCGGCATGAAAGATCTTAACGTCATTGATGCGCAGTTGACGCGCGTCTTGAGCTTCTTTCCCCGCGTTGACACCAAGGTCGGCGGGCTCTTCACCGTCAACTCAGCTGTGCTGACGATCAGCGCGCTCAATGTGCAAGCTGGCGATCTCAAACAATGGTACATCGCCATTCCCGCTGTTTTTCTGGTCCTTGGCTTAGTCGGGTCCTACACATTTCTCTATCGGTGCAACTTTCCTGATCTTGAGGGCGGCCAGGGCAGCCTGATCTATTTCGCCGCAATCCGAGACCGCACGGAAACCAAATTCAAGGACGAGTTCGAAGCGGTTAGCGAGGCGGACTATCGCTCTGACATGATTGGCCAAGTCTGGCGCAATTCCCACATTCTGTGCGAGAAATACCGGGCCATTGCTGTCGCAATCCGTATTACGCTGGCGACCTTCCTGCCTTTTGCGATCTTTCTGGTGATGACGGCAATCGAACATAGTCGGATACCAATGATTCGCGGGTAATCCCATGGCATTGAAAGACGATCTCACGGATGCCGTCGACGGCACCCTTGGAACGGCGTTCGAGGAACGCGAGGGCAAGAAAATACCGACGTCGGACGACATCGCCCTGTCGAACGGAGCCGTGAAGCTGGATGCCGCTTTCCTCTATGCCGATCTCGCGGGATCGGGCGTCATCGCAAAGCTTTGTCCCTGGGACACCACGGCGAAAATCATCCGCGCCTATCTGGACTGCTCGGTACGCATCATCAGAGCGCAAGGAGGTGAGATACGAAGCTTCGATGGTGATCGCGTGATGGGTGTGTTTATCGGCGATAGGAAGCGAACGGACGCAGTGAAGGCTGCCCTGAAAATTCAGTGGGCTACTGAAAATCTGATTCAGAGAAAGGCGACAGCCCGGTTTAACTCGGTAAAGAATAATGACGTGAAGATCCGGCAAGCGTGCGGCATCGATGTCGGAATCTCCAGAGCGGTTCGCGCGGGCATCCGCAACAACAACGATCTCATTTGGATCGGCCGCCCACCAAGCTTCGCCGCGAAGCTCTCCGATAATCGGGAATATCCCTACTGCACCTTCATCTCGGCCGCAGTGTATGACGCAATGTTGGACGAAGCGAAGCTTAGCAAAGGGGTGAATATGTGGGAAAAGCGAAGCATGAAGTTCGCTGGCGTGGACGAAGACGTCTACCGCTCAAATTACGAGTGGACGCCGTAACCGCGTTCAACGCACCCTATTTCGACCAGACGACTACCCTCTCAGCGAAGGCGCCGGCTATCGTTCGTTGGCGTGAAGCTGATCCAGAATATCAAGCGCAACTTCCCGAATTTCCTTGGCGACAGCTGGCGTTTCTCCTCGGTCCAGCTTCAACGCTATCGAGAGCGGCTCCACTGTCCGGCCTTCTTCGGAGTCGAGCAGTGCGCTCAACTCATTACTAAGGCCAGCACGGGCAAGCTCCAGGCTTGTGTCGACAAAGCTCGGAATGAGCTCACGGCGCGTCTCCAATTCCGGCAGTGCGGCACCGAGATGGCCGATTGCCGCCTGGATATCGCCACGCTTGGCTTCGAGCGGCGCGAGAAATAGCCGTGCCTCGGTCAGATCCGGGTCGCGTTTGAGCGCTTCGGAGCCGTCCTCGATCCGGAACTGCAGTTCGCGATCGGTCAACTGCGCACGCGCTAAAAGGCATTTGGGATTGTCGGGGTCAGCCTCCATCGCCCGGCCAATCAATGCCTTCGCTTCGGAAGGCGCAGAGATACGCGCGAGTCCCGTCAGCGCCGATACGCCAATGTCATTCAGGGCTAGGGCGGCTTCGAAATGTTCGCGCGCACCATCCTCGTTATGCCGACGGGCCGCGATGTCCCCCTGGAGTACAAGACTGCAATAGCAGTCTTCATTTGCGGCAAGCGCCTCGTTCAGCAATTCGAGCGCGTCGTCATCGTCGCCATGATGGACGAGTAGCTCGGCAACTTCGCGCATCGGACCGCATGCACCGCTTTCAAGAACTGCCTCGACGGCCTTCCGCAGTGCCGACTCCGCCTCGGTATCCGAAGCCGATTTCTCCATCAGCAGGCGCGCCAGCCTGACCCAGGCCGGCTCGCCATCCTCGAGGGTCGTGGCGTGGCGATAGGCCTTCTCGGCGCGATCTCGCTGACGGCTCGCGCTATAAATATCTCCGGCCGCAATCCATGCCCAGGCATCGTCGGCATACTTTTCCAGCATGGCGTCGACTAACTTGGCAATCGCTTCGAAAGGTTCGCCCAAATTGCGCATGGCAGTTGCCAGCATCCGGTAGATCACAGGGCTATCGGCGCCGGTCGCAATGCTCCGATCTAGTGCAGCGCGGGCCTCGGCAAATTCTCCCTCGGCTGAGAGAAAGGCGCCGAGATCGGCCCAGGCCATCCAATCGTCGCCGTACTCGGCCACATCCCGGAGCAGCATTATCGCCTCTGGCGCACGACCGGTTCCGCTCAGCAAGCTGGCCAAGAGGTGCCTGGCTTCGGAACGATCAGAATGATCCTCGAGCGCCTGACGAAGCACTGCCTCGGCTTCATCCTCCTTGTCCTGACGCATCAGGATTCTGGCAAAGTGCGCGGTCGCGTCATCTGTCAACTCGCCGAGCGCAGCCGCCCTGCGATACAAATAGAGCGCACCATCTTCATCATCATTCCGATCTCGCAAACGCGCCAGATGAAGGATCGCCGGCGCGCAGCTGGGGTCGATTTCCAACGCGCGATTGAATGCCGCCTCGGCTTCCTCGGTCTGGTCGGCGAACGACAGCATCAGCCCGTATATCGAATGTGTGCCGGGATTGTCCGGCTCTTGTTCCACGACGCGCTCGGCCGCCAGAACGGATTCCTCATGTTCGTGGAGTTGAAGATGCGTGAATGCCAACTGTATGAATGGCATCGGGTTCGATGGGGAGATAGCGGCGGCATCAGCGAGCAAAGCCTTCGCCCGGTCGGTATCGTCGCTCTCGAGCGCGTCGTGTGCCTCGCGAAGAAGCCTGTCAACAGCGGCATCGCCGTCGCTCTCGTCGAATTCCGCTTCGATCAAGCTTGGCGCGACTTCCGCCGGCAAACCGTCCTGACGCAGCGACTGGAGGAAATCAGCGGGCGTCTGCGCGAGGATACGTGCGCGGACCGTCTCGGGCTGCCCCGTCAAAATAGCGTCGAAGGCCCAGTGATAGTCGGCCCGCTTGGCGGGCTCAAATCGGCAGGCTTCATCGACGAGTTTGGCTGTCGTCGCGACCAGTTCGTCACGATCGTAATATTCGGTCATGAAAGCGACAAGTGCGCGGACCCGGCTCGAAGGATGGCTGCGCCGCCTCATCAGGTAGTAGATATTGAACAGCCGCTCGGCGGCGTAATATAGCGCCGATCGTCCGCGACCTTGCTCCTTGATCACCGAACCGCGGTCGCTCAACCGACCAAGCATGGCGGAGGCCGTGTTCACATTGACCCGCGCTGCCTCCGCGATCTGCTTTGCGGTGCTCGGATCCCATGCGTCGAGCAGTGCGGCGAACACCTTCCGCTCGACTGCTGGGAGCATGTCGAGCTGGCTTTTGAAATATTCGGTGTTCTGATCGATCAGCTGATTGAGGTTTTCCATGAGATCGCCAAGCGAAGGCGTGCGCATGAAATCCGCAAGAATATGGATTAGTCGCGGACTTCCGCCGGTCAGAATCTGCAAGGGCCGGATGCGGGCGCGCGGCACGTCATGCATGGTAAGGTAGGCCCATAATGCATGGCATTCCTCAAGCGTCAGCGGCCGAAGCGGCAGCATGCGGTAGCCCTCGAGGGCGCGGCCCGAACTCTCGTCGCTCGATTGCGCAACAGAAGTTGCAAGTACGCCGAAGAGCGTTTCGTCGGCCAAGGCAGTCAGAAGGGTTGAACGGTCGCCGCCGATCTGATCGTTCAGCAGCATGTGGAAGTTCTCGACAACCACAAGCAGTCGCTTGCCAGTCGCTATCGCGACGTCGTGCAAGATCTCCAGGCAGCGCTGCAGCAGGATCGTCTCGTCGGAGATTGCTACGGCTTCGCGGTGCAGGGCCTTGAGGCTCGCGTCGCCGGCATCGTCGGCGAGATAAAACAGACATTCGAGGAAGAATTCGCCCGGCGTGGTGACCGTGTAGCTTTCTTCGCCAAGGAAAATCGGCTGCCAGGATGTGTACAGTGTTTCATCGGCCCTGATTTCAGCCAGCACACGCCGGCACAAGGTCGTTTTTCCAGCACCTCGCGGCGCGACCAGAACGACCCGGGGCACTGCCGTCTCGCCGCGCAGGATCGTCAAGATTTCCGCGAGCTCGCGCTGTCGAACGATAAAATTCGATACAGCCTCGTCATCAGACTGAAAGGCCGGATTGAATTTATACGCCATCGTCGACGTTCCTCCCTGATCAACACCTTTCAGACTCCTAGCTGCCATCAATTTTGTTGGCAAACGGAAAAACATGGCTTATAGATTACCAACAAATCTGCTGGCAAATTGCCTTGAGCGGAAAAGGAACAGGGATTTCAATATCATGGCGAAGAAGGTGTGGAAGATCGAGACAACCGACAAGCGGGTGGCAACCCGCTTGAAGGAGGTCGAGACGGTCGAGATCAAGGATTATGTGCGCGATACCGATCTGCATGGGCTCGCGCGGAACAAGGCGTATCGCGTCGAGGGCGTCCATGTTTATGTAGACATTCTCAACTTGGGCGAGATGCTGCAGTCGACCGAGGTCGAAGGCGAGACGTGCCACAAGCGGACTTTTCGCTTTCTCAACCTTCATTATCGCGCCGTCTACCGGATCATTGCCGCGGTGGATGCGATTCAGGTCGATTTCCACAATCAACGGCTGCACCTAGTGGTCGCCAAGCCGTATGGCGACGAGGCCGCGCGCGTGCACAAGGCGGTAGCGATCGGCCAACTGATTATGGATGTCCTGGCCAAGACCGGCGAGGATGGTGACGAGAAGATTCCATCGGCAAAGGTCAGGGTCGGCATTGACACGGGCCTGGCCCTGGCGGTGCGGAACGGCCGCCGTGGCAGTTCCGAGCCGCTCTTCCTGGGCGTGCCCGCAAACCATGCCGCCAAGCGCGCCGGGGGTGGAACGGCTACCGGCATCTATCTGTCCAACGAAGCGCGCGGCGCCATTGATCTGGATGAAGTGGATGACGAAGACGCCAGCGCGCTGACCGCAACCGAGGTGGGCGACAGCCAGGAGGTAGCGGCGCTCGCCGTGACCGCCGATGGCATCGTCCAGGATTGGAAAAAGGACCTGGAAGTCAATCCGATCGGCAAGTTTTCGTTTAGCGGGCATACACCGCCGTTTGCCGATCTCGATCTGGAGGTACTGACGCCCGGCAATTCGCGCCGCAACGACGCGATCTCGATCTATGCGGACATCGACGGCTTCACCGCTTATGTTGCCGACCATATCGATGACGACGATGACGCAATGGACGTCGTGCGGGCACTACATGTGCTGCGCGCTGAACTCGACGCCGTCCTCACTGAGGATTTCGGGGGGCGCAAAATCCGGTTCATCGGCGACTGCGTCCACGGTGTCATCGGCGAAGGTACCGCGCAGACCACCGATACCGAAGCGAGCGCAAGCGCGGCGATCCTGTGCGCGGGCGGACTGCGCAGCGGCTTCGACCGCGCTTTGGAGTTGCTCGAGGACAAGGGCATCGACGTTGCCGGCCTAGGGATCGCAATCGGATTTGATGCTGGTCCCGTCGCACTGACGCGCCTGGGCATGAAGGGGTCGATGATCCGCTGCGCAACGGGACGGGCCATCCTCGCTTCGGAGAACGAGCAGCGTCGGTGTGCGGGGGATGAGACCGCGGTCGGGTCGGTCGCTTATGGGTGGTGCTCCGACGCTGGCCAGGAGATTTTCGGATCCAGCCGGAAGCGCTCAGGCCTGACCTATGAGGTGGCGCTCGAGGAGCTTGCTGACGAAGGGGATGCGACGGCTGCGGCCGCCAAGGCCGCGATGTCGATGGCGCTTCTGGAGCCGGTCATTGCCGCGCCGGCCGCTGCGGCACCGAGCGCCTTCCGCTTTCCGAACCGCGATGCCACGCCGACCAAGCCGGCAGGCTTCGCCTGATGTGGTATATGCGTGATCTGGGCCGCCTGACATCCGAACAGGCGGCCCTTGCCGACCTTGAAGGGCGGGAGGCCTGGTTCACCGTCGCCAGCATGTATTTCGACGATCAGGTCCGGCTTTGCTTCGATGCCGAAATCGAGATCGGCGCGAAGCGCTATCCGATCCGGCTGATATATCCGCAGACATTTCCTTACACCCCGATCTCGGTTCTTCCCCAATCCCCCGAGCGCTGGTCGGAGCACCAATGGGGGCGCGGCGAACTTTGCCTCGAATGGGGCCCGGACAATTGGACGCCCGACATCACGGGTGCCCAGATGGTCGAGAGTGCTTACCGGCTATTGCACGGTGAGACGCCGAATGATGCCGATGCGCATCCGGTCCTGCCATCGCGCCATGTTGAAAGCCTGGGTCAGCAACTGCGCGCTTCGACCGTGGGCTTTGTCCTGACCCGGGCGCTTGCGAGCAAGCTCGATGCAACGCCAGGCCCGCAACTGCTCCCGATGGACTTTTTGATGCGCTCGACGACGCACGTCGTGATCCCGCTGACTGTCGGCGATGAAGACCCTGTTTGGCGTGACCCGACGGTTCCGGAAGCCCTGAAGGCGTCTAGCCTGACCCTGAAAGGGCATGTCGCCATTCTACCAGCCGGAATGCCGATTCCTGCGCAGGGAACTGCGTCCGGGTTGAAGAAGGCTCTGGCCGAAGCGGGCTGCAGCTATCCCGAGGGCTATGTCTCTGACGTGCTGGATATGTGCCTGGTGCATGCAGATGGCGTCGCCCGTCTGTTCTGGGTGAAGGACGGGACCGACACCGTCACAGAATTCAAATGCCTTCCCGAGGACGGCGGCGGTCGCATGGAGCCATCTCGCGCGGCCCTTAGGACCATGACCGTGGGTCTTGTCGGGTGCGGCTCGGCTGGCGGCAAGATCGCAACCAGCCTGGCCCGCAGCGGCGTCGGCAATTTCCTGTTTATCGATGACGATGTGATGCTTCCCGAAAATCTCGTTCGGCACGATCTCGACTGGGACGCGGTCGGCGATCACAAGGCTGAGGGGCTGAGGCGCCGAATCGAGATGATCGCGCCGGCCGCCAAGTGCACCGTGCGCCGTCAGCAGCTCGCCGGACAGGAGAGCAGCGGCAGCATCGACGGCGTGCTGGCGCTTTTGCAGACCTGTGACCTGATCATCGACGCAACCGCCAATGCGCGCGTGTTTAACTTGCTCGGGTCGGTTGTCGCCGCAGCCCGGAAGCCGCTCCTGTGGCTGGAGATTTATGGTGGCGGGTTCGGCGGTATGATCGCCCGGTCGCGGCCCGGTCTCGATCCTGCGCCGCAAATCGCGCGAACGCGGATCGAAGCGGTGTGCGCGGAGAAGAACGTCGTCGCACCGCGCGCAACCGCGGGGTACGGGATCGACGCTTTGAATGGCCTGATGATCGCCGATGATGCCGACGTTGCCGTGATCGCAGCGCACGCCACGCGCTTCGCTATCGACACGCTCCTGTCGCCCGGCGAGTCGGCTTTTCCCGTCTCTGCTTATCTGATCGGGCTGAAGGCGGAATGGCTCTTCCTGCAGCCGTTCCACACCTTTCCGATCGACCTCGGCCAACCGGAGCCGGAAGCCACGCCGGCAATGGATCCAGAAGGCTTGGCCACCGTGCAGCGCCTGATCAAGGAACGTCATGATCGTAACGCTACCGCCTGATCTCATCGCGAAGTTCGAAAAAGCGCTGTCGCGCGCCGGCACCCGTGAAATTGGCGGTGTGCTTGTGGGCGAGCACGTCGCCGACGAAGAATTCCGCGTGGTTGGTCTGTCGGTTCAGCGTTCGGGCGGAACCGAGAGCTGCTTCGTTCGCCATCCCAAGAAGCATCGTCGCTTCATACGGAGCTTCTTCCGCCGAACCGGCGCCGACTATGCGCGTTTCAACTATCTGGGCGAGTGGCATTCCCATCCCCTCTACCTGCCGGTTCCGAGCACTACCGATCTGGCGCAGATGCAGCTGATCGTAGAAGACGGTTCCGACGCGCCGTTGTTCGCGGTCCTGCTCATCATCCGCCTCGACGGCGGCGAGCGCATCGAACTTGGCGCAACGGCCTTCACGCCAGGATCGGCGCCGACGCGGGTCGAGATCCGCATTCAGCCGAGGCCGCCCGATGATCCGACCCTTTCCGGCAGGCCTACGCTATGGCCTTGGACGCGGTCAGGCTGGTGGCGCAGGAACGACATCAACAGGAGGAACGATTGAGCTTGAAGAAACGATATGAGGATCGCGCAGTGTTGATCGACGCGCTGCTCGGCCAGAAGATTATTCGCGGCAACGAGACGATCGCTGCGGCCTTTGCCGATGCCGGCGACTTGGTCGAATTCGCCGCGGGCAAGAATATCATCGAGCAAGGTGGCAGCGATCGGTCGGTACATTTTCTGCTGTCCGGCCGAGGCCTGATCATCATCAACGGGGTGCGCCTCTATCACCGCGAGCCACCCTGCACCATCGGCGAAATGTCGGCCATAAATCCCAGTGTCGGCCGATCCGCGACCATCGAAGCGGTCGAGAACGTGGTCACGTTGAAAGTTGGCTATGAGAAGTTTGCCGAGGTCGGCGAAGCGCATCCCGAGATGTGGCGCCTCGTCGCCCAGGACCTTGCTGGGCGGCTCGAACAGCGGAATCGCTTCGTCAACCGTGCCAATATACGCCCCCGGGTGTTCATGATCTGCTCTGCGGAGGCGCTACCGATCGCAAAGTCCATTCGCGTCGGGCTTTCCCACGATGCGGACATTGAGATCTGGAGCGACGACATGATCTTTCCGGCCGGCGGCTATCCGATCGAAGCCCTCGAGGAGCAGGTCAACATTGCCGACTTCGGCGTTGCGCTCTGCGAGCCCGATGATCTCGTCACGGCCCGCGGCAAGACATCGGAGGTCCCGCGCGACAACGTCATCTTCGAGCTCGGCTTTTTCATGTCCCGCCTTGGCCGCCATCGGACTCTGTTGCTGGTGCCGCAACGCACCGATGTGATACTGCCCTCCGACTTCAAGGGTCTGACGCCGCTTCCTTACGCAACTGCTGACAAAGCTAGTGCTAGGGCTGTGGCGCTCGGCCCCGTGATCGATCGGATCAGTGCCATCATCGAGGAAATGGGTGTTCGCGCTTCGCTAATCGAGAAAAATTAGAACGGCGAGGTCAATCGCCGGTCATTGGGCGGCGCCTACCCGGTGACCATTTCAAGGACGTCGATAACTAAATGCATTTTCCTCGAGGATCGATGTTTCGTTGGAATTGGGGGCTAGTCCCTACCGATGGCGATGTTGTTCCTTTCAGCCAACTCAAGGCCGGTAGCGGTGGGGCGGGGAGAAAGCTTCGCAAACATCACTATCTGTCGATCACCTATATGGCGGGTTTCACGGGCCCGGACGGCCGAGTCTGGGCTTACTTTGACGACAAACCTGATGATCCGCAGCCATCACAGCCTGGCTCGATCGGGTATCGCAAACTATATTATTCGCTGCCATCCAAGGATGGCGGTCGTGATGACACGTCTTGGGAAGATCATTGGAATCGTGTGGAGACTGTGTGGCCTGTCACTGTCGCCGCCGCGCGTGCGAAGCGCTTGTCGCCGGCGATTTCCTTCAATCTACTCGGCATGGTTGCGATTCTGATGGCGCGTGTGCCGGCGGCGCGTGAACGACATGAATATCTCCTTGCACAAAAGATGCGCGCGGAGATTCAGACTTTAGAAGCGATCGGGGCGCTGCCCGCCAATCTAGCAGAATATGCTGGGAAGCTTGATCGCGTCCCTGTCGGCATCAATCCTGAGCAGAGCCTCGCCAATATGCTCGAGGACATTGTGGGTAGTGGCGATTTAGCCTTCCGCATGGGCTTCGAGGTCCTCCATAACAAGACCGGCTCGCCGTTCCTGACTACCGACAATCCTGTCTGCTTTTATGATCCGAACCAATCAGCCCATGCCCGCACGCCCTACCCTGAAAGCGGAGAGATCGAGTTCATTTTCCCGATCGATGCAGGTATGGTTCTTCGCGGATCGACACGTCTTCGCCCTGTGAACAGCGTTGTGCGGCATCGTGTGTTGAGCGACAAGGCGAAGGTTCGTAAGATCAACCGGACGGTCGCCCAGTTCGGCTATCGGCTCTATATCGCTCGGGACCGCTCGTGCGACGACTTGGTTCGGCAATATGCCGCGACCGTGCCCACGGTGCATGTCGACGCGGAGTTCGAGCCTGGCCATCTGCGAATGACCTGGCGGCATCTCTTTGGGCAACGGCCAATTCTGTCGCCCTATGTTGACACGCCGGAGAAGGCGGCGCGGTTGACAGAGGCGATAGAGCGGGATGGCTACTTAGATTAGCCACCGACCTTAGTTGTATCCGTTATCGATGCTTACCGCCCGGAAATAATCCCCTCGCTTTCGGCCCATTCTGAGCCGTAGGTATAGCATCTCGTTCGCACTGAGAGAATCGGTGGCTCGAATGTCTGCTTCCTTATTTTCGAACTGAAAGCTACCCTGCGGCTACCGGCCCAGTTAGGCTCCTTGTGGCAGGTCTCACGCTGCTGATTGGAGGGCAGCTTACAGGGGCACGTACGGTTGGCTCGAACGGCGGGTATGTCGGCGTTGCCGGATCGGTGGCTTCGCATCGACGGCACTGGGAGGGGCATTTGAAATTCGAGATCGGCGACGACAACGATAAAGCGCTATGCGTGGCGCTCCAGCACGAGTTCATGCGCTGCCAGGACGCCTTCGTCGATTTCGCACGAAGTGCCGAAGAACTGATCATGCTTGGACAGGACCGGCAGCGCGCCTACCGGTCCTACAATGCCTATGCACGGTTCATCCACCATCTCTACGAGTTCCTGATGGGTGCGATCATGCGCGACCGCCGCGACACGGCCGCCGTGCATTTCGAAGACGCCGAGCGCGAGATCATGAGGGAGGCGCAGCGCGTGCTCACCAATCGAAGGGAGGCGATTATCAACGGGACCGCTCCGGCATGGGAGAATGCCCTCAGCGCCTATCCCGAGAGCGTGCCGCCATCATTTGCGCGAGAATTCAGGCGTCACCGCAACATCACGCTCGGCCACGTCAAGCCCGAGCGTCGACACCTCAGCCTGACCGCATTCTACACCGACTATCACCCCTTCATGTACATGATCTACTCGGCCTCCCGTTGGTCCTGGGGGCCGAGAGAAGGCCCATTTCCCGACCTCAAAGAAGTTACCGACTTCTCTGTGATGGTGATCAAAACTCGCGGCGTCGCGGTCCAGCCACCGGTCGGCACATAGAAATGAGCCGGCGTCAAAGCACAAGCACTTCTCCTTCGCGGGCCCGGTTGCTTCCTAAGCAGTATGAACGAATGACCGCTAAGGGGTAGCTTCAATCCCCCTTCCTACGACGGCTTTGTCGAAGGATTTCGGGCGCTTAAGCGTACGAAATCCTAACATGCAGGAACCCGCGGGCCGCATGCGCTGCGCTATGGGGAATTGTGCTTTGGAATGGTCTGGCTTGCGGGACGCATCGCCCATTGGCCGTGCCGGAACCGCCTTGGCGAGCGCTGTCGCGCCGATGATGGCGCTCCGGACATGGTCATCTCTCCGACGCCGGACGGCAAAGCCATAGCTGCAGCCGTGGAGGGCGCGAACGGTACCGTTGGCCGGTTCAGGCAAGAGGCGGCCAATGGGCAGGATAAGCCATGCCCGGTCATGGCGCGTGGCTCCGGGTAAGCGCGACGATTTGGGGCGGCGCGCGCGGTTGCTGCCGACGGGCGAAGGTCTCGATGACGATCATATGGCCGCCGCAGCAGGGGCATGGCGGGCGATGGTCAGGGGGATCTACGTTGTCGGACGGCGGCGGTTCGGGCGCGACGTGAAGCAAGGCGCGGGCCCGGGCGATGGCATCCTTGCGGGCGGAGCCGGCGAGCAGGCCGTAATGGCGGATGCGATGGAACCCGCGAGGCAGGACATGGAGCAGGAAGCGGCGGATGAACTCGTCGGCAGGAAGCGTCATGACTCGCTGACGTTCGGGCCCGTCGCGGCGATAATCCTTGTACCGCAGCGTGACCCCGCGGTCGTCGAAGGCGACGAGACGCCGGTTCGAGATCGCCACGCGGTGGGTGTAGCGCGAGAGATAGGCTAGCACCGCCTGCGGTCCGGCAAACGGGGGCTTGGCATAGACGACCCAGCGCTTCTTCCGCACCGGCGCGATATGACGCAGGAATGCGCGCCTCTGCTCCAGCGCGGCCATGTTGCCGGCGAAGAACAACCGGCCGGCATCGTACAATGCCAGCAGGCCGGTGAGAATGAGGCGGCGGAACAGCGCGTCGAGCACGCGCACCGGTAGAAGAAACGCGGGGCGCGAGGATATCCAGCGGGTCCCATCGAGCGCGATGCCGCCGCCGGGCACGATCATGTGGACGTGCGGATGGTGGGTCATGGCCGAGCCCCATGTGTGGAGCACAGCGGTGATGCCGATACGGGGGCCCAAATGCTTCGGATCTGCCGCGATCGTCAGCATCGTCTGCGAGGCCGCCTTGAACAGCAGGTCATAAAGCAGCGACTTGTTCTGGAATGCAATGGCGGCAATCTCGGCAGGCAGCGTGAATACGACGTGGAAGTAACCGACGGGCAGCAGGTCGGCCTCGCGTTCGGCCAGCCAGACGCGCGCCGCGGCACCCTGGCACTTGGGGCAATGCCGGTTGCGGCAGGAATTGTAGGCGACGCGCCAATGGCCGCAGTCCTCGCAGGCCTCGACATGACCACCCAGCGCGGCGGTGCGGCAGTTCTCGATCGCCGTCATGACCTTGAGCTGCATCAGGCCGAGATGCCCGTCGTGCGCGGCACGATAGGCCGGACCTGCGCTTCGAAAGATTTGGGCGACCTCGAGGCCGGCGTGCACCGGCTCAGCCGGGCGGCGATGCCGCTCGTTCCTTGCCCTCCATCAGCGCGATGATCCGGTCGAGCGGGCTGGTCACCGCCTGGATCGTCTTGGTCGAGACCTTGGTGTAGATCGCGGTCGTGTCGATCTTGGCATGGCCGAGCAGGACCTGGATCACGCGGATATCGACATCCTGCTCGAGCAAATGCGTGGCGAAACTATGCCGCAGCGTATGCGGGCTGATGCGTCGCTTGATACCGGCCACCTCGGCGGCTTCCTGCACAGCGCGGTGCAACTGCCGGGCCGAGATGGGATCGGTGTAGCTGCGCCCCGGGAACAGCCAGCCATGCGGAAACATGACGCCGCGTCGCTTGCCCTCGCGCCACCATATCCGCAGCAGTTCGAGCAGCGGCGGCGAAAGCATGGCATTGCGATCGCGCCCGCCCTTGCCGTTCTCGACGCGGATCAACATCCGCTGGCTGTCGATATCGTCGACCTTGAGGTGTGCGACCTCCGAGACCCGCAGGCCTGCGCCATAGGCGACGCCCAGCGCGGCCTTATATTTAATCCCCGGCGCTGCCTCGAGCAGTCGAGCGGCTTCTTCGACGCTCAGCACCTCACGCACCGTGTGCGGGCGGCGTGTGGCGACAAGGCCGCGGGCAAGATCGCGTCGCCGCAAGGTGACCGTGTAAAAGAAGCGCAAGGCCGAAACGGTGCTGTTGATGGTTCCGGCGTTCGCGCCGCACTCGTGCTGGTGGATCTGGAAATTGCGCAGGTCTTCCGACGTGGCGGTATCGGGAGGGCGCCCGAGATAGGCTGCAAAGCGCTGTACGTTGCGGACATACTGACGCTGGGTGCGGGGCGAGAGCCCGCGCATCATCATGTCGTGCTGCATCCGCTGACGCAGCGGACTGACGGAAGTGGATGGAGTGGTGGTAGTCATGGCAAGTTCCTCTCTTTGAAGGGACTTGCATCGTCAGGCGGCGGCCGCTCCCCGGCCAAAGCCAATTAATACCACGCTACCTCGCAAATAGGCACCCGTCCCGCGAAGCGGGTTCGTGCAAGTCGGCGGAATAAGACAATTCGCTCGACTTCAGCCGCAACAGTATCCGGGACTCTCCATCAGGCGCCTTCACAGATATCGAGAAAGGCGCGGATGCCGGCAGTGAAGTACTTGGATTTGTGCGTGATGATGTAGAAACGACGCTGCAAGTCGAGTTCGGGGACTTTAATCTCGACGAGCCGCCCCTGCGAAATGAGATTCTGTGCAGCCACGCGAGGGACACAACCAATCAGCGAACTGACGGCCACCATTTCCAAGATGGCCTCTATCTGCTGGAGTTCCATACCGATGCGCCAACGGCTCAGGTATGGTTGCATGGCAGTGTCGAGAGTCTGCCGGGTACCCGATCCCTTTTCCCTGACGACCCAGCGTCCGGCAAGGACATCATCAATGCCCCACGCTTGTCGTCCGGCAAGTGGGTGCGACACGCCGCAGATCAGGATCAGCTCGTCATGAAGCCATTCCTTCACGACAAGGTCGGGGTGGACATGGGCGCCTTCCACCAACGCCAGATCGAGTGAGAAATCGGCGATCTTGGCCGCGATCTCCGCCGTGTTACTGATTTCAAGCGTGATCGCGCATCCCTCGTACCGCTCGGAGTAGGCATTGATCAGAGCCGGGGCGACATAATTGCCAATCGTCTGCGTAGCGCCGATGTGCAATGGCCCCGGACCGGTCCGGCCCGACAGGAGCCCGTCGATCTCCTCGGCGCGAGCCAACAATTCGAGCGCGGGCACGAGAAGTGAACGGCCCGTCTCGTTGATCTTCAATCGCTTTCCGGCACGGTCGAACAGCGAGCGGCCATAGCGCCGTTCCAGTTCGATGAGCGCCGTGCTCGCCGCGGATTGCGACATGGAAAGTTCGACGGCGGCGACCGAGATGCTCCCGGCGCGGGCGATGGCGACGAATATCTCGAGATGACGGAGGCTGAACCGCATATCTATTCAATAGATATAGCAAATCCATATTACCAGCTTTTTGGATAATAGAGGTTCGCCTAGGGCCCGGACGCCCCGCATGGAGAATTGAGATGGCAAGTCTTCGCACCGAAAGCGTCCTCAGCGTCAATCACTGGAACGACCGGCTATTTAGTTTCCGGACGACCCGTGATCCCTCGTTCCGGTTCGAGAGCGGCCACTTCGTGATGCTCGGCATGCACCTGAGCGGTAAGCCTCTGATGCGCGCATTTAGCATCGCGAGCCCCCACTATGCGGACGAACTGGAATTCTTCAGCATCAAGGTACCCGACGGCCCGCTGACATCCCAACTGCAGCATATTGCGCCCGGTCAGGACATCATCGTCAGCAACAAGCCGGTCGGCACGCTCGTCATCCGTGACCTTCGGCCCGGTCGGACGCTGTACCTGTTCGCGACCGGAACCGGGCTCGCGCCGTTCCTCAGCATCGTGCAGGATCCGGAGACCTACGAGAAGTTCGAGAATGTGGTCGTCGCCCATGGCGTGCGCACGGTCGGTGAACTGGCTTACTCAGACTTTCTGGGCCGGGAACTTCCCGAGCACCCCTTCCTTGGCGAGTTCGTGTCCGGAAAATTGCACTACTACCCCACCGTCACGCGCGAGCCCTTTCGCAACACCGGGCGGCTGACGCAGCTGGTCGAAACCGGCAAGCTCGCCGCCGACCTTGGCCTGCCTGCAATCGATCCTCGGCTGGACAGGGCGATGATCTGCGGCAGCGCAGCCATGTTGCGCGACATGTCGGGCGTGCTCGATGAACTGGGCTTCGATATCTCGCCGGGCACTGGTGAGTTGGGCGACTACGTGATCGAGCGCGCGTTCGCGGAAAAATGAGTGTCCAGTCTGGATTTTGAACGTCAACTTTTCAATGGAAGCTCGATGCCCGGCAATGGTCAGGATGTCAGCAGCTCTAGACTCGCCTCTCAGTAAACCATTCCGAGATGGCAACCTCAACAAGTTCGCCCGCGGCAAGCTGGAGCACCATCTGAACAGCGTCTTCGGGCGCATAGGCAATCTCGAAATCATTCAATGCGAGGAACAGCCGGGCGAGAACCCAGGCGGTCCGCTTGTTACCGTCCGTGAAGGGATGATTGCGCGCCAGACCATAGGCATAGGCGGCAGCGAGCTTGCACAGATCCGTCTCGCCATAGGCCCATTGGTTGCGGGGCCGTGCCAGTGCCGATTCCAATGCGTCTGCATCGCGCAAACCGATGGGGCCGCCATGCTCGGCCAGTTGTCGATCATGGATGGCAAGCGCCAACTCGGCCTCGATCCAGACCGGTTCGGATGATCTTGCCATGCTACTTCGCTAGCGCGCGCAGGATGTTCCTGTCTTCACGCATGATCTTTTCTGCCAAAGCCATCTTGGCTTCGAACGAAGGATCTGCCGCGGTAATTCGAATGCCTTCCGGCGTTTCCGAAACGTAAAGCGTATCGCCCACGCCTGCACGCAGCTTCGCGAGGAGCTCCTTGGGGAGGACAACGCCGGCAGAGTTGCCGATTTTGGTGATCTTGAGGCTAGCGTTCATACGCACGTTATAACATGCGGCTTGGCAAACTCAAGCGCGGGATCATGCCGGCGGCCCGTTCTGATAATGGGAGAAATGCCATGGGGCATCAGACTGAGGATCCCTGGCTTTCCAGGCTCCTTCGTTCCGAATTTTAGCGACAGGACATCAAGCGTAGTGGCCCCGGCGCGATGCATCAGCGCCGTAACTATGGACTTAATCAGTAATTCGAGAGGACGGGCTGCACGTCTGCAACCTTTGCACGGGCATCGGCACGCTTGAGCGCGGACCGCTTTTCGGCAGTACGGCGTGCACCGCCATTGCGACAGGACTCAACCGCCAACATCACGCCATTGGATGCCAACTCTGCCTTTCGCGCGCTCACGCCTGCAAGGTAGCCATTGAGTTCAAGCGTCTTCATCACCGTCAGTTAGTCCCAAATGCGCCGGACCACCAGCTTCCTCGACAATCCGGCGTCAGAGACAAGGTAGGTCCACGCCCTCAGTCAGAGCATAATATGCCCGTTGCTAGTCCATCCTTGAAGAGGATACTTCCCGAAACATCGAGCCGACCGAGCGGTCTGCAATCATGTCTTTGATAACCAGCAAGCCGAAACCCCTTGCGTTCGCGTTACGTTCTATCTAGGAATAACTTCCTATCTCCTAGAATGATTCCCTCGTCGGAACGTGAACCGGACGCATGTGATGGACCAAGCCCGCGAAAACCTCGAACGCCTGATCCAGGAGCGGGGCGTCAACTATTCCTCGGTCTCGCGCCTGCTTGGGCGGAACGCGGCCTATATCCAGCAATACATCAAGCGCAACAGCCCGCGCCATCTCGACGAGAAGGACAGGCTGGTGCTCGCCCGCTTCTTCGGGGTCGACGAGAAAGTGCTGGGCGCCCCTGCCCGCCGTTCGGGCCCGGTGGTCGAACTGGTGCAGGTCCCCATCCTCGATGTCGATGCCTCGGCCGGTCACGGCGCACTGGCCGAGATGGAAGCGAAGTCCTCGCAGTTCGGGTTCGAGGAAAAGTGGCTCAGGCGCCTTACCGCCAGCAAGGCCTCGAGCCTCTCGATCATCCATGTCCTGGGCGATTCCATGGAACCGACGCTGCACGATGGCGATGAGGTGCTGGTCGACCTTGGCGACGGGCAATCGCGGCTGCGCGACGGGATCTACGTTCTGCGCATGGACGATGCGCTGTCGGTCAAACGCATCGCGATCGAGCCCAGCGGCCGCAGGATCTCGGTAACGAGCGACAATCCTACCTATCCAAGCTGGAACGGTCTCGACCGACGCAATGTGAACATCGTCGGCCGCGTGCTTTGGTTCGGGCGGCAGCTGTAACAGGGGAAATCCATGCTTCTTGCTCTTGCCGCCTCGATCGTTGCCGCCGGACAGACCTTCACCTGCACGCCGACCCGGGTCTGGGATGGCGATGGCCCGGTCTGGTGCGCGGAAGGTCCGCGCCTCCGGATTTCAGGGATAGCCGCGCGCGAGATGGACGGCACGTGTCGTACGAACCAGCCCTGCCCCGATGCCAGCGCGATCGAAGCGCGCGATGCGCTGGTCGATGTTCTCGGTGGCCCGCGAGGCACGACATCGACGGGCCATGTGATCGTTGCAAGCGGCCCTATGCGCTGCGTGTCGACAGGCTCGGCAGGCGGCAACCGCACAGGTGCCTGGTGCACGCTCCCCTCGGGCACCGATCTCAGCTGCGCAATGGTAGCAACCGGCACGGTGCTGGTTTGGGATCGCTACTGGGGCGACCACCGCTGCCGCTGAGGCCGGCGACAGCAACACAGTCGCGACCTGACTAGCGATCGATAGCAGAGTGGCCGACTTGCCCCGCCACACTGCTATTGTGTCGCAGGTGCCCGTTAGATTCCGATCTCGAACGGTTTGACCTTCGCAAGTTCGAGTTCGGGCAGCTTCTGCTCTTCGATTGGCTCCCTGGTCTTATTGGTGGTCGCTGTTCCCCGCGCGGCTGCGTCGCCAAGCATTTTCGTGGTTTCGAGCGCCGAACGCTTCATGCCGGTGTTGCGCTCGACCGCAGCCTCGAGCTTGTGGGCATTGTCGACGTAGAGGGTCAGGCCATCGCGCAGCCGGGTGACGGTGACGAGAAAGGTCTGCTGATTGGAGAGGTTCTTCTCCCGGCTGTCCATGACCGCAATGCCGCGATCCGAGGTCAGCCCCTGCGCCATATGGGCATTCAAGGCATAGGCAAGGTCGAGCCGCTTCAGCATCGGATCGTCATGGGCCAGTTCGTGCTCGATCCCGCTCGATGTCGCCACCGTCACCGCCTTCTCGCCAATGGCGACGATCCTTGCCTGGTCGGCATTCAACAGTCCGCGCCGATGATCGGTCTCGGTCCAGCGGATACGATCGCCGGCATGGATGGTGACGGGTTTGATCTCATAAAGCCGCAAGGGATCGCGCTCTGCCTGCGGCCGCAACTTGTCGGGACGGAACGCGAATGTCCTGCCACGCACATTTTCCAGCGTGACCTGTTCCTGACGCGGATCGCTGGCCACGACGGTGTAGCGGCCGGCAGCGAGGTTTTGGGCGCGCTGACGGCGGTCGACCTCGACGACCATGCCCGAGGCATAGCTCTTGGCATGACGCAGTTCCTCGCGGGTCAGATTGACCCGCGACATTGTCTCGAGAGGCAGGGCTTTGCCTCCAAGCTCACCATTAGCCTTGAGCCCGGTCTGTACCGCCTCGTTGACCGCGCCGCGCAATGTGCGACCCGACGCATAGATCGCGGTGCGCTCGCGCTCCGGCGGCTTCAGTTCAAGCCAGGCTGCCGCCGCAGACAGCGCGGCGCCTTCGGCCACCTCGACCACATTGTCACCCAGGTGCCGGAGCGCTTCCTCAATCTGGCCCGCCTGCGCGGCGTGCTGCGCTTCGCGCAAGGCGGCATAGCGCGCGCGAATATTGATCCGCATCCCGGCAGTCTCGATGCCCGCCTGCTGCATGACATCGAAGGGCTTCCCGGCATCGACTGCACCCAGCTGCTTGCGGTCACCGATCGCGGCGAAGCGTCCCAGTTCCAGCAGATTGGCGAGCCGGACCAGCTTTTCTTTGTCGGCATTTCCGACCATCGAGGCCTCGTCGAGAAGCACCGTGCTGCCCTTCCACTCGCTGCGCGCTTCGGCGAGCGCCTGCCGGTCGCCGCCATCGAGCAGCGGGGCATAGCGGCCCAGAAAACGCGCGACGCTCATCGACTCAATCCCGGTCTCGCGCTCGAGCATCTGGACAAGCGTGTTCTGCACGGCGAGACCCGTTACCTTGCGGCCTTCGGCACGCAGAATGTCCGCAACGGGCTTGAGGACCGTGCTCTTGCCCGCCCCGGCAACGCCCTGGATCGCAACGATGCGATTGGTGGAGGAAAGCAGCATCCTGCCCGCCCCTTCCTGCCCCGAGTTGAGCGTCAGGCCATAGCGCTCCTGTGCCAGCGCCTGCAGGTGCTCGCCTGCGCGCTCAGGGGTCATCAGCGCCACACCCTGCCCCCGTCCAGCTTCGACTTCAGAAAGGATGCGCTGTTCGGCAGCAATGGCATCGCGGGTCGTCACCATCCCCTTGTCAGCACCCTTGCCGCGCACGAGATGACCCTGGCGGAGCAGCTGATCGACGCGCTTGTCGATGGCAGGAATGCTCGCCGGGAGCCCGAACGACAGCGCGGTCCTGTAGACCGCGAAGCGATCGAACGCTGCCTCGCGCTCGGACAGATGCCGTACCGCCGAGGCGACGGCGTGGATCGCGGCGACCTCCTCGACCGGGCGATTGCCGAGCCGGGTCGGGATCAGCGGATCGCCCTGCCTAAGTCCCAAGCGTTCGGCTAGACCGGCAGCCAAGGCGCGCACCGAGGCGCCGAGATTGCGTACAGCGCTGCGCGCACCTTGCTCCTCGCCAAGTCCCGTCGCGGCCCGCGCATTGGCGCGCGCGATGATATCGCCGGGCATGAAGCCGAGTTCTTCGACCTTCGCCTTCCAGGCATCGAGCAATGCCACGCGGTCGGCGACAGGCGCCTTCTCCGCCCGGGTCATCAGCGTGGCGGCATCATGCGCGGCAGGGCTCCGGCTCGCCATTCCGGCAACCTTCTCGAGCACTTCGGCGCGGCGTGTGGAGAAGGCTTCGCGCACCGCCTTGGGCACGCCCACGGCCTCGAAATTGCCGTGCTTGCCCAATTCGCCGATTTCGTAGCCGAGCTTCTCGACTTCGATCCGGAAGCGGGCCATGGCCATGGCATTCAATAGCGTATGATGCTCCCAGAGCCTGTCGTTGCGCAGGGCGCGCCACTTGCCGTCGGGCCCCCTGGTGACATTCGCGATGACTGCATGGACATGCGCCTGGGGTTCCTGATTGCGGTTGGTATCGTGACGAAACAGCGCCGAAACGAGATTTCCGGTCTGGACGATCTTCTCCTTGCCGCGGTGCTGGAGGCGGGTTTCGGCGAGGTTCTTCTCGGCCCAGGCCAGGCTTTCCTTTAGCGCACCGGCATAGGCATCGAGGATCCGGCTGTCACCGCCGACCAGCGCGAGGATCGACCAGCTCTTGGGGAGCGAGAAGGTCAGATCGGTACCCGCGCGGTGGTAGCGATTGTCGCTGCCGACGCGGCTGCCATCGGGGAGGTTGCCCTTCAGAACCGCCTCGAAAGTTTTCGCATCGACGGTGCCCTTGAGGCTCAGCGCTGCCGCGGCTTCGCCGAACCATTCGCCCGAACGGTCGGCATCGGCGCGGGTATAGTAGTTGTCCTTGGCGAAGTAGCCGGCAGCGCCCGAAGCGGTGCGGACATTGGCAAGCGAAAGCATCGACTACGCGCCTTTCTTGGGCATCAAGGCTGCGATCAAATATCGAAGTCGAGGTCGTCGAGCGGCGGCGCGTCGCTGGTCTTGCCGCCCGGATCACCGAGCCCTTCCTCGAGCACGATGCGGCGCGCATCGCGCTGCATACGCCCATCCGGCCGCGCTTCACCTGTACGCGCTTCCCTCGGTCCATCGGCCTTGCCGGGACGATCGGGCCGGGATGCATCGGGCACCTCGCGCTCCCCCTCCCGCGCCCCGTCGGCGCGCGACGGCCTGGCTGCCGTGTTCGGTTCAAGACCCGCCTGACGACCATCGGCAAGGCCCGAATCCGGTGCGCCCGATGCCGTGCGATCCACGGCATCCTTCCCCACCCGCACGCCCGCGCGGTCGCCGGCATTGAAGGGATCGACCTGTTGCCCGGCGCGATGATTGCGCGTGCCTTCCTCGCCCTTGCGGTCAGCTTCGTACCTGTCCCCGAATTGCAGCTCGCCCTGCTTCGATGCGCTCTCTTTCGGTACGCTCGGCTTGCCGACACCGTCGTCGTTCGACGCGGGGTGTTCGTTCGAACTGGCGGTCTCGGAAGCGACAGATTTGTCCTTCGTAGCGATTGTCTTCGCAGCCTTGACCTCTGCGCTGTTTTCGACGCGAGGAATAAACCCGTCGGCGCACCGGACGCGCTTGACCGGGGTCAGCGTGATGGGCGCTGCCGGGAACCCGTCGGGGAATTTGATATAGCCGGTTAGGCTCGGCATGTCCTTGAGCTGATCGGGCAGGACCAGCGCCTCGATATGCTTCCTCGGCGTCAGGCTGACCGCATCGCGCGCATTGTTATAGGCATAGGTATGCGCCTCGTCCTTGTCGGTAACTTCGGCATGACCGATTGCTTCCGAGCACCAGGAGGCGGTCTTGTAGTCGCCGGTGCCGAGGATCAGCTTCGTCTTGGCGAGCGACGACAGGGTCTCGGCCATATGCTCGCCGTAGACTTCCTGCAGCTTGGCATAGGCATGGATGCCAGTAACGATCGCGCCGCCATAGTTGCGCGCGGTCTGCAGGCCGGTTTCGAGGGCGGGGAGGCGGTGGAGCGCGCCGAGTTCGTCGATGAAGAACCACATCTTGAGGTCATCCGACCGCGCCGTCGTCATCAGCGTATTCATGGCAAGATCGAGCCAGAGCGTGAGCAGCTGGGTGCAGACGCTGAGGTCGACGTAGCGGGCCGAGAGGAACACAAAGCCGCCCTCTCTGTCTTCGGCTTCGACCCATTCGCGGATCGAGAAGCGCGCGCCTTCGCGCGGCAGGAGCTTCAACGCGCGGGCATTGACGTTGAATACGGCACGCACCGATTCCGCCATGCGCGCCGCCTCGGGCGCGGTGATCGGATCGGCAATCGTTCCGCGCAGCATAGCGTGAACCTTCGCAAGATCCGCACTCATCAGCCGGCTTGCGAGTGCTTCATTGCTGGCATCCCCCGCTTCCACCAGTTTCAGGCAGAACTCGACGAAGAGCGCACGCGCGGCAATCACCCAGAACTGGGCTTCGCCGCCGCCATCGTGCGGCACGAGCGCTTCGGAGGCGGCCCAGAATTCGCCCTCGGATCGGCATTCGTCGAAGATGTTCCAGCGCGGACAGCGGGCATCCAAAGGATTCAGGATGACGTCGCGGTCAGGGGCGTAGAAATGCTCGATAAAGGCACCGGTAAGGTCGAAGATCACAGCGCGCTGACGCCGCTCGCGCGCCTCTTCGACCATCTCGGAGAGCGCCACGGTCTTGCCCATGCCGGTGGTACCGATGAGCATCGCATGGCTCTGCTCGAGCCGCCAGGGATAGGGCAGTTTCGCGATATGCGATGGGCGGTAGGGCATCACCTCCTGCAGCTCCGACGGCAGGCACAAGTAGCGGCGCCAACCCAATGTCTCGGTCAGTTCGCGGCGGCGTTCGGCGCGGTTGTGGTGACGGATTTCGCGGGTCAATTCCGCCAGCGGCACCAGCGATGCACCGCGCTCATGACGGCGTTCCTTCGAGTGGCTGCCGAAGCGTTCGGCGATCCAGTAAAACAGCGCGAAGGCTGGCACGAGCGCGAACATCGTCCAGGCAAACGCGGTGCCGACAAGGTCCAGCATCGTGTCCCACGCGCGCACCACCGGCGGGTAGGTTTCGACGCGCGCGATGGGAAGCTGGAAGGTGCCGCCGAACACCGTTTCCATGGTCACGGTCTTGGCGGGATCGAACTCCATGAAGAGGTAACCCATGGCATAGATCCGCATCCAGACGAGGTAGATATGGTGGTCGTCGAGACCATGCGCGACCATCCACGAGGCCAGTGCGCCGAACGCGACGACGGCAATGATGAGCGGCCATTTGAGCCCGGCCGCAAACATGAAGCCGAAGTGCCCGAGGAGCTGGCTGCCGCGGGTAAAGTTGCCGAGATTACGCTTCATCGCGGCCTCCCTCGGCTGCGGGGGAAGGAAGGCCGATCGCCGTGCACTGGCGGCGGTAGACCTTGTAGATCCGGTCACGCAGCGTGGGGTCGGCATGACCGGCAAGCAGGCCATCAACACCGACGCGGGCAAAGACCATCATGCGCAAGATACGGGTGATCGAGGTGTCGTGCCGGGTGGCGAGATCGTGCTCCCCGCAGCGGTCGGCAATGATCGAACGCAGCCATTCGCTGACGCTCATGTCATGGTCGCTGGCGGCCTTGCGAACCTGCTCAGCGAGGGTGTCGGAGAGATAGACCTGGAGGGCAACGGGCCGGGTCATGGTCGGGATTCCTTGGGTCAGGAAGCCCGGTTCACGCTGCGAAAGGCAGGTTTGATCTACACTGACGATGAGAACATGTCAAGAACATCAAGTGCGGCGGAATTCTGCCCTTCCCGGTCCCCGCCAGTTTGAATCCAGGTTGGATTTGGCCAGCAACCTGAATTCAGGTGAGAAGCTGCCATTTTGCCCATTTCGCCATCAACTATCTGTTTTGGATGCCCTTTACCGCTGTAAACCGGTGCGACAAGTCGCGTGGGGTGTGCTCCCTGTTCCCAGCTTCGAAGGCGTAGTCCAGTGATAGGAGCGTGATCCTGATGGAGGGACTTGCCGCTACCTCCCGTGGGTGCGCCTGCGGCTCGAGGATGCCAGGTTTCCGGAACCGATAAGAATGGCTTCCGGAAATCGATCAGCGTATGGTCCGCGCCGATTCCTGGTACAGGACAGGAGTGCGATGATGACCAGCGTAACCCTCAGCGCGTCACCCAGCGGCAATGGCTTCCAGGCGAAGGTCAGCTATTCGAACGGCGTGTCGATTTCGTCGGCCGAAGCCTTTCCAAGCAAAGCCGAAGCTATCGCTGCGGCTGCCGTAAAAATGCTCACAATGCCGGACCGCCTCGAGCGTTTTGACTTACCCGAATGGCAGGACTGAAAACTTCGGCATTCCACATTCAGGGAAGCAGATCGTGCAACATCCGGTGTGTTGAGCAAAACAAAAGGAGGAAGCCCTGACCGGACTTCCTCCTCATGTGGTGTGCGTCCCCTGGATCAGAATTCGTCGCTGAACCGGCCCGGCACCGCGTCGATCACGCGGGCCATCAACCGGTCCGGCAAGGCGCCGTAATCGCCTTCGTCGATGGTGACGTATCCTGCCTCGCTGTCGGTCAGGACATACTGGGTAAAGTAGCTGTGCTGGGCCCGCGCATTGGCCGTATCCATGGCCGCGATGAACGCCGTTTGATCCGCGTCCGGCCGGTACGAATGATGGCTGCAAGTGTGCATGACATTTCCTCCTGAAGTTCGATGCTTCGCATCGTCAGGAGCGCTCGATGGGGGCGACGGACCGGGTCAGGGACCGCGTGGAACACGCGGCCGCGAAGCGGCGGTGGGGGTAACGATTTTGTTCGCTGCCGGATGCAATCCGGTGGCGGGCAAAATGGTGGGGCCCCGTCCGTCCTTGACGCGGGCCCTCAAGCCTCCATCACGATGACAGGGACTGCGAGAGAGACCTCCCAACCTATCGGCAAATGCATGCCCTCGCCTCGCCGCAAACAAGAACCTTTGCAGAACATTTGGGCTGTGGCAGGATGCACCGCGAGGGGACCTTCAGCCAAGGTAAGGAACCGAACATGGCAAGGTCCAGAAATGCACGCGATGCGCTCACCCGCCTCCGTGAACAGCGCGCGGAGCTCGATGCAAGGGAAGCGGAGCTGCGCGAGAAAGCCGCGCAGGAGTTGGGCGTTATGCTGCTCGAATGCGGCGCCGAAACGCTCGAGGCCGGCAAGCTCAAGCGGCTCGTCAAACAGGCGTCGGCGATGGGGCTCGATGCGGCGCTCGAGCACCTGGGTGCAACGCCGTGATGCTGTAGCGCGGGTCGGAAATTCGCTTCGCTTGCGCTGCCTCTCCAGCAGGACAAGCAAAAGAAAGGCCCCGGTGGCGCGTGCCAGCGGGGCCTTGTCGTTGTACCGTGCCGATCAGTCTTCGTCGATCGGCGGGGCATCCTGGTTGTCCGAGCGGTTCGGGCGCGACAGGAAGTCGACCTTGTCGGCGAGGATCTCGCAGCCGTAGCGCTTGTTGCCGTCCTGGTCGTTCCACTGGGTGTAGTGGATTCGGCCTTCGAGGCTGACGAGCTGGCCCTTGCTGCAGTACTTGGCGACGTTCTGGCCGAGACCGTTGAAGCAGGTGACGCGGTGGAACTCGCTGTCCTTGGCGGTATAGCCGTTCTCGTCCTTGTAGGTCTTGCCTTCCTTGTCGCGGGCCGGACGGTCGGTGACCAGCGAGATCGTGGTGACGGTGGTTCCGCCTTGCGTGGTGCGGGTTTCGGGATCGCGGGCGATGCGGCCGACGAGGATTGCGATATTGGTCATGATGGGCTTCCTTCTGCTCTCAAACCGGAAACCATTTCCGGCTTGCGAACTCCGGTCAGAAGCAGGGCATGGGAGACTTGCACCGTAGGGTCATGGACCCAAGGGGAACCTGCAGACGCCGGGTGGTGCGGGCAGGCAGCGCCCCGGCGATTGCACCGCAATCGAGCGAGAGACGCTGCCAACACGGCCGGCAGGGCTGCGGGTTGCAGGGATCAGCAGACCTGGTTCAGGAATGTTCGCGACAAAGCCGGATTGGCGTCCGGTGCCGGCAGGAGGATTGCCACTGGCCCTGTTCGTGGATCGACGTGCGTCATCTGCTCGCCATCATGCCAGCAAATGCAAATGGATAGGCCATCCTTCGACAACTCGTCGTATGAGACGCGGCCGCGATCAGGGACAAGCGCGAGACCGGGATGGAACGCCAGATGCACCATCTGCCGGACAGCAAATTCGCGCCGACCATGGTTCTCGATCGGGTCAGTCTGCGATGTTCCGGCAGGGCATGATCGGCAGTGAACGGCCCGCATTATCTAGCGAAAGGTCCGCCAATCGCGCAACTGCTTAGCGGCGTCGACGGTTACGCCGTCACTCCGTCCGGGCAGCGCATCGTGCTGGACCTCGGGTCAGCTCCGGCGACGGAAAATGCGCTCGAACAGCGACGGAGTTTCGAGTGGCTGGAGCCGCCCGTATCGCGCGCGTCGCACCGACGGGTCGAGATTCTGGACCGGATGCGACCACCGGTCCGGCTTGCCCTGGTGCGTGGAATAGTTCGACATGGTCTTGCCCCCCTGATGTCTCGATCCGGGCTAACGATGCCGGGGCATCGTCACAACCGCTCGCGACGCGGCTGTGCAAAGATTTACCCCAGTTCGCCGTCTTCGTGAAGCAGCTGTCCGTCGGTATTCCATATTTGTACGGCAACGCAGTCCCCGGCTTCCCTGGCCTCGCGTGCGACCGCGATCGCCTCGGCCAGGTCGCCAAGGCAAACGCATTCGATCGGCTCCTTGTCATTGCGATGCATGGTGATCCGAAGCGGCATGTCGGGTTTCCTCTCCTTGCCGCTTAGCTAGTACCGATAGCGGCAAAGAAAAGGCCCCGCCGAAGGCGAGGCCGAGTGAGGGAGGAGAGTAGTCCAACAGATAGCAGGCAAAGCCTGCCACATGTTTAACATTGGTCATAATGCCGCCCGGCGCTTGTCCTGTGCCCCGGAAGATAGGCCCGGCCTGCGCAGCTTTTTCGGGCGTCATGGCCGAGAGAATATCCTGCTCAGCGATGCCGAACATAATGGCGGCTGGCTACGCGCCGATGCAGGGCCTGGTAGATCGCATTGAGGTCATCGATATCGACGTCGAGTACTTCGTTCCAGTCGGCAAGGACCGCCTCGAGATCTTCATGGGTATAGGCGAAACCGGATGCCGTCGGGGGCGCAGCCGGGACAGCGGCATGGTGCGGCCAGGGGTGACCCGTCAGGTTGTTGTAGAACCAGCCTGCTGCCGAAAGGGCGAGGACATTCATGGCAATCGGCCACAGGTATGCCCAGCTCCAGGCCTCCGGCCCCGCCGCACCCAGCGCGCATAGAAGCGCGCAGGCGCCGCCCGGAGGATGGAGACATCGGGTCACCGACATGGCCGCGATCGCGATGCCGACTGCGAGGCCTGCCGCGAGCATCGGTTCGCCGATGGCATGACCCAGTGCCAGCCCGATCGCCGCGGACAGGAGGTTCCCGCCGATGACCGAACGAGGCTGGGCCAGCGGACTGGCGGGAACGGCGAAGACCAGGACTGCGGAGGCGCCGAGCGGCGCGACGAGGACCGGAAGGGCGGCGCTGTTGGTACCCAGCAGCACAATGGCGACCAGGCCCGACGTGAGGATGGCGAGCCCTCCTCCGATTGCGCCGCGCAGCCAACCAAGGTGACCAATCGCGCCCTGCGGCAGGAGAGTGGCCGATCGCGAGATCAGGAATTTGAGCACGAAGAACCTTCAGGTCGGAAATGCCTGTCGCAGCAGGCGCAACTGGATTGGGGGGATTGCTTGGCTTATCGGCCAGTCGGCGGAGGCTCTTTGTAGAAATCAACCTGCATCTTCATCGGTCCGAGAAGCGTGACGTAATGCGGCTGCCCGGGAAGGACGATACCGGGTTTTCCCGGCTCGAGCACCGTTTCACCAAGCGGCTCGAGGATGGTGAGCTTCAGACGTCCTTCCAGAACGCGGATCAGTCCCCAGACCCCGGGCTTGGTATCATGTCGTTCGCGCAAGGCTGCCGGCAACGAGCTCTCGTCGAAGATCGGTGTCGAACGATAGGGTTCGGGTCGGCCAAACTCCGCCTCGGCGCTACTCATTCTGCCGCAACCCGCTCGGAAATATTCGCGCGGCCGGTCGGCTGATCGGCATCAATGCGAAAGAACATCGCCAGTTGCAGGCTCTGCGCGATCCGCCGTGCCTTGTCCTGAAGCGCCCTTGCGGCAGCAGGTTCCATCAACGCGTCTGTTGTCTCGGCCCAGAGACCGAGCCAGCGTTCGAAAAGTTCGGGCGTTATCTTCGACCGGTGCTTCATGTGCGCGGGGACGGGCTGTCCCTTGTAGCGCCCCGTGGTCAGCATCACCGACGACCAGAAATCGGTGAGCTTGCCGAGATGTTCGGGCCAGTCCGAAATCGCATCGTTGAAGATGGGACCGAGTTCTTCGTCGGCTCGCACGCGCGCATAGAACGCTTCGACAAGGTGACCGAGGCCCTCGTCGTCGATCCGTTCGAGTTCCATAGCTTCCACTCCAAAACAGGTATTGCCGACGCATCTATGCGGGGCTGCAAAAACATGCAATAGAAATGCATCTTTTGGAGAACGGGCTATGCGGCTTACCCGCTACACCGATTATGCGATGCGCGTGCTGCTCTACCTGGGCTCGCGGCCCGACCGGCTGTGCTCGATTTCCGAGATCGCGACTGCCTATGGCATTTCTCAGAACCACCTGATGAAAGTCGTGAGCGACCTCGTCGGTGCGGGCTATCTGGAAAGCGTTCGGGGCCGATCCGGCGGGATACGCCTCGCGAAGCCAACCGAACAGATCAACGTTGGCGAACTGATCCGATATACCGAGGACGATTTCGATCTCGTCGAATGCGGGGGATGCGTCATTGCGCCCGCTTGCGGCCTCACCAGTGTGCTCGACGAGGCGCTCGGTGCGTTCCTCGATATCCTTGGCCGCTATTCCCTGGCGGACGTGCTCGCGAAGAAGGGTGATTTCACCCATCTCCTCCATGCTGCTTCGCAAGGTAGCCGACCGTCAGCCTGAGTAGGTCGGCCCCACCAGCAAACACGCGCTCAACATCATCGCGCTGGCCGAAATCGGACAGCGAACGGCTGCGCTGCAGGGAAGCAACGCAGCCGTCGGATATGGGTCATTGCTTGACCTGCTGTACCGCCCTGGGGCTGGTGCCCAGCAGGCCGCGGCGATCGACAACGGTAATCCGGCGTGCCTTCGCCTCGATGACAAGCCGCTCCAGAACGCCATTGCCCGGAAAGGCAACGACGTATCGCGGATCGAGTGACAGCATGCGCTCGTTGCGCTGGAACCCGGCACGTGCGCCCATGCGCCGGTCGAGCGAGAAGGTGACCTGGGCGATGTCGCGACGTTCGGCCCAGGATGCGGCAAGCCGGTCGCAGCCCTTGGTGTCGCCGCCATGGACGAGAACCATGTCGGGGACTCGGTCGCGCACCTTGTCGAGCGTCGCCCAGACGTTGGTGGCAAAAGCCTTGGCCTCCTCGTCGGTTGCAAATTTCGGGCGCCCGCCGGCAAAGACCACGGGCGTACCTTCGGGCATGGCTGCGCGGCGCTTCGACGCGGCCCGTGCGCGCAGGAACTCGCGGCCCTCGACGAGCGCGGAGGTCAGCATCGCGCCATGGTTGAAGCGCGAACTCGAGACCGGCTTCCACGAGGACCCGAACTCGTTGAGGTAGAGGCATGCGGCGATCTCGCGCATTTCTTCCATCGCCAGCATCGACGCCTCGGCGCACTGGGCACGCTCGACCTGGTCTTCGAGATCTCCGGTATGGACTTCCGAACCATCCGCACTGGCGAGGAGCGCACGGACCTCGTCGCTGGCCCTGTCGAGCGCGCTGGACTTGCGCTGCGCCGAGCGGTGGAAGAGGTTGACGAAGGCCCATCCGATATCCTCTGCATCGGCTTCGAGCGCGGTGCCCGAAAACATCGCGAAGAGATCGGACCAGATCGCTTCCAATGTCTGGCTGGCCTGCTCGGTTGTCGGAAAATCGGCGGCGCCAACGGGCGCCGGGCCGATCGAAAATCCGGCGAGGTCGAGGCCGGATAGCTGGTCGTGGAATTGCGAATGCATGGGATAATCCTCCTGACGGTTTGATCCGGCAAGACCCGATGGGGAGCGCCGGCGAAAGCCCGTCAGGGCCGGGACAAGGATGGGGACGCACCGCGCAAGTGGGAAACCCCCGAGCGGCAGGCTGGTGCGGGCAGGTCGGCCATCTGATGCCGTCGCGCGTGCCTCGATGTCAGATCAATGCCGAACGCATGATGATGCAAAGGACGATCACAGCCGACCAACACGGGCCTGCCGCTGGCGGGTTGCGGCCTCAGCCGACCGGTCCAGGGCCTCTCTCGCTCCGGCCTCTCCCAAGGGAATGACGAACCGGCAGGGGATCACCCCATATGCTTCGGGTCCGACCGGATCAGAGCCCGAACCTGGCAGCGGTAAATTCGTACCGGTCGCGCGCGGGGAACGCCGCCAGCGCCACGAGCCTGTCGTTCTCGAAGCGCAGATGCCAGGTCCGCCCCGGTTTCGGACGGCGCTCGGCAAGGGCCGCCGGATCGAGCACGACGACATTGCAGCCCCGTTCAGGATCGCGTGCCGACAATGTACGGATCAGACCGGTCGCCGCCTCGCGGGCGGCCACGGCAAGGTCCTGGCAGGCAGTATAGTCGGCAGGATCGATCCAGTCGGCTTCGTTAGATTCAAACGGCGGCTCGGTCAGATCGAGCGCGGCCTGGCTGGCAACGAGAACCGAAAAGCTCGAATGTTCGCTGGTCGTCGAGGGCGGGACAAAGCCCGGCGAGCGCGAGAAGAACCTGAGACGCCAATAGGCTGTCTCGGCAATCGCGGTCGCCTCGGCTTCGCTTGCATAGAAGATACCGGGACGTTCATCGGCCCGGCGAAAACGGCTGTCCTGCCGGTGCCCATAGCGAAAGGGTGAAGCCAGCAGGTAGTCGAGATGCGCGGCACTCGCCGGCAAGGCCGGCTTTACCTCGTCGGCAAGGTCCTCGAGGAGAGCCTGCGCTACAGGATCGGACACAAGCCGTCCGGTCGAGATGCGGTGCTGGGCTTCGACCACGCGCCAGACCCGAGCCCGATAGGACCGGTGTTCAGACGCGAGCGCGCCAGGCGTCCACATAGTCGCATAGACCCATGAGCCCGCGCATCGTTGTGACCTGGTCGATCGGCTTGCCGCCGAGGTCGAGATTGTCGGCCTCGAGCCATCGCCGCGCGGCATCGTCGTCGCTGCCGAGCAGGGCATCGAGACTCCGGAACAGGCGCAGCAGGAATTGCCCGGCCTCGAAGGACTTGGAGGCCGGATCGAGCCGCGCCTGTCCGTGCCGCAGGCGGGATACGGTGGCAGGCGACAGGCCGAGCACCTGCCCGAGCCTGCCGTTGTTCCATTGCCAGAGATCGGCGATGCGCGCGACAGCAGCCGTCAGAACCGCACCGCGATCGGCTGCTTCCGGGGCCAGGGTCGCCATCACATCGCTCCTTTCATATGCACGATATAATGCATATCTGTTCAATTGGAAAGAGTGATGCTAGATGGCGTCGCGGCGCCGGTAGATCGCCTCGCCGTTCGAAAAACGCCCGAGGCATTCGAGTTCACCGAATAGGCCCGTGAACTTGTCTGCGACCTGCCCGAGCCAGCGCTGCGCGCGGGGCGAACGGGCGGTTCCCGCATCGGCATCCCAATAGGCACCATCGTCGCGCTCGACGAGCCAGACCGCGGCAAGCCCGCAATAGGTCGAAATCCCGCAATCGGCGTAGGCGTTGCGCAGGAGGATGCGATCCTCGCGGCTGCGCCAGCCATCGTGCTCGCGGAGTGATGGGAAAGCGCGAACCGCTTCGGCACGAATCCAGTCGACGAGGCATTCGTATTCCCAGTCGAAATCATCGTCGTCGGCACCGATCAGACGGCGACAATGGCACCGCAGGGATAGCTGACGGAACGTCCCATGATCCGCCTCCTCACGCCGCGAGCACGGCATCGCCGCGCTCGTTGTCATCATGGTGGTCATGACCATGATCATCATCACTGGCATCACCGGCATCGCTGCCATCCGCCTTGCGTCCGCCCAGCTTCAACAGCAGCGAGGAGGCCGCTTCGGCGCGCGCGGCGGCGGTCAGGATCGCGCGATCATCCTTTTTGAAGAGCTGCAGCCAGTGGTCGATATAGCTGGCGTGGTTGTCGAGATGGGCGACCGGTAGCCCGAGTTCGGCACCCAGCATCGCGCTCAAGAGTTCGGCCACCAGTTCCTCGGCGGCATAGCTCTCCGAACCGAACCGGTTCTTGAGGTCGCGCGCAAGCCGGCTGGCATGCCCCGTCCAGTGCGATAGCTCGTGCGCAAGTGTCGCATAATAGTGGTCGTAGCCTGTGAAGAGCTCGACCGGCGGGATGGTGACACGGTCGGCGACGGGTTCGTAATAGGCCTCGGCGCCCTGGTGCCGTAGCTTTGCCGGAATCCTGGCGAAGAAGGTGTCGAGCTCGTCGCGCTGGCCAGCGGGCGCCACCGGCTGGACCGGCGGTGCGGGGCGGAAACGCACGGGCAAGTCATCGACCTGGTCGGCGTTGAACACCGGAAAGCTTTTGAGGACGCGGCGGGCCTGGTCTTCCATTTCGCCGGTCGCGGGATCCTCAACCTCCCTGGTGTAGCTCTTGTAGAAGACCGCGATCGTCGCCTTCTCGCCCTTGCGGACTTGTCCGCCCAGCTCCTTTGCCTGTCTGTAGGTCATCCAGTAGGGCGAGGCGAATCCGGACATATCGGCCACCAGCCACAGCCAGAACACGTTGATGCCCTGGTAGGGAATGCCACAGGCGCGCAAAGGCCGCGCCGAGGGAACGCCGCGCCACGGCTTGACCCAGGGACGTGTACCCTCCTCGAGGCGCTTGATGATTTCGGCGGTGATGCGCTGCGCGGGCGAGACGGTCTCGGCCCGCGAACGGGCGCGGGACTTGCTGTAATTGCGGGGCATGGCTGTTCTCCTGATGCGGCCGGGACGACAAAGGCATCGCCCGGTCCGCAAGAAGCAAAGGCACCCTCTCCTCTCTTCCAGCGGAGCCAAGAGAAGAGGCGGCCCCTTCCGAGTGGAAGGAGCCGCCTCACCCTGTTGCCAGATGGCCTGTCCTGTCAGGAGGAGGTCAGGCGGCCATCTCGCGGGGACCATCATCGTCGGCGGCGACATCGCCTGCGACAGCATCCGACGCATGTTCATCAGCGCCGTCGTCGTCGACCGCCTGATCATCGGCGTCGCTCACAGGTGCGGCAAAGCGCATGACTTCGGGAACCCAGGCCAGCGCTGCCTCGCGCACCGCTGCATCGGTGATGAAATTGCCTGAGAATACCCGTTCGGCACTTTCCGCGAGTTCGCCCTTTTTCGACGCGGCAAAACGCGCGACGAGATCCGACCCGCCGACTTCCGACAATGCCTCGAGGATCACCGACTTCGACACGCGGTCGAAGTAGTTCGCCGCCGTGGGCCGCCACCAGCGGGCGATCTCGATACCGATATCCGAACCCAGGTGATCATGGAGTGCGATCGCCCGGTCGCCCGCCATGTTGAGGCTTGCCTCGAAAGTGCGGGCAACGACAAAGCCGAGCCAGGACGTGCGTGCATCCTCGTCGAGGCGGCGGAACGCCTTGAATCGGGCGACGATGTCGCCCGCGCCGCGCCAGCTTTCATCGAGACCGCCCCTCAGTTCGGCCAGCGCCGCAGTCGCCGGCGCATCCTTCGCCTCGAAACCGACGACCGGGCCCGCCGCGATCGGTCCGCGCAAGGTCGTCGCCGAGCGTGCACGCCAGTCATGCGTATCGGTATCGGCCAGCGTGAAGACGAGAAGATCGAGCGCCAGGGCCGGATCGGACGCGACATGTAGCGCGAGGACGTCGCGGCGCTGCATCGCAAGCTCGTCGACGAGCCGCTTTGACAGGGTCGCACGGCGCGGCGCATCGCGCGTGCCGTCCGAGACCACTTCGACCGCATCGTCCTCCGGTGCCAGCACTGCGGCATTCTCGGTATAATAGTGCGGCTGGAGCACCGGCGAGCCGTCACGGCCCAAAGTCAGGATCATCCCGGCATCGGGCCTGAGGTCAGGATCGAGCACCAGCGGACGGTGACGGATCTCGTCGGTCTCCCGTTCGATCGCATCGATCGTCGCTTCGGCGGCAGCGATCGCCTCCTCGGCGCTTTCCTCGCATTCGAGGATCGCGGCATGTTCGTCGAACGACTTGTCGAGTTCGTCGAGCCGCGCCAGTTCCGCCTCGCTCAAGGGGGCGGGCTCGGCGGGCAGGCGATGCAGCCCCTCAAGCACGTCATGGCTGACATAGTTGTCGAGCGTCGGGCGCACCCAGGCGATCGCGTGCTCGGCGGCGAGGACTTTGGCCTGCTCTTCCATCTTGGCCCGCGCGAGATCCTCGAGCAGGGCAACGTCGACCCAGCTTTCGCTGTCATCGTCGTCGAAGAGCTCGCGCTCGATGCGGCCACCCGCCTCGACATAGGCATCGCGCCCGACAAATCGCGCGCGCGGATCGCTGCCGCGCACGGTGCCGGTCAGGACCATGCGGCGGATGCTGTCGGGACTGGGCGCATAATAGGTCGAGGACACCTGTTCGAAGACCCGGGCCTGGATCGCCTGGTCCGAAGTCGCGCCATAGGCCTTGGCGAGGTCAAGCGTGATGGCGCCCGATGCGAGGGCAGTGAGGACCGGTTCGGCAAGATTGGCAAGCCGGAGGCGGCCTTCGACAAAGCGGACGGTGAGACCGAAGCGACGGGCCACCTCTTCGCTGCTGGCGCCAGCCTCGACGAGCGAGGCAAAGGCCTGGGCTTCATCGGCCGGGTTCATCGCGAGGCGGTGGAAGTTTTCGGCAAGGCTGGTCTCGACCGCGTCGCTTGCCGTCTCGTCCAGCACCAGGCAGGTGACGGGATGGGTGCGCGGCAGGACCTTGTCATCGGCAAGAGCGACGAGCGCGCGGCGGCGACGTTCGCCGGCCTCGACCTCGAACTTGCTCTTGGAACCGGCACGCACGATGAGGTTCTGCAACAGGCCGCTGGCGGCAATGCTGGCTTTCAGTTCGGCATCGGCGGCAGGATCGGCGTGCTTGCGCACATTGCGCGGCGAAGGGGCGAGCTTGTTCAGCGGGATGGTCTTGATCATGGCATATACTCCTGATTGAGCGACCTTGCATGCCGACCACCGGCAGCCTTGGGCGCAATCAGGGCAAAGCCCCCTCCCCTCTAATTTTGGTCCCGCGAACCGCCGTTAGCGTGAGCGCATCTGCCTATCGGACCGTCAGGGGTCGTTGTCGGAGGCAAGCGCGCGCAATCCCGCCATTTGGGCAGTCAGCGCCTGGAGGTCCTCGCGGTGGGCGAGACGGGCATAGCGGCGCACGAGTTCGTGCTCGGCCGCGACAAGTTCGTCCTCGGTGAGGTCGGTGAAGAAGGCATATTCGGGCCGCTCGTCGAATTCCTCGCCGAACGGCACGGTTTCGAGCCAGTCGCAGAATACTGTCACGCGGTGACTGCGGATCGGATTGTCCTGCCGCATTCAGTTCAGCCAGTGCACCACGTTCGCGATCATCCAGACCAGCGATAGGATCCAGGCGGTTAGCAAAAGGCTAAACTCGACGCGAAGCGCGAGGCTCTTCTTCGGCTCTGGTTTTCTCGACATCGCCTTCACCTCCTCATCGGGGTCCAGCCCTCACCAATGGCGAGCATCATCGCGGTCAGCGCCAGCAACATGAAAAGCGGTCCTGCAATCTGCCGCTTCGGCCCCATGCGATCGGTATTTTCCTGTCTTCATCATGCGTTAGGGGGCTAGAGCTAGCATCATCTGGGGATTTGTCATCGCGACGTTGGGGGAAATAGACATGAAACTTCTCGGGCTACTCGCCCTGGTGCTCGCGACCCCGCTTGCCATGTTTGGCAACGCGGTTCCTGCTCTGGCGCATGGCGGTGGGCTTGCCGCAGACGGCTGCCACTACGATCGCAAGGCGGGAACGCGGCACTGCCACCGCGGGTCCAACGCCGCGCCGGCCAGTCCGCCGCAACGAAGCAGCGGATCGAGCACCTATTTCCCGAACTGCGCCGCCGCACGGGCGGCAGGCGCAGCACCGGTCAGGCGGGGCGATCCCGGTTACGGGCGGCACCTCGACCGCGACAATGACGGGATTGGCTGCGAATAACAGCCAAACCCGCCGACAGGCGAACTAGCGAACGGCAAGTCGCTCGAGGACCTGCTCCGCCTGGTCGGTCGGCACGAAGAGCCGTGTCTTGTAGCGAATGATCTCTGTGAAGCAGCCTTGCGCCTTGTACCAATCAAGCCGCGCGGCCGACCACCCGGCAAGCTCGAGCCGCTGCGAACCGTTGACGAGGCTGCGCTTCAGCATGAGGTTATCGGGTCCGGCGATTTCCTGTGGGCGTCCGGCTTGTAGCACGGCCGTGATGACCTCGCCGACCGGCAGTACCTGCCCACCCTCGATACCAAGTGTCCGGCACAAGTCGGCAACGAAGGCGACCAGCACCTCGCGGCCGATCAGCGAGCGGCCATCGCTCGCCGCAATCCGGCTGACCCGCACATGCTCGGCGGGAAGCTTGTCCCAGACCGGCAGCAGCAGGCCAGTGGCAAGGTAGAGCCGTTCGCGCTTCAGGCTGGCGCCAGCTTCGGCGACTTCCCCGTTCCAGGCTGCCTGGAATGCGGCAACGCCCATGTCCTCCCAGCAGCTTTCAGCCAGCACATCGTCCGACAAGTAGGTGTGCTTCAAGGGTCGGATCAGTTCGTGGCGGCGGATGCGTTCGCCCTCATCGGTCAGCAGGCTGCGGGCGGGCACGAGGAGTGCGACCCGGCCTGAACGCGCATTGCGCAAGCAGCGATGGTGCTTGTCGTCGATCCCGTGAAACACATCGAGGCGTTCGAGCGACAGCGGACGAAGCGCGCGGGCGATCTCGATTTCGAGTAGATGCGTGGTCGCGCCAGATACGCGATCGGTGCGCAGGAGCGTGTCGGACAGAATTTCAAAACTTTCGACAGGGATCGTCTCAACGCCAAGGTCGAGCGTACCCGCCTGTCGCGCCGCATCGACGCGCGCTTCGACGAGGGCGAGATATTCATCGAAGATCGCGTTCTGCAGGCCGATCGGCAGGGCGAGGATCCGGTTAAGCCAGCGCTGGATCGGCGGCAGGTCGTCGACCATGCTGCCGTCAGGGGCCGCGATCCGCAGGCCTGTCAATTGCTCGAAGCGGTCGAGACTGACGGCGCCGAGCTTCCCTTCGAACAGCAGGCCGAACCAGCGGACCAGCGCTTCCCTGGCATAAGAACTTTCAAGATTGTCGGCAGGATCGAACAGGTTCTGCCCACCTGTCTGGCGCTGACCGCGGGTCAGCGCACCCAGACTGTCGAGCCGGCGCGCAATCGTCGAGATAAAGCGGCGCTCGCCGCGCACATCGGTGGTGACCGGACGGAACAGCGGGGCCGAGGCCTGGTTGGTGCGATTGGTGCGACCCAGACCCTGGATCGCGGCATCAGCGCGCCAGCCCGGTTCGAGCAGGAAATGCACGCGGCGTTCCCGGTTTGGGCAATCGAGATCGGCATGGTAGGACCGACCGGTTCCACCCGCATCGGAAAAGACGAGGATGCGCTTCGTGCCATCCATGAAGGCGCGGGTCTCGGCCACGTTGGAGCGGGCCGAACGCGACTGGAGAACCTGGCTCCCGTCCGGTCCGATGACGAGCCGGCGGCTGCGCCCGGTCACTTCGGCGACCTTGTCGGTGCCGAAGCGCTCGAGGATTGCATCGAGCGCGGTGGCGATCGGCGGCAAGGCGCAGAGTTGCTCGATCATACGGTCACGGGCCGCAAGCGCGCTGCGGCACAGCACCGGACGGCCCTCTTCGTCGCTCATTGGTTCCGACCTAGGGTTGCCGTTCTCGTCGCTAAAGACCGCCATCAGGCGAACCGGGAAGCTCTTTTCGAGGTAATCGATCACAAACGAGGCCGGACTCAGATCAATCTCGGGTGACGCGCGTTCGGCGTCGGACAGTTCGGCAAGTCGGCGATCAAGCATGGCTTCCGATGTCGAGACCAGCTGGATGACGACCGAATTGTCCGCTCCCAACGCAGCCTCGATGGCCGGCAGCAGGCTTGGCAATTTCATCGAGAGGAGTAGCTGGGCGAAAAATCGCTGCTTGGTGCCTTCGAAGACCGAAAGCGCAGCAGCCTTGGCGCCGCCATTGAGCGTATCGCCGCTGTCGGCGTCGACAATGCGCGTGGCCTCGAGCGCGTCCTTGAGGTTTGCATGAATGATTGCCCAGGCATCGGCATAAGCGTCATACACCGCGATCTGGTCCGGGGTCAGGCAATGTTCGAGCACATCGTATTCGACGCCGGCGAACGACAGTGCGCGGGCCGTGTAGAGGCCGAGCGCCTTCAGGTCGCGAGCCACCAGTTCCATCGCCGCGATCCCGCCCTGACGAATGTCGGCGACGAAGCTCACGCGATCGGGGAACGCGGTCTCGGGACCCCAGAGACCGAGCCGGGTGGCGTAGGCAAGATTGTTGACATCGGATGCACCCGTCGCCGAGGCATAGACGACGCGGGCACGCGGCAGGAGATTCTGCAACCGAATGCCGGCAATGCCCTGCTCGGAGCCTTTGACCTTGCCGCGCGCACCCTCGCCGCCGGCTGCGCCCGCCATGGCATGGGCCTCGTCGAATACGATGACCCCGTCGAAGTCGTCGCCCGCCCATGCAAGGATCTGTTCGAGCCGCGTGGCATCGCCGCGACCCGAACGCAGCGTCGGATAAGTGACGAACAGGATGCCTTCGGGCATCGTGATGGGTGTACCAAGCTTCCAGGTGGCAAGTGGCTGAATATCGAGCGGCAGTCCGCCGAGCGCGCTCCAGTCGCGGCGCGCGTCTTCCAGCAACGCCTCGTTCTTCGAGATCCAGATATGACGGCGCTCGCCGCGCACCCAGCGATCGAGAATCACGCTGGCGACCTGTCGGCCCTTGCCGGCACCGGTCCCGTCGCCGAGGAAATAGCCCATGCGATAGGCCTTGCCGTCGGTGCTGGGTTTGAGAGCACAGCCCTCGTCTTCGGGTTCGAACGTCCCGGCAATATCGCGCGCATGGGCATTGGCGGCATAGATCAGCGTTTCGGCCTGGGCGGCTGAAAGCAGGCCCTTGGCGATAAGCCCTGCCGGCAGTTGCGGGACGGCATCGGGGATTGGCGCGGCGATCGAGCCCATCGCGACCGATTCCACCAGTACGGTGGGGTGCATGGCCGCATCTACGATGACGACCCGGCTCGGGCGATAGGGCAAGTAATGCCCGACCTGCTCATCAATCGGCGCAGGTTCGGCAAGCGCCTCGTAACAGACCGGTGCCGCTTCCGAGGTTGGTGCAGAACGAACGGGAGGAGCTAGCGGCGTTCGTCGCGCTTGCGGAACCAACCGGAGCGCGCCGATTGCTCGGACCGGGATGAGAGGCAGCGGTGTACCCGGACTTTCGCGAACCGGGAGCGCATCGATCAGCTCCGCGATCTCGGCAAGATCGCTGGTGCGGGCCGTGGCGATCGCGACATCACGGTCAGCCTTCTCGATCACCAGCAGCCGCGTTGCGATACCCGTTCCCGATTTTCGGAAACCGCCGTCGATTGTGACATTGAGCAACGGGGTGACCGGACCGCGCAGCTTGGCCACGAAAAGGTGCAGGTCGAACCACTCGGGCATGATCGCAACCAGGCGACCGCCGGGTCGAAGCCGCGCGAATGCCGAACGCAGATGGCGCGCACCGGTCCGGCCGTCATGGCCGCGTTCGGCGCTCCACGAGAAGGGCGGGTTCATAATCACCACGCTGGGCAAACAATCGGGCGCGAGCAGTTCGTCGATCAGTTCGCCATCGTGTCCGGTCACCATCGCTTGCGGGAACAAGGCGGCAAGGCACGATCTGCGCGACGCAGAAATTTCGTTCAGATCGAGCGTAGCGCCTGCCTTTGCCGCCCAGATCGCGAGCATGCCGGTGCCCGCCGACGGTTCGAGCACGCGGTCATCCTTGGTCAGGGCACAAGCGCGGGCGGCAAGCCAGGCAAGCCGTGGCGGGGTCGCAAACTGCTGGAGCTCGACCTGCTCCTCGCTACGGCTGGTCTGGGTGGGAATTTGTGCTTCGAGTCCCGCGAACGCCTGGTCGGCATGATCGGGCGGCGTGGTGACCAGAAGGTCGGATTTGCCAATCAGCCAGAGGACCTGCGCCAGTTCGAGCACTGCGTGCGCGTCGGTCAGTGACCAGCGTCCGTCGGCATCGCTGCCACCTAATTGTTCGCTCAGCGCATCGCTGATGACGCGGCGGGTCAACGCCGCACCCGATGCGAGAAGATCGGCAAGCTGACGCGCCGCCGAAAGGACCAGTGGTTCCGAAGGCTCGGAAAATTCGAACTGAAGGGCTGACTGGGACATATGGACCTCCTGAGAAAAAGGCCCTCACCTCGTCGGGGCCTCAATCAGGCAGGAGCTTCCTCCCCTCTGGTCTGTCGGGACCGGGTCTTGCCTTCTCTGGCCCACAGGACATCGGCCCAGTCGTAGCCAGCCTTGCGTGGGCGCCGGATCACGATCCGGCGGCCAGGGGCAGCATAGGCACCGCAGGCGCGTTCCTGCGCGAGGTCGCCGCCTTCATCGGCATCGAGAAACAGGAACAGCTCGCGCACGCTTTGGGGGATCGTGACAAGGCCGAAGCGTTCGTTGCCGAGTGTCGCCCAGCATGGGATGCCCGAAAGCTGAGTTGCGGCGAGCGCGGTCTCGATGCCCTCGGCCAAGCCAAGCTTCCCGCCCCGGGGCATGGCAAGACGGACGGCGCCGGTCTGCAGGCTGCCCAGCGCGCGTTTGGGCCCGTCAAACTTCGCAAGGCGATTGCTGTTCGGATCGAGAAAGGTCCGATGGACTGCGATGACGCCTTCGTCGTTGCGAACGGCCGCCAGCATCGCGGGCAGGAAACGGGCCTCCCCCTTCGGTCCCAGCGGTGTGCGTTCGTGATAGCGCAGGTCAGACGATGCGATTTCGATCGCGCGTGACCCAAGGTAGGCTTTGGCCGGGGATTCCGGGAGAGCGTGCGCCTCGCGCCACAGACGACAAGCGTTTTGGTCGGGACCTGACTGCCGAATATAGCCCTCGTCGACAGTTTGGTCAGCGTCGAACAAATCCCGAGACCTGACGCCGGTATGGTTGAGGGCGGCGAGGACTGCCTCGTTGCTGCAGCCGGCAAAGCAATGGAACAGGATTGCCTGGCGGCCCAGTGTCACGCTCAGCGATGGCGTGCGGTCATCATGGGCGGGGCAGCAGCACATGCCCTTCCGGCCGCGCCATGTGCCATCAAGCTGTTCGACGATCTGCCGTGCACGGCGTTCGAGCGATGAAATCGGGGACTTTCGGGACATGGGCGCGCCTTTCGAATTGAGCGATGCCCGTCCCGGTGCAGCCTCCACTCTGCACGCTCGCATGGTCTTTCCAACAATTGATGTTCTATATATGTTCTAATTCGAGTCGTCCAGTCGGGAACAGGAAAGATGCGCCAAAGAATCTGGTTGTCAGCAATAGCCTTCGGGCTCGCCATGGCTTTCGGGGCACCCGCAATTGCCAATGACGGTGACGACGGGGAAGCAGGTTATCGGGTTGAAAACCTCGACGGAGAATTCCGGCTGGTCGAGCATGGGATCTGGGCCCGGCAGGGTCAGGGCAGCGCCGAAGGGGGCGCCACTCCCGTGCACCCCATCCAGCCAATGGCAACAGTCGCCGCCCGGCCCTTAGGGAGCAGCAAAGCAACGAATTATCGTCGTGCTATGTATTTGCCGCATGTCATGGCCATGGAGGCACGGTTTGGTCTTCCCGGCGGCTTGCTCGACGCGCTCGTTTGGACTGAGTCCCGTTATAATCCACTCGCGGTCAGCAAGGCAGGGGCCGGTGGGCTTGGTCAGTTGATGGCGGGGACGGCGCGTGAATTGGGTGTTGCCAACCGCTTCGATCCGCGAGCAAACATCGAAGGCTCAGCCCGCTATTTGCGGCAGATGCTCGATGAGTTCGGGGTGGTCCATCTCGCCCTCGCCGCATACAATGCTGGACCCGGTGCGGTTCGCCGCGCTGGCGGAATTCCGAAGAATGGCGAAACACCGCGATATGTGCGCGACGTGTTGCGCCATTGGCGGCCGTAGAATCAGACGGGTCCCATAAGTTCTACGCTAATCCCTAGTACTGGTCGCCTGATCGCAATTCCAGATACCAATCCAATCTTGAGACGCGGCCAGAATTGGTTCGCTCACTCGCAGCTGAAACAGTTTGTTCACTAATCGGCCACCGAGTCGGAAAAACACCGATCAAACGCACCGGATTGCTCAGACAACCACCAAAACGACCCATATGGACGCATAGGGACCAAAAAACTTTATGAAAGCCAAAAGCTACCTAGGGAGCTACCTAGACGCGAACCAGCCGTTTCAGGCCAGCAGCGTTCCGCAGAATATTCATTATATTACAGATAGTTAGTGGTGAGCCCTGCTGGGTTCGAACCAGCGACCTACTGATTAAAAGTCAGTTGCTCTACCGACTGAGCTAAGGGCCCGTTCCACGCGATCATACGCGGTCCGCGGGTGGTCACCTAGGGAGGGGGCGCGGCCGGGTCAAGCGTGCATGCAGATGTCGTAGCGAAAGTCCGCTCAGCGGATCGCGCCATTCGCCCGCGATCTGGACTGCAGGGCCAAGAACGAACGCCCGGTGGGGCAATTGCGGATGGGGGATCAGCAGATCGCTGGCGGCATGGCTCCCGCCGCTCCAGAGCAATATGTCGAGATCGAGCGTCCTCTGCCGCCAGCGCTGGCCGCTGCGCCGCCTGCCGAAAGCATGCTCGATCGCGTTGACGTGCGCCAGCATGGCCTTGGGCGACATGTCGCAGCCCACCACGCAAGCAGCGTTCGCATACTCCCTTGCAGACGGCCCCACGGGCGCGCTGCGGACGATGTCGGACATCGCTTCAACCGTACAGCCAGAAGCGGCGTGCAGCCTTTCGATGGCCTTGCGGACGACCTGCGCCGGAGATCCATGGCGGACATGCCGCATGTTCGAGCCAAGCCCGATCAGATAATGCTGGCGATCTCCGGCATGCATGGCGGCGGATCAGATATCTTCCGCCAGCCGCCCGTAAAGCTGCGGACGTCGGTCGCGGAAAAAGCCCATGCCGGCACGGTGCATGGCGGCGCGCTTCAGGTCGAGCGTCGCGACCAGCGCGCCGGTTTCCTCGCGCCCGAACTCCTCGACATAATCGCCCCATTCGTCGCAGATGAAGCTGTGGCCATAGAAGGTCTGGCACTCGCCTTCTTTCCCGATCCGGTTCGCGGCGATCACGGGCATGCAGTTCGAGACGGCGTGCCCGATCATCGCGCGCCGCCACATCCGGCTGGTATCCAGGTCCGCGTCATAGGGTTCCGAACCGATGGCAGTGGGATAGAACAGCAGTTCCGCGCCCATCAATGCCATGGCGCGCGCGGTTTCCGGATACCATTGATCCCAGCAGACGCCGACACCGATGCGGGTTCCGAACAGGTCCCACACCTTGAATCCGGTATTGCCGGGCCGGAAGTAGTATTTTTCCTCATATCCCGGTCCGTCGGGAATATGGCTCTTGCGATAGGTGCCCATGATCTCGCCATCGGGGCCGATCATGGCGAGCGTGTTGTAATAATGATGGCCGTCACGTTCGAAGAAGCTGGTCGGTATCGCGATCTTCAGACCGGCGGCCAGCTTCTGCATCCCCTGCACCGAAGGGTGTTCTTCGGTCGGACGGGCAAGGGCGAACAGGGCCTCGTCCTCCTCGCGGCAGAAATAGGGCCCGGAAAACAGTTCGGGCGGCAGGACGACTTGCGCCCCCCTGCCCGCGGCCTCCTCCACCAGGGCGGACACGGCGGCGATGTTTGCCTGCTCGTCGTCCGAGGCGAGGGCACATTGGAGGGCGGCGACGGTGATCTGGGTCATGGGCCCCCAGTTATGGTGCCGATGGCGGGGTGACAAGCACTGGCAACGCGGTGAGCGCGTTCCTATCTGAAGCGCCAAGGAGAATTTCATGAGCGAAGAACAGGCAATCGTGGCCGGCGGGTGCTTCTGGTGCACCGAGGCGATCTTCCGCGACGTGATCGGCGTCAGCGAGGTGGAAAGCGGTTATATCGGCGGCGATGTCGAGAATCCGACCTACAAGCAGGTCTGTTCGGGCAATACGGGTCATGCCGAGGCTGTTCGGCTGACCTTCGATCCCGATGTCATCAGCTATGCCGACATGCTCGACGTTTTCATGGGAACGCATGATCCGACGCAGCTGAACCGACAGGGCAACGATGTCGGCACGCAATATCGCTCGGCCATCTTCCCGCTGAACGAGGCGCAGAAGGCCGGGGCCGAAGCCGCCATTCGCCGCGCGCAGGACGAGCGGGACCTTCCCGTCGTCACCACGATCGAGGAACCGACCGAGTTCTACATCGCGGAGGATTACCACCAGGAATATTGGGAAGGCGACGGCCAGCGCAATCCCTATTGCCTCGCCACCATCCCGCCCAAGCTGGCCAAGCTTCGCAAGAGCTTTGCCGATCGGTCGAAGTCGCCAGTGGAATAGGTGCTAACGGCGAACGAAGCGGGCGGCGAAGAAGCCGTCCATACCGCCCGCTTCCGCCATCATGCCCGGATCGGTGCGAAGCCAGCCCTCGCTCGTCGGGTCGAGCGACGCCGGTAGCTCCTCCGGGGAAATCGGCTGCGGTTCAAGCCGGCGATCGGACGCGAGGCTGCTTGCCTGTTCTTCCCCTTCCTCGCGTTCCAGCGAGCAGACTGCATAGACCAGCCTTCCGCCCGGCTTCAGCCAGTCGATAGCCCTGTCGCAAAGGGCCTGCTGCAGCTGGGTCATCTCATCCAGACGACCGGGCAGGAAGCGATGGAGCACGTCGGGATGGCGCCTGCACGTACCCGTCGCACTGCATGGCGCGTCGAGAAGGATGGCGTCGAACTTCTCTTGCGGCTGCCATTGCAGCGCATCGGCGGTGACGATCTGCGCCGCCAGACCGGTGCGATCGAGATTGTCGCGCAGCCGTTCCAGCCGCCGTTTGGAGATTTCCAGAGCGATCACCTCCCATCCGGCGGCGGCCAGTTGCAGGCTCTTCCCTCCCGGCGCAGCGCAGAGATCGAGCACTCGCTGACCGGCGCCATCGCCAAGCAGGCTTGCTGGGATCGTCGCGGCCATGTCCTGCACCCACCAGGCGCCCTGCGCATAGCCCGGCAGTTCGGTCACGGCCTGTCCGCGCGGCAGGCGCAGTCGGCCGTGGCCAAGAGGCGTACCGCCCAGCCGCTCTGCCCATTCGGCCTCGCTCGCCGGATCGCGCAGCATGATGTCGAGCGGTGGCAGTTCGGCCAGCCCCTGGCGTATCGCGTCGACGCGGTCGGGCCATTGGTGGGCCCAGCGATCGCCGACCGTATCGGGGAGGCTGGGCAGAACGGGCAGCCGGACGTCCTGCTTCATCAGGGTCGAGAACACACCGTGAGCCAAACGGCGCGGTCCACCCATGAGGAGTTCCAGCCCCGTCGATACGACCGCGTGAGGCGGGGTATCGAGCCGCAGGGCCTGCGCGAGCATCAGCCGCAGCACGCTGCGCACCTTGGCGTCGTCGGCCAGACGCTGGCGCGTCGCGCCGTCGATCAGGGCGTCCAGATCGGTCAGCCAGCGCAGGCTTTCGCCCGCAATGGCGCGGGCAAGCGCCGCATCGGCAGGTCGCAGCCGCCCGGCTGCGCGCGGCAAGGCGACATCCATTGTCTCACCGCGCCGAAGCACGGCATCTAGGACCTGAAGGGCAGCCCTACGGGCGGGCAATCCGGCGATATCGGGCAAGCAAGGCTCCTGAAAATGATGGAGCCGCCCTAGCCGCGCTTGCCATCATGCGCCAGCCACCCCATGTTCGATGCATGACAAAACGCGCCACCAAGCGGCCCGCCGACTTCGAGAAGCCCGCCCATTGGACGAACGAACCTGCGCCCGATCCGGGCAAGGGTTCGCGCCACGAAGGGGGTGAGCGGCCCGATCCCACGCGTTACGGCGACTGGGAAAAGAACGGGATCGCGATCGACTTCTGATCGGGGCATTCGCGGCTATTGCTCGATGACGCGCGTCTCGGGATGATGCTTGTCGAGATGCTTGCGGATGATTTTGAGATTCCTGGTGTTCGAGCGGAACACCAGATCGAAGGCATCCCCGACCAGAGGTACCGCGCCGATCGCGGTGTCGAACGCCACATTGGCGCCCATCTTCCAGATCTTCCACTTGGGCAGACCCAGGTTGCGCGCTTCCCATACCACATAGGCGCCCATCGCTGCCGTCAGCAGGTCGCCGACCACCGGGACCAGACCCGCGATCGCATCCAGTCCGACCGGATAGTTGATGCCGGGGATGCGGAAACTGCGCTCGAGAATGCGCTCCAGCATTTCGATCCGCTGGCGGATAGAGGCGGGGTCGCTGCCCATGCCGATCGACTGCGCCTCGAACATGGGCTGCAGGCCTTCGGGTCGGCGGGGTTCGTTGTCCTTCATTAAACCTAGGTGGGGGGCAAGGCCAGCGGGGACAAGGGATGCACGCCCAGCGGGTTGACCGCGAAGCCGTCGACCGAACCCCTGACGAGCGAAAACCGAATCGGAGCGCCAAAGGGAATGAAGCCATTTTCTGCAGCGATCAGTGCTTCGGCCTCGGCCATCAGTACGGCGCGGCGCATGTCGTCGGCTTCGCCAACCGCTTCCTGCACCAAGGCGTCGGCTTCAGGGCTGCAAGCGGCTTGGGAGATGCCGCAGTTCATCCGGTTCAGATACCAACGCGCCATGCGGTAGCGCGCAACCTCGTCGACAAGCCACAGATCGGCTTCGTCGCGGTCGACCGTCCGCTGCAGTCCGACACCGATGGCCGCCATATCGCGGCGCAGGCGATTGAACAGCAGATCGCCGCCCCGGCCAGGCGGCAGGGCGACGGTCAATTGCGGAGCGGCGTCATTAGCACCGGTCCAGCTCTGAACCCGGCGGCGGGCGATCGCCTGCCGGTCCTCCATGGTGATTGCCTGCCAGCGCTCCTGCGGGGGGCCCGCACTGTCGGGAAGGCCGGCTGGAAAGATGCGCGTCGTCGGCACCCAGCCGCCGATATTGAAGGGTTCGATCAGCGCATCGCGATCGATGGCCATCGACAGGGCTTCCCGATTGACCGGATCGCTCAGGAAACCTTCGTCTCGCCGCGCGACAGCAAGACCGAACAGGCCCGAGACTGGATCGAGCCGGATCGAGCCGCGTAGCAGCCCGCCCATGCGGACAAAGGGCAATCCGTCGACATTGCCGTTCAGCAAAACGGCCGCCTTGCCCGACTGGAAGAAATCCACTGCCTCCTTCGAAGGCAGGATCCGCATTTCCAGCGGCTCCGCATCGCTGAACGGATTGTCCGCCCCCTCTGGCAAGGCAGGGGGTAGCAGTCGGGGTTCGCCCGTGCCGTCCGTGTCCAGGACCATCACCTGCGGATTGCCGCGGCCCGTCTGCACCGCCAGTTCCGGCCCGGCGAGCAGGTTGAGGAACTCGGGCATCGGTGATTTCAGCCGAATCTCGATGACCCTGCTCGTCCGCGCATAGATCGCCTCGATCGCCTGGAAATCGAGGCCCAGGGCCGTATCCTGCTGGCGGTCGATAGCGGCGGACAGAAGGCTGCGTATATCGTCGGCGGTGATCGGCTCATCCTCGCCGTCGCGCATGGTCCGCAGGCGGAAGATATAGCTGAGCCCGTCGTCGGTGACGATCCAGCTTTCGGCAAGGCCCGGGGTGATGCGCCCCTCGGCGTCGAAGTCGACAAGCCCTTCCTGGGTGGCGGAGGTCAGCGCCGCCCTGGCAGGATCCATGTCGCCATCCTCTGACAGGGCGGCTGCCCGGTCGCCGACAAGCACGACGTCGACCGGCGCGGCATTGTCCTGGCTGCAGGCCGACAGGCACGGCAGCAGGAGCGTCAGACAATAGAGGGGGCGAAGCAGATGGCGGCTCATGCCCCGCGTCCTAGCAAGTCGCACGGGCGCGGTCAGCCATTTGCTTGTGACGGCCGGTCAGCCCTGGTCGTCGCGGTCCGATAAGTGGGAGACGTCGTTTTCCTGTTTGTCGCCTTCGGGAAGGTCGACATTGGAAACCGGGAACTGGACAAGCGAGGACCGGATCGATTCGTCGAATGCGATCCCGCATCGGTCGCCAGCCGCCCAGGCGACATGGCCTGCCACCGTACCGACGTTGCGCAGTTCCAGATAGACCCGAGTCCCGCGCGAAACCCGCATCGGACCTTCGGCCATGACTCCGGAATCCGATATGTTACGCAGCTTTACCTCATAGGGAGGTCCGTCGCGCTCGAGCCTCAACTCCGTCACGAGGAAGAGCGAGTCGCGGCCATGCCTGCGATTATCCTGGCGGTCGATCATCGCTCGTTTCCCTGGGGACTGCGCATTTAAAACATGAACGGCCCGCATGCCCGCTCATTCCAATACGCAATCAGTAGAGAACAAGACCTAAGAAAGTCTAAAGCGCATTGGGACTATCCCCAACAGCACAACTTTGTACCGCATCGGGACAATCGGGCTTCGACCGATGCCCGATACGCCACGCTTCACCGCAGTTCAGTCGTCGCGCGAGATCTTCTCGCGCCGCTCGTGCGCTTCCTGCGCTTCGACGGTCATGGTCGCAATGGGCCGGGCGATCAGTCGGCCAAGACCGATTGGCTCACCCGTCACCTCGCAATAGCCATATTCGCCCTCGTCGATGCGGCGGAGTGCCGAATCGATCTTGGCGATCAGCTTGCGCTGGCGATCGCGGGTGCGCAGCTCGATGCCCCAATCAGTCTCGCTCGAAGCGCGATCGTTGAGATCGGGCTCGCGGATCGGACCTTCCTGGAGGTTCTGCAGCGTGCCTGCGGAGACATCGAGAATGGACTGCTTCCATTCGGTCAGCAGCTTGCGGAAGAAATCCTGCTGCTGCGTATTCATGTAAGGTTCGTCAGCGCTGGGCAGATATTCGCCCGCCAGCGCATTGCGTGCCGCAGCAAGGTCGTCGATCTCGCTTCCGGTCGCCATGCTCATGCTCGTTGCCATCCGCACCTCCAGATGTCGCCACGGCCCTCATCGGCGACAAATGTGAAACCCCGATGCGCGGCCCTATAGTTGTCAAGCTATTCAGGCACAAGCGCGCATTGCGGATCCTGCTTATTCGTGCACAGATTAAGCAATCCCGAACAGTCCGATCACCGCCTGAAAAACCATACGTAACAGGGCGCGAACATCGTTAACGGCTTGTTGACCAAGGTGGGACAGACTGCACCCTGCGCTGCCACAGGGGGCAAGGCGCTTCGAAGGGGGTGAACCATGGGCTATCTCGATCAGCAGGATTTCCGCAGTGCGATGCCGTTCCGGTCCGGAGCGGGCGACTATCTGGACATCTATCGGGCACTTGCGGATACGGGCGACGACCACGCGATGTTCGAACTCGGCTGCGCCTATTCCACCGGCAGCCACGGCCTGCCGTGCGACATGGTCGAGGCGCATAAATGGTTCAACCTGGCCGCCGCGAACGGACACGAGGAAGCGCCGCAATGCCGCTGCGAGGTAGCCAGCGAAATGACCGCACGCGAAATCGCCGATGCACAGCGCAACGCCCGTGCATGGCTGATCGAGAACGCCCGGCTGGACGCCTGACGCCCGGCTAGCCGCGCCGGAACGGCGTCATCGACTGCAGGGCATTCTGCTGCATGTCGATGCCCGCGCGCTCCTTGTCCAGATAATCCGCGACGGCTGCGCGAAAGCCTTCGTGCGGGATGAAATGGGCCGAGTAGGTCGTAACCGGCTCATACCCGCGCGCCAGCTTGTGCGATCCCTGCGCGCCTGCTTCCACGCGCTGCAGGCCGCGTGCGATGGCGGCATCGATCGCCTGGTAATAGCATAGCTCGAAATGCAGGAACGGACGGTCGACCAGCGCTCCCCAATAGCGTCCGTAAAGCGCCTGCGGCCCCGCGAAGTTGAGCGCGCCTGCGACCGCCATGTCGTCCTCGAAGGCCAGGATCAGGACGACATCGTCCTTCATTCGCGATCCGAACAGGTCAAATGCCTCGCGCGTCAGATAGGGATGGCCCCACTTGCGCGCGCCGGTGTCCTGGTAGAACAGCCAGAATGCGTCCCAGTGCTCCGGTTTCAGCGCGTCGCCAGACAGATGCTCGATGCGCAATCCCTCGATGGCGCGGGCGCGTTCCTTGCGGATCGCCTTGCGCTTGCGCGATGCCAGCGTGGCGAGAAACGCTTCGAAATCCTGGAATCCACGATTGGTCCAGTGGAACTGGATGTCCTGGCGGATCAGCCATCCCGCTTCACGGAACAGGTCGATCTGGTCGGGCATGATGAAAGTCGCATGGGCGGAGGATAGATCCTCGCCCGACACCAGCGCTTCGGCGCCGCGCAGCATGATGCGGGCGTCGTCCTCGCTCGCCGCCAGCACGCGCGGGCCGGTTGCGGGGGTGAAAGGGACGGAGATCTGCAGCTTGGGATAATAGCTGCCGCCGGCCCTCTCCCACGCGTCGGCCCAGCCGTGGTCGAACACGTATTCGCCTTGGCTGTGCGACTTCAGATAGGCCGGCAGGGCTGCGCGTGGAGGGGCGATGCCATCGCCCAGGATCAACGGGGCGGGCGCCCAGCCGGTGCCGGGCCCCACGCTGCCCGATTGCTCCATGATGTCGAGGAAGCGGTGGCTGGTGAACGGATTGCCGCCGGGGTTCAGCGCGTCCCAGTCCGCCGAGGGGATGGTGCCGACCGATCCGGCCAGGCGTATCGCAAGGTCTCCCTCGCTCACGGCAGGCCCGCGCCCTCGGCGATCGGGGCGTCGACATGGATCGCCGCCCGCGCGGCCAGCTTGCGGCTGCGGATCGTCCAGCTCAGCACCGGCAGGCCCTGCGCGCGCAGGCGGGCAATCCAAGGATCGGGGAGGTCGGCAATGTCACAAGCGATGAAATCGGGATCGAGACGCTGGATCGCAAGACCCCGCCACGCGGCAAATCCGCCTCGCCCGCCGGCGCGCTGCCATTCCCCTCGGCCGATCACCATGCCGACGGGGCGGCGCGAGTGGCGCAGCAGCCAGTGCACGATGTCGGGGTCGAAGCTCATCAGCGCGGCAGGTCCGCGATAGGGCGCGAGCGCGCGCTGCGCCGCACGCGCAAGCGGGCGCCAGTCGACATCGCGCCGTGACTTCACCTCGACGAGGATCGGGACCCGCCCCGCCACCAGCCGCAGCATGGCGTCCAGCGTCGGGATCGTGCCGCTGGCCTGATGGAGGCCGATCCGCTGCAGATCGGCGGCGTTCCTTTCGCGCACCGCTCCCCGCTCGTCGGTCAGCCGGTCGAGCGTCCAGTCGTGAAAGACCATCGCGCACCCGTCGCGGCTTTGCTGGATATCGCATTCGATCCCGTGGCCGCGGGCAATCGCCGCCCTAAAGGCGGGCAGCGAATTTTCCAGCGCGCCATCGGGTCCGTGCAGCCCGCGATGCGCATAGGTCCAGTCGGTCAGCCACGAGGGAGCGGATGCCCCCATCGATCAGGCAGGCCTGACGGCGAGGATCGCGTCCACCTCGACCGCTGCGCCCAGCGGCAGGACCGGCACGCCGACCGCGCTGCGGGCATGGCGACCCGCGTCGCCGAAGACCGCCATCATCAGGTCGGACGCACCGTTCACGACCTTGGGCTGGTCGATGAAGTCGCCGGTCGAATTCACGAAGCCGCCCAGCTTCACCACCTGCTCGACCCGTTCCAGCGTGCCCAGGGCCGCCCTTGCCTGCGCCAGGATCATGATCCCGCAGGCCCGCGCCGCCGCCATGCCGTCATCGAGCGTCACGCTCTCACCCAGCCGCCCCTTGACGAGCTGGCCGTCGATGAAGGGCAACTGGCCCGAGATATGGAGCAATCCGCCATGCTCGACCGCCGCGACATAGCTGGCGACCGGAGCGGCCGGTTCGGGCAGGGTGATGCCCATTTCCGACAGGCGCTTGTCGATGCTCTTCACGCTCATGAATGCTCCTTGATGCGGTCCAGCAGCCACGGAAGGGCCTGCTGCCAGTTGTCGATGCGCGCATGGGCGTGGCCCGCGGTGAACGCGCAGGTGGTGTGCGCCGCCACCTCGGGCTCGCCCACGAAGTGCAGCCGGGTGACATGGGGCACCATCTCGGCGGCCGATCCGTGATGGACCGCCAGATCGTCGATGAAGAAGGTCGGTCGCAGGTTCCCTCGTGCGTCGCGGCCCCGCTCCTCGACGATGCGGGCGAGCGCCGGGCCCTTCGGCCCCTGGTTGGTATAGACGGGCAGGTCGATGCCGAAGGTCGCAAGCTGGCGAATCCGGTCCTCGCGCCGCTCGTCGCCCAGGTTCGTGAGGACGACCACCTCGGCATGCAGGCTCAACGTGCGGATCGCGTCGATCGCGCCGGGTACTTCGTCCTGCCGGTGCATCTCGGCATCGAAGAAGCCGCCGAGCAGGGTCCAGACCTCCTCCTGCTCCAGCGTGCGGCCATCGTCACGGCGAAGCGCGCCAATGAAATCGCGGCTGACGTTCATCGTGATCGCGTGATCTTCCGCAAGCCAGGCACGGAAGTGGGTGACCATGCGCAGCAGCACCTCGTCGCAATCGGTAATGACGAGCGGCGCGTTGGAATCGATTTGGGGCATGGCAGCGCCTCTACATCTCGTCAGGCGGCGGGGCCAGCCGATTGCGCGCCGCGACGATGATGTCGGGCGACAGATCGAGCGCTTCCGACGCCGACAGCAGGTCCCGTTCGTGATTGGCGAGGAAATCAAGGATCGACGCCAGCACCGCGGGATCGCCCAACGCATGGCGCAGATGATCGGGTTCGAGACCGGTCAGCGACAGCAGCCGCTGAGCCCGATCCTCGTCCTGCAGCACCCATGAAAGTGCCATCAGCGCCACAGTTTTTGCTTCCGGTCCGGATGATTCTCTGATTGGGATTGTCAAACGCCGCCTGCCGGTTTTACACAAGGCCCCTGGATCAGGTGGGTTTCAAATGATCCTCGGGGGACTGATCTTGGCATTACGGGTTCTGGTTGTCGAAGACAACGATCTCAACAGAAAGCTTTTCTGCGACCTGCTCAGGGCTCATGGCTTTGCGGTGGAGCCGGTGGCCGACGGCCTTGCCGCAATCGACCAGGCCATTGCGTTCGAGCCCGACCTGATCATCATGGACATCCAGCTGCCCAATATCTCGGGCATCTCGCTCATCGAATCGCTCAAGCTGGACGAGCGACTGGCGGAAATTCCCGTGCTGGCGGTGACTGCCTATGCCGGCAAGGGAGACGAGGAACGGATCCGCTCTGCCGGAGCGCATGCCTATCTGTCCAAGCCGGTTTCGATCAACGCCTTCATGAGCGCGGTGAATTCCCTGGTGGAAAATCGCGCCGCCGCCTGACCGGCAAAGCGGCTCGATTCAACGATTTCGCGGCGGCACAGCCTTTTGGTGCAAGTGGCTTTGGCTTGACACTTGGGCTCTGCCCGTCTTTGCCACGGGCCAACAGGCATTCCGATTGGCAGGACCATGGACCGCGAAGATACCAAGACCCGCATCGACACTCTGATCGAACCCTTCAACAAGAAGGGTGTCGAGATAACCGAAGACACGACCTTCGCAGGCGATCTGGAGTGGGACAGCCTGACGGTGATGGATTTCGTCGCCGCGATCGAGGACGAGTTCGACATCATCATCAGCATGAACCAGCAGGCCGAGATCGAGAATTATGGCCAGCTGATCGACGCGGTCACCAGGCTGCGCGGGTAGGATCATGACTGAAGCCATCAGCCAGCCAGACAGGCCCGCACCGCTGCCCGGAGAGGGCGAGGCCACGGGCGATCCGCGCGACCTGTTCTCGAAATTCGATCCGCTGATCAAGCAGCGTTCGGACCTGCTCGATTCCGGGCTGGAAGATCCGTTCAACCTGGTGATGGAGCAAGTGCTCTCGCCGGTGACCGCGGTCTGCAACGGGCGCGAGACGATCCTGCTCGGCACCTACAACTACATGGGCATGACCTTCGACCCCGACGTGATCGCGGCGGGAAAGCAGGCGCTGTCGGATTTCGGTTCGGGCACGACGGGCAGCCGCGTGCTGAACGGCACCTATGTGGGGCACAAGGGGTGCGAGGCCGCGCTGCGCGAATTCTATGGTATGGATCATGCCATGGTGTTCTCGACCGGCTACCAGGCCAATCTGGGGATCATCTCCACCATCGCAGGCAAGGGCGACTACATCGTCCTCGACATCGACAGCCATGCGTCCATCTGGGACGGCTGCGCGATGGGCAATGCCGAGGTGGTGCCGTTCAAGCACAATGACATCGACGCCATGGAAAAGCGGCTGCGCCGGATTCCCGAGGGCGCGGGCAAGCTGGTCGTGCTGGAAGGCGTCTATTCGATGCTTGGCGACATCGCTCCGCTCAGGGAAATGGTCGCGGTCGCCAAGAAGCACGGCGCGATGGTGCTGGTCGACGAGGCGCATTCGATGGGCTTCATCGGGCCGAACGGCCGCGGCGTGGCCGAGGACCAGGGCGTGCTGGACGAGGTCGACTTCGTCATCGGCACGTTCTCGAAGTCCGTCGGCACGGTTGGCGGTTTCTGCGTATCCAACCATCCCAAGTTCGAGATCATGCGGCTTGTCTGCCGCCCCTATGTCTTCACCGCCTCGCTGCCGCCCAGCGTGGTGTCTACGGCCGCGACATCGATCCGCAAGCTGATGGATGCCGGCAACAAGCGTCAGCATCTGTGGGACAATTCCCGGCGGCTGCATGCGGGGTTGAAGAAGCTGGGCTTCCAGCTTGGCACCGACGAGCCGCAGAGCGCGATCATCGCGGTCATCATGCCCGATCTGGAGCGAGGGGCCGGCATGTGGGAAGCGCTGCTCAAGGAAGGGCTCTATGTCAATCTGGCGCGCCCGCCGGCGACGCCTGCCAACATGACGCTGCTGCGCTGTTCGCTTTGCGCTGAGCATAGCGAGGAGCAGGTTGGCCAGATCCTGACCATGTTCGAGACAGCGGGGAAGAAGACCGGCATCATCTGACGCCGGTTTTCTCAACGCTTTCGGCTAGGCCGAGGCGGCGATCTGGCACTGGTCGCGCACCGGATCGCCCTCGCTGCTGCCCACGTAGGACGCGACCACGAAGCCGCCGACCAGCAGCAGCACGAAGGCCGTGGTCAGCATGCCGAGATAGCGGTCGATGAACGCCTTGATCGGCGCTCCGAACAGGCGAAATAGAATCCCGACCGTCATGAAGATAAAGCCGCGTCCGGCGATCGCGGCCAGCGTGAAGGTCACCAGGTTCATCTCGATGAAGCCCGAGGTGATCGTCAGCAGCTTGAACGGCACTGGGGTGGCGCCCGCGATCACGATGACCTCCCAGTCCCGCTCGCGCAGGTAGCAGGCCGCGACGGGGAAGCTTTCGGACAGGCCCAGTGCGCCGATCAGCGCCTTGCCCACTGCCTCGTAGAGGAAATAGCCGATCGCATAGCCGAACAGCCCGCCCACGACGGATGCGATCGTGCAGATCAGCGCATAGCGAATCGCGCGGCGCGGGTTGGCGAGGCACATCAGCCCCAGCAGCGGATGCGGCGGAATCGGGAAGAAGCTCGATTCGATGAAGGAGATCGCCGCCAGCCATGCTTCGGCGTGGCGGTGCTGAGCCTTGTCGATCGTCCAGTCGTATAGCTTGCGAAGCATTCGCCTGCCGCGCCCCCATGAACCCTGTGCTTTCCGGCGTGTAGCAGGGTGCGGGCGCATGGCCAGCCCCAAGATAAAATAACCTATTTGGCACTTTTATATTGACATCGTCACACTCTTTGGTTAGAGACACGGAACATCGCGATAAAGCGAGTCGCCGAGGACCCCTCGCCGACGCTTCTTGCGACCACCTCACAAGCCATGCGGGCCGATGGTCCGCCGATTTAACCCTAGTGACGGGAGCCGGTCATGACCGATGCTCGGCAGACAAAACGCATGCGCCGCCCTCACAACTGGCGCGAGCGGTTTCTGGAAACACTGGCGCAAAGCTCGAATGTAGCCGCCGCCGCCCGCGCCGGCAGGATCGACGTCAGCACCGCCTACAAGACGCGCCGCAGCGAACCGGCCTTCGCCGCGGCCTGGCAGGAAGCGCTCTGCCTTGGATACGAAGCGCTCGAACTCGACCTGCTGTGCCGCCTGCGCGAGGGCGAGCCCGCGGATGCGAAGAACGACCGCAAATATGACAATGCCCAGTCGATCCGGCTGCTGCTCTCGCACCGCGAGGCATTCGGCCGGACCAAGGCGCAGCAAACCTGTGAGGACGAGAAGGAGGTCATCGACCGCATCAACAGCAAGCTCGACATGATGAGGGAGCGGATGCGGCAGGCCGACAAGACCAGGCCGGCCAGGAACGGCAGCGAAGGCGCAGACTGAATGGGGCGGGGACGATGAACAGGACCGACCGCCTCGCCTGGCTGGCAAGCCTGCCCCATGTCGATCGCAGGCCCGTGCTGGACCTGCTGCAGCCCGAGGAGCGCCGCGAACTTCGCTATTTCTGGGAGCTATGGGCCCGCGAGGAGCAATTGTCCCCCGTAGGAGACTGGCTGGTCTGGCTGATCTGCGCCGGTCGCGGGTTCGGCAAGACGAGGGCGGGCGCGGAATGGGTGCGGCGGATCGCGCGCGACCATCCCGATGCGCGCATTGCGCTGATCGGCGCTTCGCTGGCGGAAGCGCGCGCGATCATGGTCGAAGGGGAGAGCGGTCTGCTGGCCGTCTCGCCGCCCTATCGGAGGCCGGTGTTCGAGCCTTCGCTTCGCCGGCTCAGCTGGCCTAGCGGGGCGCAGGCCTATCTGTATTCGGCGGCCGAGCCGGAAAGCCTGCGCGGACCGCAGCACAGCCATGCCTGTGGCACAGGCCCAGAAAGAGTTGTTCGTCAACGAGGCCCTGATCCGAACCGACATGCTGTTGCAGCCGATCGTCGAGGGAGAGGCCGGCGCGCCGCCACTCGATCCAAAGCCTGGCGATTGCTGGATCGTGAGCGGCGGCAGCGCCGAATTCGAGAGACACGAAAATGATCTGGCCTGCTGGCAGCAAGGGCAGTGGCTGTTCCTGACGCCCACATCGGGAATGTCGGTATATGATCGAAATCTCGACGCCATGCGCCGGTTCAAGGGAGTGTGGAGCAAGCCCATGCAGATCGATTTTCCGAACAGCGGCTCTACCGTTGACTCGGAGGCACGGGACGCGATCGAGCAGATCATTTCGCTCCTACGCACGTCCGGCCATCTGCCCGAAAGCTAAAACTTGCCGCAACCCCTTGTCTTTTTTTGTGTAACTGAATGGGAACTTTTTTGCCCCACAGCCATTGCCGCCATAACGTGAGGGAAAATCTATCAGCGGAAAGACCATGGCGTGCAAGAAAAGTGATGCGCGAATGCAACAATGCTTCGTTTCACCAAGCTTGCGCGCAAAATCAACTACGGATAGAACTCGCCTCCGTGGCTTCAATCAACAAGATGGAAAATAAGGGGAAACGCTGATGCATAAAGCGGTAATCGGCCTTGCTCTGGCCTCTACGGCCATAGCGTCGCCGGCACTGGCACGCGAAGATGCGTGGTACATTGGTGTCGATGGCGGTGCTATGCTCGTCGAGGATTCAGACGTTAACGTGAATGGCGTCGATGATCAGGCGACTTTCGACTGGGACTATGGTTATGACTTCGACGTCGTGGCCGGCTATGATTTCGGAGGCTTTCGCCTCGAAACCGAAGCAGCCTACAAGGGCGCCGGCGACGACGGCCTGACGCTGTTCGGTGAAAACTATGAAGACAGCGAAGTGAACCACGAGTTCAACACGCTGAGCTTCATGGTCAATGGCATGATCGACTTTGGCGACGACGATGGCCTTCAGGGCTTCATCGGCGGCGGTGCTGGTGTTGCTCGTAGCGAATTCGAAGAGCCTGTCCTGATCGACGATTCGGACACTGGCTTCGCATGGCAGGCCATTGCGGGCATTCGTGCTCCGCTGACGGACAACTGGGATGTCGGTCTGAAGTATCGCTTCTTCAACCACCAAGACATCGAACTGGTGACGCCGGATGGCAACTCGCTCGAGACGGACATTCGTTCGCACTCGTTGCTGGGCTCGCTGACCTACAACTTCTGGTCGCCTGCTCCGCCGCCGCCTCCCCCGCCGCCGCCGCCGCCGCCCCCGCCCCCGCCCCCGCCGCCGCCTCCCCCGCCGCCTCCGGCGCAGGTCGTGTGCAATACCGGGCCCTATATCGTGTTCTTCGATTGGGATTCGTCCGAGATCACGCCTGAAGCAGCCAGCATTCTGGACAGCGCCATCGCTTCCTATGCCGACTGTAACTCGGTTCCGATCATGGTGGCTGGTTATACCGATACGTCGGGTACGGCGAGCTACAACATCGGGCTTTCCGAGCGTCGCGCTCAGTCGGTGGAATCGTATCTCACGGCTCGGAACATTCCGGGCGCGGCGATTTCGACCGAAGGCTTCGGTGAGCAGAACCCGCGGGTTCCGACTGCCGATGGCGTGCGTGAACTTCAGAACCGACGGGTGGAAATCACCTACGGTCCGGGTTCGGGCATGTAAGCCAGAGATCGAAAGATCGATATGGAAAGGGGCCGGAGCAATCCGGCCCCTTTTTCTTTGAGGCTGAGGCGGGTCCGGTTAGATCCGTTTGCTGTAATCCACCGGATCCTGGCGTCCGGTCTGTGCAAAGCCTTGCTGGCGCAGCCTGCAGCTATCGCACAACCCACAAGGACGCCCGTCTTCACCCGGATCATAACATGACCAGCTCATCGACGGATCGAGCCCAAGTTCATAGGCCTTATCGACGATCTCGGCCTTGGACATGAACTGTAGCGGGGCATGGATAGAGAACTTTGCGCCCTCGCTACCTGCCTTCGTGGCCAGTTCAGCGGTCTTTTCGAAAGACTTGATGAATTCGGGCCGGCAGTCGGGATAGCCGGAATAATCCAGCGCGTTTACGCCGATGAAAATGTCCTGCGCGCCAATAGCCTCGCACCAGGCAAGCGTTAGCGACAGAAACACCAGATTGCGGGCAGGCACGTATGTTATGGGTATGTCGCTGCCGACTCCATCCTTCGGCACCGCCATCTCGCTCGTCAAAGCAGAGCCGCCGATCTTGCGAAGATCGAGCGGCAGTACGAGATGGCGATCGACATCGATCGCGTTGGCGATGACAGTCGCACTGTCGAGTTCACGCCGATGGCGTTGGTTATAATCGACCGTGAGAGCATTGACGCTATACCCTTGCGTCTTGGCGATTCCGGCAGTCACCATGGAATCGAGCCCGCCCGACAACAGGACTACAGCGGGCTTTTCGTTCAAGTCATCTTTAGTCATGACGCAGCGCTATAAGGTCCTGCGCAGCGTCGCAAGAAGCCTGTTCGGCATGCCGATTTGCTAACGGCTGGCCTGATCAGACTTCAACGGGAAAGATGCGTGAACAGAAGGCGCAGTCGACCCTGATGAGCCCGTCATCGTCACGCATCTCATCCAGTTCCGCCGAACCGAATCGCGACAGCACCGCATGATAATGATCTGCAGAGCATCTGCACCCCCGCACCAACTTGGCAATCGTCTCGACCCGCAGTTCAGCTTCCTCGTGGAACAGGCGCCAAAGCAGAGCCTCGAGAGACAATGCAGGGTCTGCCAGTTCGCTATGCCTGACGGACGAGCTGATTATCTCGACATGCTCCCAATTGGGATCGTCATGGCGAACATGCAGCCGTTCGCGGCCTTCCTCACCATCGGGTAAGTATTGCAGCAGCAGACCGCCCGCTACGCAGTGGCCATCCTGCGATTGTACCGCAATCCGCAGGACGGTCGGCAATTGCTCCGACTGCCGAAAATAGGCTTCACAAGCGTCACTTAGCGAAGCTGCGTTCAAGGGGACGATACCTTGATAACGTCCACCATCGGCAACATCGAAAGTGATCGCCAGATAGGCCTCCGTCCCGACGAGGGCGGATAGAGGCGGATTGGCCCCCAGGTCATCCAGCCGCTCCGCATCGAACCGGACATAGCCGCGAAGCTCGCCATCCCGGTAGTCGCAGACTAGCATGTCCACGATACCGTTCGCAGACTGCGCCTGCATCGTCATCTGGCTGCGATCTTCCTTGCCGAGCGAGCCGATCAGCGTGGCAACCAGCAGGGCTTCAGACAGCAGATGCCGGATCGGCCCCGGGTAATCATGCGCCGATAAGACCGTATCGAGTACCGGCCCTAAACGTACGCAGCGCCCGCGAACGTCGCGTTCCGGCAGGCTGAACCCCAACACAACATCGAAGCCCGTCTCGTCAGGCGGCAAAGCCGGTACATCGGGCATCAAAGCTGCCCAAACGCCCAACGCAGGACGGACTTTTGCGCATGGATGCGGTTTTCCGCTTCGTCCCATACAACCGACTGCGGTCCCTCGAAAACACCCTCGCTCACCTCGTCGCCGACATGGGCGGGAAGGCAATGAAGGAAGACGGCATCTTGCTTCGCGTGGGCCATCAGGGCCTCGTTGATCTGGAAGGGCTTCATGGCGGCAACCTTGTCGTGAGCCATATCCTGCCCCATCGACACCCATGTATCTGTGACAAGGACATCGGCGCCCCGTGCCGCTTCAGCAGCGTCGCGCGTCAGTGTGACCTTCGAACCGCGAAACCTTGCGAATTCGACGAACTCCTCGTCAGGTTCGTAGCCGTCGGGCACGCCATAGCGGACATTGAAGCCCATGAGGCCGGCCGCTTCCAGCACCGAATGCAGGACATTGTTGCCGTCGCCAAGCCAGGCGAGTTCCATTCCCTTCAGCACCTTGCCATGTTCGACCAAGGTCAGAAGATCGGCCATGATCTGACACGGATGCGACCGGTCGGTCAGTCCATTGATGACAGGAACGCTCGCATTTTCAGCGAGCGCCTCTATCTTCGAATGATCGTCGGTCCGAATCATGATGGCATCGACCATTCGGGAAAGCACACGCGCGGTATCGGCGATCGTTTCGCCGCGACCGATTTGCATGCTGCCAGCTTCCATGATGATCGCGCTGCCGCCAAGTTGACGCATCGCCATATCAAACGAAACGCGCGTGCGGGTCGAATTCTTTTCGAAGATCATCGCCAGCGTACAGCCGGCCAGTGGCGCATCTTCGTCGACGCGACCTTTGGTCCAGCCTTTGCGCGCCTTCTTGCGGGCCATGGCGTCATCGATCATCGCCTGCAGCGCGTCGCCGCCCGCATCGACAAGATCCAGCAGATGCCTCACGCTCATGAGACGGCTTCCGGACTGTAGGGCGCTGCGCCTGCCGACAGCTTTTCCATGAACTCGTCGATATGATCGTCCTCGATCACGAGTGGCGGCAAGACGCGCATGACGTTGTCGCCCGCGGCCACGGCCAGCAACCCGTGATGATCGCGCAGATGCGCAACGAAGGGTCGGCTCTCGACCTTCAACTTGAGTCCGAGCATCAGCCCCTTCCCGCGAACTTCGCTGAAGAGATCGGGATAGTTGCCGATAAACTGTTCCAGCCGCCCGCGCAGCTTCTCACCGCTGGCGCGCACCTGGGCGAGGAACTCGTCGTTTCCGACGACATCCAGCACGGCCTTGCCTGCCGCCATCGCGAGCGGATTGCCGCCATAGGTGCTGCCGTGAGTGCCAAAGGTCATGCCGCGCGCGGCCTTTTCCGTCGCAAGACATGCACCCAACGGGAAGCCGCCCCCGATCCCCTTGGCCGTGGCGAGGATGTCGGGTTCGATCCCATATTGCTCATAGGCATAAAAGGTGCCGGTCCGCGCCACTCCGCACTGCACCTCGTCCAGGATCAGCATCAGATCATGCTCACCGGCCAGCTTGCGCAGCCCTTGCAGGAATTCCTCGGTTGCGACCCGAATGCCGCCTTCGCCCTGGATCGGTTCGACCAGGAACCCAGCGGTATTCGGCCCAATGGCCGCCTTCGCCGCTTCTAGATCGTTGAACTCGACATGGCGGAAGCCGGGGAGCATCGGGTAGAAGCCGTTATGCATCTTTTCCTGGTTCGAAGCGCTGATCGTCGCCATCGTACGGCCGTGAAAGGCGTTGTTGAAGGTGATGATCTCGAACCTGTCCTGCGCACCGGCTGACTGGTGATAGATGCGCGCAGTCTTGATCGCACACTCAACCGCTTCGGCACCCGAGTTTGTGAAGAACACGGTATCGGCGAAAGTGAGGTCGACCAGCTGTTTGGCCAAAGCCTCTCCCTGCGGACTGCCATAAAGGTTCGAGACATGCATGAGTGTCGCGGCCTGCCGCTGGATCGCGTCGATCAGAGCTGGATGCGAGTGGCCAAGCAGGTTCACCGCAATCCCGCTTGCAAAGTCAAGGAAGCGGCGGCCGTCTTCCGAGATCAGATGGCAGTTCTCTCCTCGCACCGGCCGGACATCGCAGCGCGGGTACACGGGCATCAACGGCGTGATCGACATTCTTATGTCCTTTGCATTCGCGGGCGGGGATTTGAACTGGTGGCTCCCCTTGCCGTGGTCGTGGAAGAAAACAACGGAAAATGGCGGCCCCCGATCGGGAACCGCCATTATTGCCCATTTAGGGCTTCAGGCGGACCCGGTCAAACCCGGTTCCGCCCAAGTCTGTCGGCAGGGCCGACTATTCCTGGATCGGAACGAGGTTCACGGCAGAATATTTGCCGCGTCGGTCCACCTCGAGATCGAACTCGAGCCGGTCGCCCTCGTTGATGCCAGCAAGGCCCGAACGTTCCACCGCACTGATGTGAACGAAGGCATCAGGCTCGCCGTCATCACGCGTGATGAAGCCAAAGCCCTTCATGCTGTTGAAGAACTTGACAGTGCCGGCAGCCTTGTCGCCGGTAAGCTGACGCTGCGGCGCCTCGCGCTTGGCGGCGGCGACCGGAATCACGTCACCCACGACCTGAAGATCGGCAGCGCTAACCTTGCCGCCGCGATCCACGAGGTTGAAGGCAAGTTCCTGCCCCTCGGCCAGACCCTCAAGCCCCGCACGCTCGACCGCGCTGATGTGGACGAACACGTCCTCACCGCCGTCTTCACGCTGAATGAAGCCGAAGCCCTTGTTGGTGTTGAAGAATTTTACGACACCCTTGCCTGCGCCGACAACCTGCGGGGGCATGCGCCCGCCGCCACCGCCGCCGGCACCACCGCCAGCGCCGCCGCGGAAGCCACCGCCGCCGCCGCCGCCGCCACGCGGGCCACCACCACCGCCGCCGAAGCCGCCGCGATCGTTGCCGCCGAAGCTGCTGCCACCACGGTCGTTACCGAAACCGCCGCGATCGCGATCGAAGCCGCCACCACGAAAACCACCCGATTCTGAAGGCGCCTGATCGTATCCGAAACCACCGCGCGAGAACGGATCGAACCCTTCTTCACCGAAACTATCGCGCTTGTCACGACCGCGACCGCGCCGACCTTTATCATAACCCATAAACCGAAGCGTACCTTGCGTCTCGCCCTTCCCTCTATCGCCCCGGCGTGCGGACGGACAAGCGCCGGGCGATCAGACCGATACTGCGGATATCGGTTCCCACTGCCAAGCGTTCATAAAGCATTTATCCGGCAATAGCGAACGAATTGCGCACCCTGGGTCGATTCCCTGCCGGAAGATCCGGTCAGGAGACTTGCGCGGGTTGCGGTCTGCGGGCAGAGATGCGCCATGGACATTGTCGCACTGCTTTCCGATCCCGCGGCCTGGGTGGCCCTTATCACACTCGTCGTGCTTGAGATTATTCTCGGCATCGACAATCTCGTGTTCATCGCGATCCTGTCGAACAAGCTGCCAGCACATCAGCAGGCGAAGGCGCGGCAGATCGGCCTTGCCCTGGCGTTGATCATGCGTATCTGCCTGCTGATGCTGATCGGCTGGATCGTGACGTTGCAGACGCCGCTGTTCGATCTCGGCCTTACCGGGGATGTTGGCGAACATGGGGTCCCCACTTTCGAAACGTCCTTTTCCGGACGCGATCTGATCCTGCTTGCGGGCGGGCTGTTCCTGCTTTGGAAAGCCACCAAGGAAATCCATCACAACATGGAGCCTGACGAACATTCGGGCGAGATGCTCGACAAGAAGAAGGGCGTCGCGCAAATCACGTTCGGGGCCGCCATCGCGCAGATTATCGCTCTCGACCTCGTCTTCTCGATCGATTCGATCCTGACCGCCGTCGGCATGACCGACCATGTTCCGATCATGGTGACCGCGGTCGTTATCACCGTCGGCATCATGCTGATCGCCGCCGATCCGCTCGCCCGCTTTATTGAGAAAAACCCGACACTGGTGATGCTGGCTCTCGCCTTCTTGGTGATGATTGGCCTCGTGCTGATCGCGGACGGCTTCGGCTTCCACGTGCCCAAGGGCTATGTCTATGCCGCGATGGGCTTCTCGGTCGGCGTCGAAATGCTCAACATGGTCAAGCGCAACCGCCGCAAGGCCGAGGCTCATCCCGAGGTCGCGGCATGAACGAATTCCGCCGGATCAATGACGAATTCCTGGCCAGCCCGCAGATCGGCGTGGACGATGTTGCCAAAGCCAAGGCGCTGGGGGTCACCATGATCGTCAACAATCGCCCCGACGATGAAGAGCCGGGCCAGGTCTATGGCGCCGAAATCGCCGCCGCCGCCGAGGCGGCCGGCATGGCCTATCGCGCGATACCGGTGACCCATGCGGGTTTCGGGCAGGGACAGGTCGACGCCATGGTCGACGCTCTGGAGGCAGCCGGCGGACCGATCCTCGCCTATTGCCGATCGGGCACGCGTTCCACGTTGCTGTGGGCGCTGGCCCGCGCGAAGCAGGGCGCCAATCCATCGGTCATCGCCTCGCAGGCGGCATCGGGCGGCTACGACGTTTCGCCGATCCGCCAGATGATCGAGATGCTCAGCGCCGGTCGCTGACCCCCGGCTGTCAGCGCTATAGCGCGCTGTCGCCTATCTCGCCGGTCCGCACGCGCAGTGCCGATGCCAGATCCAGCACGAAGATTTTGCCGTCGCCGATCGTCTCGGAATTGGCGGCGTTCTGGATGACTTCCACGATCTGCGGCGCCAGCGCGTCGCTCGTCGCGATCTCCAGCTTCACCTTGGGCACCATGTTCAGCGAATATTCGGCGCCGCGATAGATCTCGGTCTGGCCCTTCTGCCTGCCGAAACCCTTCACTTCCGACACGGTCATACCGGCCACGCCCAGCGCGCTCAGCCCTTCGCGGACCTCGTCCAGCTTGTGGGGCTTGATGATGGCAATCACATATTTCATCGCGGCGCGGCTCCTCTCGCATCCCTTGCGCCCGTGATGGCGGCAAGCCGCCCCGAACTCAAGGGAAACACGGTGCCAGGAAAAAGAGGCCGGAAGCGCTTGGCTTCCGGCCCCAGTTCACCGTTCGCAGGAGGAACGCTGGTTGGCGGAGTGGGAGAGGAGAGAAGGATTTCACCCCGCCAATCTGGTGATCTTGGTGTCAGTTATAGGCACGCTCGCCATGCTCGCCGATGTCGAGACCTTCCATCTCGACTTCGGAAGAGACGCGCAGCCCGGTGATCATCTTGGTGACGAGACCGGCGATAAGCGTACCCACGGCAGCCCAGCCAATGGCGACCAGGACCGCAATGATCTGCGTCATGACCTGGCTGCCCATCATGAAGTCGTCGCCGCCCGGGCCGCCAAGGCTCGGCGCATAGACCACGCCGGTGCCGATGGCGCCGACGATGCCGCCAACGCCGTGGATGCCGAATGCGTCGAGCGAATCGTCGTAGCCCAGAGCCGGCTTCACCTTGGCGACCATGATGAAGCAGACGATCGATGCGATCGCGCCCAGGACGATGGCGCCGAACGGACCGGAGTTACCGGCCGCAGGCGTAACCGCGACGAGACCCGCGATGATACCCGAGCAATAGCCGAGGGCCGACCCCTTGTGGCCGCTGAACTTCTCGCACAGCATCCAGAACAGGGCAGCCGAAGCGGTCGCGACGAAGGTGTTGATCATCGCAAGACCGGCGGTGCCGTCGGCTTCCAGTTCCGAACCGGCGTTGAAGCCGAACCAGCCCACCCACAGCAGTCCGGTGCCGATCATCGTCAGCGTCAGCGAGTGCGGTGGCATCGGTTCGGCCGGATAGCCGTGGCGCTTGCCCAGCAGGAACGAGAGCACCAGCGCGGAGACGCCGGCATTGATGTGCACCACGGTACCGCCGGCAAAGTCCAGCGCGCCCATTTCGAACAGCAGGCCGCCGCCCGCCCACACCATGTGCGCGATCGGGAAATAGACGATGGTCAGCCAGATCGTCACGAACAGCATGGTCGCCGAAAACTTCATGCGCTCTGCCGTGGCACCCAGGATCAGCGCCGCGGTGATCGCCGCAAAGGTCATCTGGAAGCTGATGAAGACATATTCCGAGATCACTTCGTCGGAGAATGTCGCCGCCGTGCTGTCCGACGTGGTCGCCGACAGGAACATATTGCCCCAGCTGAAGAACGCGTTGCCCTCGGGTCCGAAGGCGGTGGAGTAGCCCCACATCACCCAGATCAACATGGCGAGAGCGGCGGTGGCGCCGATCTGCGTCATCATCGAGAGCATGTTCTTCGAACGGGTCAGGCCGCCATAGAACAGCGCAAGGCCCGGCAGGATCATCATCAGGACCAGCAGGGTAGAGGTCATCATCCAGGCGTTGTTGCCCGGGTTCGGAACGGCCAGGGTCTCCACCGTTTCGGTGGCAGCTGCGATCGGAACGCCGGCCTCCTGGGCACAGGCGGTGGCAGCGGCGAACAGCGACGCGCCCAGCGTCGCCGTACCGCAAGCGATTTTGCGGATCATGTCTGGTTTCCCCCTCACAGCGCGGTGTCGCCGCTCTCGCCGGTGCGGATCCGCACGGCAGAAGCCAGGTCGAGCACGAAGATCTTGCCGTCACCGATGGCCTCGGTGCTGGCGACTTGCTGGATCGTCTCGATAATCTGCGGAGCCAGCGCATCTGCGGCCGCAATCTCGAGCTTCACCTTGGGAAGCATGTTGGTCGAATATTCCGCACCGCGGTAAATCTCGGTCTGGCCCTTCTGGCGGCCAAAGCCCTTTACTTCGGTAACCGTCATCCCGGCGACACCCAGCGAGCCCAATGCCTCGCGAACCTCGTCCAGTTTGAACGGCTTGATGATGGCGATGATGAATTTCATCCCTGCCCCCTCGTTAGCCTACCGACCCCTCTGCCGGTCGACATCTACAATGCAAGGGATGTGCCAAGTCACATTTGCACAATCTTTTCCGTGCGGACGGCGAATATGCAGTAATAAAATATTGGTGTTCGCGCCTAAAGCGTAAGCAATGCGTCTGACATTGCCTGTTTTTTGGGCATGCCTGGATGGTGTATTGCCCGCTTGCAGGTCGCTACTTGTCCAGCGACAGAGTGGCCCATACCGGCAGATGGTCCGATGCGCGCGAGGCGAGCAGGCTGTGATGCGGCCCCGCCGCCTCGACGGTCCAGTGGTCGCTGACGATCATCCGGTCGAGCCGCGCGATCGGGCGCCGTGTCGGAAAGCTCCGCCCGCAGTCCAGCACCGTCCAGCCATCGGCGAAGCAGCGGAACACTCCGCCGCGAGCGGCCCATTCATTGGTGTCGCCCGCCAGTACCGTCGGCACTGGCTTGCCCAGCCCATCCAGATGCGCCAGCACGCTGCGCGCCTGCTCGCGTCGCATTAGCCCCGACAGGTCAAGATGCATCCCGATGACGCGCGCCCGCTTGCCGTCCTTGCGCAGGTCGATCCGCACCGCACCGCGCGGCTCCAGTGCAGGCAGGGTCAGGGCCGCGGTGTCGACGATTTCGACCGTCTTAGCCATTCCCGTGCCAGCCCAGGCTGCCGGGCCGCGTATCGATGGCAACGGGCCGGTAACGCGAATCCTCGATCCGGGCGCGGGGCAGGACGCTCTGCCGCTGGCCGAAGCGGCGATCGCATTCCTGCAGCGCCACGACATCGGCGTCGAGTTCGGCCAGGACCGACAGGATCCGGTCCGGATCGCACTTGCGATCCAGTCCCACGCCCTTGTGTATGTTGTAGCTTGCGATCTTCAGCTGCACATCGAACCTATCGTGCGACGCGCCGAATTGTTCCGCGCACCGTCACGCATCGCCGAAATAACGGTCGGTCGTGCGAACGGGCAGACCGTCGATGCTGCGATCCATAGCCTGCTGCCTAGCCAGCCAGTCATCGGGATCGGACTTCTGGTGATGCTTGATCAGCGTCGGCCTGTCGCGCTCCAGCGACATCAGGGGCACGCCATAACCGCAGCTGGTCTGCACCGTGTCCACATCCATCACGAAGATCTGCCGCGTACCGGGCAGCAGGGTGAAATGCTTCGCCAGCCCGTTCCATTCGCCGTCTTCGGGCAGCACCGCGCGCCCGCGGCCATAAAGCCGCAGGATCAGCGCCGGCTGCTCGAAATTGCAGAACATCACGGTGATGCGGCCGTCGACCGCCAGATGGGCGTGGGTCTCGTTACCCGAACCCGCAAGGTCGAGCCATGCGACCTGACTGTCGGACAGGATGCGAAACGTGTCGTAACCCTTGGGGCTCAGGTTGATCCGCCCCTCCGCCGCGGCGGTGGCGACGAAATACACCGGCTGGCGAGAGATCATCGCGCGGTGGTCGTCGCCGATAACATCGAAGAACTGGGCCATGCCTACCGCCATAATCCGGATGGCGACCCGCTGTCACCTCTCCTTGGTGGCGCCAAAGGTCAGCTTTGGGTTCTTTTCCTGCTGGTAATTCACGTCCCACGGCGATTTCGCCAGGAAGACAAGGTCGCCGTCGCGGTCCTTGGCCAGATTGGGGCGATTGAAGCTTTCGAACTCGGCCATGGCCGCCGCGTCGCCCTTGATCCAACGCGCTGTGGCGAAAGGCGCCGCTTCCAGCACCGCCTCCACCTTGTATTCCGCCGACAACCGCGAGATCAGCACTTCCAGCTGCAGTTGCCCCACCACGCCGATGATCCACTGCGCCCCGATCTCGGGATAGAACACCTGGATCACGCCCTCTTCCGACAGATCGTCCAGGGCCTTGCGCAGCTGCTTGGTCTTGGTCGGATCCCTCAGCACCACGCGGCGCAGGATCTCGGGCGCGAAATTGGGCAGGCCGGTGAAACGGATGTCGTTCTTTTCCGACAGCGAATCGCCCACGCGCAGCGTGCCATGGTTCGGAATGCCGATGATGTCGCCCGGCTCCGCCGTATCGGCGATCTCGCGGTCCTGCGCGAAGAACAGGATCGGGGAATGCACCGCGATCGGCTTGCCCAGCCCGCTTGGCGTCAGCTTCATGCCGCGCTTGAACGTGCCCGACACCAGCCGCATGAAGGCGATGCGGTCGCGGTGCTGCGGGTCCATGTTGGCCTGCACCTTGAAGATGAAGCCCGATACCTCGTCGCGGCCGGGCTGCACCTCGCCATCGTCGGTCGGCTGCGGGCGCGGCGGCGGGGCGTAATTGGCAATCGCCTCGATCATCTGTACCACGCCGAAATTCTTCAATGCCGATCCGAAGAACACCGGGGTCAGGTCACCGCCGCGATAGGCGTCGATGTCGAAATCGGGATAGGCCTCGCGCGCCAGCTCGGCCTGTTCGGCGAAATCGTCCGGGATCGCCGGATCCTCGTCGATCTTGCCCAGGAATTCCCGCGATCCGCCCTCGGGCCGCGCGACATGGCCGGTCGCGTAATCCAGTATGCCCTCGAACTGGCCGCCCATGCCGATGGGCCAGCTCATCGGGCTGACGTCCAGCGCCAGCATGTCGGCAACCTCGTCGATCAATTCGAACGGATCGCGCCCTTCGCGGTCGACCTTGTTGACGAAGGTGATGATCGGCACGCTGCGCAGCCGGCAGACCTCGAACAGCTTGCGGGTCTGCGGCTCGATCCCCTTGGCCGCGTCGATCACCATGATCGCCGAATCGACCGCGGTCAGCGTGCGATAGGTGTCTTCGGAAAAATCCTCGTGCCCCGGCGTATCGAGCAGGTTGAAGGTGATCCCGTCCCGCTCGAACGTCATGACCGACGAAGTGACCGAGATGCCGCGCTGCTGCTCGATCTTCATCCAGTCCGAACGTGCGCGCCGCGCCTGCCCGCGCGCCTTCACCTCACCCGCCAGATGGATCGCGCCGCCGGTCAGCAGCAGCTTTTCGGTCAGCGTGGTCTTGCCCGCGTCGGGGTGGGAGATGATGGCGAAGGTCCGCCGCTCGGAAGCCATGAAGTTCTACTTTTCGTCGCGCGCGACCTGAAACCCGGCAAAGCTCTGGCTTACCGGCATCAGTTCCAGCGTATTGATGTTGAGATGCGGGGGCAGGCTTGCCACCCACAGGATCGTCTCGGCGATGTCCCCGCCCGTCATCGGATTGGCCCCGCCATACAGCGCATCGCTCGCCTGCTGGCTGCCGCCGGTGCGCACCACGGTGAATTCGGTCTCGACCATGCCGGGCTCGATGCTGGTCACGCGCACGCCCGTGCCATGCAGGTCGCTGCGCAGGCCCAGCGAGAACTGGCGCACGAACGCCTTGGTCCCGCCATACACGTTACCGCCCGTATAGGGATAATTCGCCGCGACCGAGGACAGGTTGACGATCGCGCCCTTGCGCTCGACCAGCATCGGCAGCAGCCTGCGGGTCAGCGACACCAGCGCGGTGACATTGGTGTCGATCATAACCTTCCACTGGTCCAGATCGCTGTCCTGCGCCGGCTGGGTTCCCAGCGCCAGCCCGGCATTGTTCACCAGGCAGTCGATCTGTCCGAACGCCTCGGGCAGATCGTCCAGCGCCTTGTCGCGCGCAGCCTCGTCGCGGATGTCGAACACGCAGGGCTGGAAACGCTCCGCGCCCAGCTCATCCTGCAGCGCCTGCAGCCGCTCCACGCGGCGCCCGGTGCCGACCACGCGCCAACCGGCGTTCGCAAAGGCGCGGGCACAGGCTTCGCCGATACCGGCGGTCGCTCCGGTCACAAGGACGGTCTTCATCATCTATTCTCCAGCTTCGGCGGGAAAGATCGTGATGGTCACGTCGAAACGGCGCGAATCGCCCGCCGCCAGTTCCATCATGCCTGGCTTCTCGCGCAGATTGCCGTCGAACCCTTCGGGATCGGCGATGCCCGCCCATGGCTCGAGGCACAGGAAATCGGCGTCCGGCTTCTGCCATATGCCCAGCATCGGGCAATCGGGAAAGGCGATCTGAAGCGCGGCGGGCGCTGCCGCTTCCTTCTTGTCCGAACCCGCTTCCGGCTGCACGGTCTCACCCTCGAACCTCAGGCTGCGGCTGGAAAGGCGATCCCAGATCAGCGCATCGGCATGGAACAGCCCCGGATAGGGCCGCAGCACGCGGTTCTTGACCGGTGTATCCTCGAACGCGCGCAGCAGGCCGTCCTCGTCCAGGCGGCGGATCGGACCTTCCTCGAAATCCGAGAAGATGATGCGGTGCTTCGCCTTGTCGCCGCCGTTCGGCAGCGGCCAGGCGAAGCCGGGATGGAAGCCGATGCTGAACGGCATGGCATCCTGCCCGCGATTGGTCACGATCGCCGTCATGGTCAACGCGTCGCCCTGCAGCACATAGCGCAGGTCCAGCACGAAGGAGAACGGCCAGACCGCCCGCGTCCCGGCATCGTCGCCCAGCCTCAGCACCGCGCTATTGCCGGTGTGTTCGACCAACTCGAATTCGCGGCGGCGGGCAAAGCCGTGGCGCGGCAAGGCATATTCGCTGCCATCCAGCCGATAGCTGCCGCCCGCCAGCTCGCCCACGATGGGGAACAGGATCGGCGCATGGCCAGCCCACACGGCGGGATCGCCATCGGTCATCCATTCCGCCCCGCTCGCATCGTGAAGCGAGACAAGCTCCGCCCCCGTCAGCGCGATGCGCGCGGTCAGCGCTTCGGATCGTATGGTGACGGTCTCGCTCATCCGCGCAAGGACGCCCCAAGCTTTTCGGCAGCCGCGACCACCCTTGCCGAAATCGCGGACAGGTCCGCTTCGGTAAAGCTGGCATCGCCGGGCTGCAGCACGATCTCAACGGCCAGCGACTTCTGCCCCTCGGGCACGCCGGCACCGCGGAATTCGTCGAAGATGCGCGCGTCGGTGATCGCCTGCTTGTCCGCGCCGCGCACGGCCTTGAGCAGATCGCCTGCCGCCAGCGTATCGGGAACCAGAAACGCGAAATCGCGCATCACCGGCTGCAATGCGGGGGGCACGAAGGCCGCGCGCGTGAAGCCCGCAGCCCCCTTCTTCGCGGGAACGGCGTCGAGGAATATCTCGGCCGCGACGACTGTCCCGTCGATATCGAATTGCCTGGCGACCAGAGGATGCATCGTGCCGAAACGCGCGAGCACATTCTTCGGTCCCAGCCGCAGCGTGGCCGACTGTCCGGGATGGAACGCGCTGCCTGCCCAAGTGTCATCAGCGCCCATCACTATCAGCCTGTCGACCGGAGCGCCTGCCGCCCTCAGCAGCGCCTCGACCTCGGCCTTGGCGTCGAATGCATCGAACGCCGCCGCCTTGCCGCTTTGCCAATCGCGCGCGCGCTTCTCGCCCGCCAGCACAAGGCCCAGCGTCAGCCGCTCGTCGCTCGCGCCGCCGTGCCCACGCAGATAGCGGCGGCCGATCTCGAACAGGCGAATGCTGTCCGCGCCGCGCGCCTGGTTGCGCGCCGTGGCCGAAAGCAGGCCCGGCAGCAGCGAGGGACGCATGACTTTCAAATCCTCGCTGATCGGATTGGCCAGGGTCCAGGGCTCGTGCCCCTCTTCCGCAAAGCTGGACGCCTGATCGGCGGGCAGGAAGGACCATGTCACCGCCTCATGCATCCCGCGGCTGGCCGCAGCACGGCGTGCCTTGCGTTCCAGCACCTGCAGCGGGGTCGCGGTCTTCTGGGCCACGCCCGCGCCGCGATCCAGCGGAACCGACTGGATCGCATCGAGGCCCTTGATGCGGATCACTTCCTCGACGATGTCGGCAGCGCCGTCGACATCGGGCCGCCAGCTGGGCGGGGTTACCGCCCAATGACTCCTGCCCGCTTCCTCGATCGCCGCGACCTCGAACCCCAAGGCGTTCAGGATCGCGCGCTGCTCCTCCTCGCGCACGGCAAGGCCGCCCAGCGTTTCGGCCATCGCAGGCTCGTAACGCACGACATCGCTGCCCGAACGCGGCGCGCCGACATGCACCGCCTCGCTCGCCTCGCCGCCGCAAATGTCGAGGATCAGGCCGGTCAGCAGTTCCAGACCCGGCGCCAGGAAGGCGGGATCGATCCCGCGCTCGAACCGGCTGCGCGCATCGCTGGTCAGGTTCAGCGCGCGCCCCGTCTGCGCCAATCGCACCGGATCGAAGGCCGCCACTTCCAGCAGCACGTCGGTGGTCGTGTCCGAAACGCCCGAATGCTCGCCGCCCATGATGCCCGCGATATCATGCACCTGCGCGTCGTCGGCGATCACCGTCATGCTGTCGTCGAGCAGGTAATGCTTCTCGTTCAGCGCGGTCACGCCCTCGCCGGCCTTGGCGCGGCGCGCGGTCAGCGTGCCGGTCAGCTGCGCGATGTCGTATGCATGGCTCGGACGACCATAGGTGAGCATCACGTAATTGGTGATGTCCACCAGCGCCGAGATTGGCCGCTGGCCCGCCGACTTCAGCTGCGCCTGCATCCACGCGGGGCTGTCCCCATTGGTCAGGCCGCGAATGGCGCGTCCGAAAAAGGCCTGGCAGCCTTCCTTGTCCTCGATCGCGATCTGCACCGGGCAAGGAAAACTGCCCTCGTGCACCCGGTCGGCCACGGGCTTCAGCGTGCCCAGCCCCGCCGCCGCCAGATCGCGGGCGATGCCATAGACGCCCATGCAGTCGGGCCGGTTCGGCGTGATCGCCACGTCGAACACCGGATCGTCCAGTTCGGCATAGGCCGCGTAATCTTGGCCCACCGGCGCATCTTCGGGCAGCTCGATGATGCCCTCGTGCTCGTCCGACAGGTCCAGCTCGCGCGCCGAACACATCATGCCGTTCGATTCGACGCCGCGGATCGCCGCCTTCTTCATCTCCATGCCGTTCGACGGCACCACCGCACCGGGCAGGCCCAGCACGCCGACCAGCCCGGCCCGCGCATTGGGCGCGCCGCACACCACGGTCAGCGGATCGCCTTCCCCGGTGTCGACGGTCAGCACCTGCAGCTTGTCCGCATCGGGATGTTTGGCCGCGGTCAGCACCTTGGCCACGCGAAAGCCCGCCAGCGCCTCGGCCGGGTTCTCCAGGCCTTCCAGCTCAAGCCCGATCTCGTTGAGCTTGGCCGCGATCTCGCCGGCGCTTGCCCCGGTATCGAGGTGGTCCTTCAGCCATGAGAGCGAGAACTTCATGCGCCCACTCCCACACCGGCCGAGAGGGTCGGCACGTCGAGCGCGGCGAAACCGTAGTGCTTCAGCCAGCGCAGGTCGCCGTCGAAGAACGCGCGCAGATCGTCCATCCCGTATTTCAGCATGGCCAGCCGGTCGACGCCGGTGCCGAAAGCAAAGCCCTGCCATTCGTCGGGATCCAGCCCGCCGAATTCAATCACGCGGCGATTGACCATGCCGCTGCCCAGCACTTCCATCCAGGCATGCCCGTCATCGTCGCCCGACCCGCCGACCACGCGCCTGGAGGTATTATTGGGGCCTTTCTCGACCGAATAGCCCACATCGACCTCGACCGAAGGCTCGGTGAAGGGGAAATAGCTGGGGCGCAGGCGCAGGACGATGTCGTCGCGCTCGAAGAACGCCTTCAGGAAGGTCTCCAGCGTCCATTTAAGATGGCCGAGATGGATGCCCTTGTCGATCACCAGCCCCTCGATCTGGTGGAACATCGGCGTGTGCGTCGCATCCGAATCGCTGCGATAGACGCGGCCCGGCGCGATCACGCGCAGCGGAGCGCCTTCTTGCAGCATCGTGCGGATCTGCACCGGCGAGGTATGCGTGCGCAGCAGCATTGAGCGCCCCTCGGCGTCGGCATCGGGGAAATAGAACGTGTCATGCATCGCGCGCGCCGGATGGCTTTCCGGCATGTTGAGCGCGGTGAAATTGTGCCAGTCGTCCTCGATCTCGGGCCCGGTGGCGACGGCGAAACCCAGGTCGGCGAAGATCTCGGCCAGCTCATCCATCACCTGGCTGACGGGATGCACGCTGCCGATCGGCGATTCGGGCGCGGGCAGCGACAGGTCGATCGTCTCGCCCGCCAGCTTTGCATCCAGCGCCGCTGCTTCCAGCACCGCCTTGCGCGCCGCGATCGCATCGGTCACCTCGGCGCGCAGCCCGTTGAAGGCGGGGCCGGCGACCTGACGCTCGTCAGGGCTCATCTTGCCCAATGTCTTCAGCAGCAGCGCAATGCTGCCCTGCTTGCCCAGAAAGGCGACGCGCGCCGCTTCCAGCGCGTCGAGCGTGCCGGCCTGTTCGACCTGCGCCAGTGCCTCGGCGCGCAGACTATCGGTATCGGTGATTGCCATGATCTCGGTTGGCGTCACTTCGCAGATTCGAGTGGTGTTCGGGATGAAGGGCGCTCTCTAGGACGGCGCCTGTAAAAGGGCAACGCCCGCCCGCCCGCCGAGTCGCGAAAAACCGGGGTGCCAGCCGCACTTTTGTTAGGAAATTAACTACTGACAATTTTGGCAATGGTGACAATGGCTGTTCGAAAATGGCGCAACAGCCGGTTTGCCGCTCGCGGACATTGCACGCTTCACCGCAAAGCAGCATAAGTCGATCCGATCAAAGCGACCGGAATTTGTCGGTCGCCGCTCGGAAGCTGGCGAGCCGGGTTGGGGGACCTGGCCGCCAGCGAACTCCCCACCCAAAGCCGGACACCAGCTTCAGACACGAAAAGGCCCGGACGGCATATGCCGGTCCGGGCCTTTCGATTGTCAGCTGGTGGCCGGGCGAAACGGATCGCCCGGCATCATGCCTGTCAGGCGGGAAGCGCCTTCTTGGCCTGCGCGATGATCGCACCGAAGGCTGCGCCCTCGTTCATCGCCAGATCGGCCATGACCTTGCGGTCCAGCTCGATCCCGGCAAGCTTCACGCCGTGCATGAACTGCGAATAGGTCAGGCCTTCCTCGCGGACCGCGGCGTTGATGCGCTGGATCCACAGGGCGCGGAAGTTGCGCTTCTTAACCTTGCGGTCGCGATAGGCGTACTGCCCGGCCTTCTCGACAGCCTGGCGAGCGACGCGGATGGTGTTCTTCCGGCGGCCGCGGTAGCCCTTGGCCTGTTCCAGAAGACGCTTGTGCTTGGCGCGGGTGGTAACACCCCTTTTGACACGTGCCATGGTTCGTTACCTCCTCAATTCAGCCCGTAGGGCGCCCACTTCTTGATCGTCTTCGCATCAGCGTCGGAGATCACAGTGGTGCCGCGGTTCTGGCGGATATATTTGCCGTTATGGCTGATGAGGCGGTGGCGCTTGCCGGCCACGCCATGCTTGACCTTGCCGGTCGCGGTGAGCTTGAAGCGCTTCTTCACGCCGCTCTTCGTCTTCAGCTTGGGCATTTTCGTCTCCTTCAAAGGGACACGCTCAACCAGCCCTGGCAGCCCTTTTCGCCAGGCCGATCATCGAATCTCGTGTCGGTGAAGGCGCGCGCTTAAACGCGTGCCGCCGGTTTTGCAAGCGCCGCGGCGTTCAGGCGTCCATCATCAGCAGCAGCGCCCAGGTCAGCGCCAGCCCCGCGAAGAACAAAGGCCAGCTCCAATAGAACGACATGTCGAGGATATGGGCACGGTGCACCGCCAGCACCCCGCCGCTCGTTCCCCCATTGCCCATGAAGAGCGAGAGGATCCAGCTCATGAAAATCCCGAATGGAATGGCCTTGAGGAATGAGAGCATGATCCCCACTCGTGCTGCAAATGCGTAAAAGCTGTGCTCAAACACGTCGAAGCGTGTCACGAAGCGGTAAATTTTTCGCTAAATCTCGCGCCGAACTGCGCCGAAAGCAGCCAACCGGTGGCGCGACAGCCAGGCGCCGAAGTCCCCGCCGATCGATCGCGCGGCCGGGGGCAGCGCGGAGACCCAGCGATAGCAGAACGCGCGCCTGCGTCCTCCGGGCCCGGATACCCACGCCGTATCGCGCCGATATTCGCGGCCTTCATAGATGTCGAGCGTGCGCCAGTCGTCAGGCGAAAGCGCGGCATCGAACACCATGCCGATGACGCGCCGATGGTCCGGTGCCGGCAGCAGGGCCGGGAAATACCCGCCCCGCGCAGGGATCGCGGCCAGCCGCCCGCTGATGGTGGCAGCCCGTCCATTCCCCAACCGGGGCGCGAGCCAGCGCGCCATCGGCGTATCTGTCGCTAGCAGCAGCGTGCCGTAGACAAACAGCCGGTCCGCGATGACAGCGCTCCTCTAGTGGTCGCAGGCCTAGTGGTCGCAGGCTTAGTGGTCGCAGGCCAAGGCCTCGATCACGTCCTCGAGCCGGGCGCTGTCGCCGACCGCCAGCACGTGTCCGTCGCTGTCCGCGTTCAGCGGGTCGCCGTTCCAGTCGGTCATCATCCCGCCCGCGCCTTCGACCACGGGGATCAGCGCGGCATAATCATACAGCTTCAGCCCCGCCTCGGCCACGATGTCGAGATGGCCGCTGGCGAGCATGGCGTAATTATAGCAATCGCCGCCCATCACCATGCGCTTGTGATCCGTCTGTGCGGCCAGCGCCATGAAATGTTCGCCGTCGTGATCGTCGAAATAATGCGGCCCGGTGGTGGCCAGCGTCGCCTCGTCCAGCCTGGCGCAGGGGCGGCAGCGCACGGGCGCGCCATTGAGCAATGTCGGCAGGCCCGAGCCGCCCACCCAGCGTTCGCCCGCGATCGGCTGGTCGATCACCCCGATCAGCGGCCAGCCATCGACCATCAGCGCGATCAGCGTGCCGAAGATCGCGCGGCCCGCCAGGAAACCCGCGGTCCCGTCGATGGGGTCCAGCACCCATTGGCGGCTGGCGCCTGCGCGCTCGCTGCCGAATTCCTCGCCGATGATGCCGTCCCCGGGCCGCTCGGCCGCCAGGATCGCGCGCATCGCCTGCTCCGCCTCGCGGTCGGCAATCGTCACGGGCGAGGCATCGCCCTTGCGGTCCGATTCCAGCGCGGTGCGGAAATGCGGGCGGATCGCCGCGCCCGCCGCGTCGGCCAGCCGCTGGGCCAGCGCGATATCGTCGGTCAGCCTCATCAATCGAACAGCGAGCTGACGGAGCTCTCGTCCGCGATGCGGCGGATCGCCTCGCCGATCAGCGTCGCGATCGACAGGATGCGGATCGAACCGCTGTCGCGCGCGGCGTCGGTCGCCTGGATCGTGTCGGTGATGACCAGCTCCTTCAGCACGGATTTCTCGACCCGCGCCACCGCCGCGCCCGACAGCACGCCATGGGTGATATAGGCCGCGACGCTCTTGGCGCCCGCATCCAGCAGCGCCTGCGCGGCATTGCACAGGGTGCCGCCCGAATCGATGATGTCGTCGATCAGGATGCAGTGGCGTCCCTCGACCTCGCCGATGATGTTCATCACTTCGGATTCGCCGGGCCGGTCGCGGCGCTTGTCGACGATGGCCAGCGGCGCATTGTCCAGCCGCTTGGCCAGCGCGCGGGCACGCACCACGCCGCCCACGTCAGGCGACACGACCATCAGGTCCTGGTCGCCGTATCGCGCCTGGATATCCGCCGCCATCGCGGGGGCGGCGTAGAGATTGTCGGTGGGAATATCGAAGAAGCCCTGGATCTGCCCCGCGTGCAGATCAACCGCCAGCACCCGGTCGGCCCCCGCCTCGGTAATCAGGTTCGCGACCAGCTTGGCCGAGATCGGGGTGCGCGGGCCGGGCTTCCGGTCCTGCCTGGCATAGCCGAAATAGGGCACCACGGCGGTGATCCGCTTGGCCGACGCGCGCTTCAGCGCGTCGATGCCGATCAGCAGTTCCATCAGATTGTCATTGGCGGGAAAGCTGGTCGACTGGACGATGAACACGTCCTCGCCGCGCACGTTCTCGTGGATCTCGATGAAGATCTCCTCGTCGGCGAAGCGGCGCACGCTGGCGTCGGTCATCGGCACTTCGAGATAGCCGGCGATGGCGCGGGCAAGCGGCAGGTTGGCATTGCCGGACATGATCTTCATTCGTCGTTCCTCAACACGGCGGGCAGGTTCGGTTTCTGGGAGTCGGCCGATGGCCCTGCCAGGGCGTTCCTCGCTACGGGGCCTTAACGGGGAGTCGCGCGATTGCAACAATCGTGCTGGCGCAAAAGGCGTATTGCACGCCCGCGTCGGGCGCGGCGCCGGCGAAAATGCAAAGGCCCGCGCGGACGATCCGCGCGGGCCTTGCGAAAGAGCGGCCAATCCGGATCAGACCGGCTCGCGCTGATGCTCGCCCTTGATCCAGCGCACCGTGCGGGACGAGGCGCGCATCACCACCGAATCGGTGGTCATCCGCCCGCCCTTCAGGTGCTTCACGCCCGCCAGCAGCGATCCGTCGGTCACGCCGGTCGCGGCGAAGATGCAATCGCCCTTGGCCAGGTCGCGCAGGCTGTAGATCTTGTCGAGATCCTCGATGCCCCACTTGGCTGCGCGGGCGCGTTCGTCATCGTTGCGGAACAGCAGCTTGCCCTGGAACTGGCCGCCCACGCAGCGCAGCGCGGCGCAGGCCAGCACACCCTCGGGCGCGCCGCCCGAACCCATGTAGATGTCGATCGTGGTCTCGGGGTTGGTGGTCGCGATCACGCCGGCCACGTCGCCGTCGCCGATCAGCACCACGCCGCAGCCCAGTTCGCGCAACTCGGCGATCATCGCCTCGTGGCGCGGACGGTCGAGCACGCAGACGATGATCTCGGCCGGTTCGACGCCCTTGGCGGCGGCAACCGCCTTCACGTTTTCGGTCGGGGTCCTGGTCAGGTCGATCACGCCTTCGGGATAGCCGGGGCCGACTGCGATCTTTTCCATGTAGACATCGGGCGCGTTCAGCAGGCAGCCTTCCTCGGCCGCGGCCAGCACGGCCAGCGCGTTGGGCCCGGCCTTGGCGGTGATGGTGGTGCCTTCCAGCGGGTCGAGAGCGATGTCGATCTTCGGCCCCTTGCCCGGCGCGCCGCCGACCTTCTCGCCGATATAGAGCATGGGCGCCTCGTCACGCTCGCCCTCTCCGATCACGACGGTGCCGTCCATGTAGAGTTCGTCGAACGCCTTGCGCATCGCCTCGACGGCGGCGGCGTCGGCGGCCTTCTCGTCGCCGCGGCCCACGAGGTATGAGGCTGCAATCGCGGCCGCTTCGGTCACGCGGACCATCTCGAGGACAAGAACGCGGTCGAGGACGTCACTGGGTAGCGGCACGGAGGCAATTCCTTTCGAATATCAGGCCGAAGCGGGGTAACCGAGCGGCACCCCCTTGTCGAGTTCGTGGCCCCGAGGGCATCGGGATTGCCGCTTAGGGGCTACACGCCCCCATGCCCGTTCATTGTTTCAGGATATGCATGACCAGCGGCGTGGCGGTCATGCTTTCCAGTCCCGCCAGCAAGTCGAGCGCCTTATCGACGGCGGCTTCCTCGCCTTCGTGCGTGACCATCGAGACCAGCACCGATCCGTCGTCTCCGCCGGAATATTCGGTGCCCATCTGGATCAGGCTCTCGATCGAGACGCCCGCATCGCGCATCGCGGCGGTGATCTCGGCCAGCACGCCGGGGCGGTCCTTGACCAGGAAGCGCAGATAGGCCTTGCCCGTGCGGTGACCGGTCTCGGCGGGCAGGGTCTTGTCCAGCTCCGCGACGGGGATCGAGAAAGGCGGATCGATCTCCCCCTCGCTGTCCCAGTAACGCGCGATGTCGATGATGTCGGCGACCACTGCGCTGGCGGTCGGCCCGTCGCCCGCACCCGCGCCCTGGAACAGCAGCATGCCCGAGAAATTGCCCTCGGCCACTACGGCATTGGTTGGCCCGTCGACATGGGCGAGCGGATGGTTCTTGGGCACCAGATAGGGATGGACGCGCTGGAACAGCCGGGTCGTGCCATCCGATCCCGTTTCGACATTCGCCATGCCCAGCAGGCGGATCACATAGCCCAGCGAGTTGGCCTGCGCGATATCGGCGGCCAGGATGCGGCGGATCCCGTCCGCGCCCACGCTGGTGAAGTCCAGCTCGGTGCCGAACGCGATGCTGGCCAGGATCGACAGCTTGTGCGCGGCATCGATGCCGTCGATGTCGAAGGTAGGGTCGGCCTCGGCATAGCCCTTCGCCTGCGCCTCGCCCAGCACATCGGCGAAATCGGCGCCGGTGTCCTCCATGGTCGACAGTATATAGTTCGATGTGCCGTTGAGGATGCCATAGACCCGCTCGATCGCATTGGCCGCCGCGCCTTCGCGCAGGCCCTTGACGATGGGAATGCCGCCCGCGACCGCCGCCTCGAACTTCAGGGCGTGGCCGGCGGCTTCCGCCTCGCGCGCCAGGCTCAGGCCGTGATGCGCGATCATCGCCTTGTTTGCGGTGACGAAGCTCTTGCCATTGGCGATGGCGCCGCGGGCCAGGGTCAGCGCCGGGCCGTCGGATCCGCCGACCAGCTCGACCACCACGTCGACATCGGGCCGCGTCGCCATCGCGCCCATGTCGTCTTCCCAGTCATAGCGCGAGATGTCGACGCCGCGATCCTTCGACCGGTCGCGCGCGGACACCGCCACGATCTCGATCCCGCGCCCGGCGCGCCGCGCCAGCAGGTCGCGATTGGTCTCGATCAGCCGAATGACGCCCGCGCCCACGGTGCCCAGACCGGCAAGGGCGATGCGAAGGGGGGCGGGCTGCGAACGGGACTGATCGGACACGCGATTGGGCTCCATGCTGGACATTGATGGTCGAAAAAGGAGCGTGGCGGTTAGGCGACTGGCTCGCACTTGGCCAGAGGCGCGTTACAAAAAGCGCCTCTGCCGGGTACGAATTGTGCGCCCCTCAGGTCGTTGCCGAAACGCGCGTCAGAATTCGCGCCTGCGCTCGCACGGGCCCAGTTGCTCGATCACCACCTGGTAATCCGCCGCGGCCTGCTGTCGCAGCGCCGGATCGCTGGCAAGCTGTGCCTCTGCCGGAAGCGCCGCGGGCAGCGAACAGGCGAGGCGGTACCATTCCAGCGTGCCGGGGCGCGGCGGGCGGGCGTCGATCTGCACCAGCTCTCCGGTGGAGAGCCCCCACACCGGCGGCTGGCCGGGCGCGCGCACCACCGCAATCGATGCGGGCGATCCATCCTTGGTCTTCAGGAAGATCTGCGTCTCCCCCTCGCCCGCAAGATTTCCCGGCGTATGCAGCACATCGCGCACCCCGGTCACCACGGGGGCTGCGTCGGGCGACAGCTTCTCGGCCAGCAGGCTGCGCAGCGAGACGGTGTTGATCTTCGCGGCAGGGACCTGCGCATCGGGCGCGATCAGCTGGATCTCGTCGCTGCTGCCCGGAACCGGCCGGGCGAACAGCACCACGGTCTCGCCCTTCAGCTTGGGCACCTTGCCCCGGGACGTGAGCTTGACGTCCGCCAGATATTTCAGCTTTTCGCCAATCGGCGTGTTCCCGGCCAGCAGGCTCTTCGTCTCTGCCTCGACATAGATCCGCGCCCAGCCGGGGCGGACTGGCCCGGTGCGCGAAGGGTCGATCCTGCTGGTCCTGCGCACCTCTGCCGTGATCGCCAGGGGCGCATCAAGCGTCAGATCGGCAAGGTCGGCGTAGGTGATCGACGATTCGCCGGCGGCTTCCCCGGCACTGTTCTGGGCCGCGAGCGGAGCGGCGACGGCCAGCGAGATGCCGGCGGCGGCTGCAGCCACCATGGAAAAGACGCGGCGTTCTGGACGTTTCGAATTAAGCAACTGAACGGCCCCCTTTGGACGGAATATGTATATAGAATATCGCGCGCATGAACGCGTGCGCGAAGGACGCATCGAACCATACAAACGAGCTTGGTAGTGAATCGCTCCTTAATCGACAAAGCATTTGCGCACCCCCCGGTTCGGCGTTAAACCCCCGGAACGAACGGCTTGGCGATAGATCGGGCCGCAATAATCTTGCGCAGGTTCAACGGTTGATACGCCCTTAAGGGTTAATTCGGCCGGCAGCTTGCGCCCGGTTCTACCGGCAGGGCAGGAAACGTGGGTTGGATATGGTGCTTGGCACCATGCGCGATCCATTTGTTGAGGGCAGGCTTTAGCAGGCCTGCTTGCGCGTGCTTTTAATGGAGTGGGTTATTTGAATGGCATATGCTGACCAACAGATGAGCGGCAACAAGATCGCTGCGATCATCATTGTTGCCCTTCTGCATATCGCGGCCATCTATGCCTTGGTCACGGGCCTCGCTTACGAGGCAATCGAGAAGGTCAAGGAAACAGTGACCGCGGTCAACATCGAGGAACCGCCGCCACCGCCGCCTCCTCCACCGCCGCCGCCGGACGAACCGCCGCCGCCGCAGGCTCCGCCTCCGCCGGTCGCGCCTCCTCCGGCCGTGAAGATCACGCGGCCTGCGCCGCAGATCAAGACGGTCCAGACGATTCCGCCGCCGTCTCCGCCGGCAGTACGGATCCCGCCTGCGGCTCCCCCGGCGCCAGTGGCTCCTCCCGCTCCTTCGCAGGCGCGTGGTGCAAGCCCCCGGAACGCCGGCAGCTGGGCTGCCCGTATCCAGGACAACTATCCCAGCCGCGCGCTGCGTAACGAGGAGGAAGGCTCCGTCGGCATGCGCATCACGGTTGGCGCGGATGGCCGGGTAACCGATTGTTCGGTGACCAGCTCCAGCGGCTCGTCCTCGCTCGACGAGGCGGCGTGTGAAGGAATGCGGCGGTACGCCCGCTACAATCCTGCACTCAATGCCGCGGGTGACGAGATCTCGAGCACGATGTCGCAGACGATCCGCTACCAGATCCCAAGATAAGCAGCGGCGGGTGTAGTGCCCGCCCCATAACTCTGATTTTTAAAACAAATCACTGTAATTGAAGGAAGTTTCCGCATGATTATCGAAATCCTCGCCGCTGCTGCCTCGGAAGCGCCGGCCAACAAGTTCGGCTTCAAGGAAGCGCTCGAGCAGGGCGGTTTCATCGCCTACGCCACCGTCATCATCCTGGGCATCATGTCCTTCGGTTCGTTCTACATCCTGTTCACCAAGTGGTTCGAGCAGAACAAGATCATGCGCCAGGGCAAGGAAGTCCGCTCGGGCTTCTGGCGTGCGAACTCGCTGCGTGAGGGCGCCGGCCGCCTGGGCAAGAACTCGGCCTATCGCCAGATCGTCGACGACGGCCTGGCCGCCGAAGAGCAGCACGCCAAGATGACCGACAGCCTCGAAGCGCATGACTGGCTGCACGGCTCGCTCGCCCGTTCGGAAGCGACGATCAACGCTCGCCTCGCTTCGGGCCTGCCGTTCCTCGCCACCGTCGGCGCGACCGCGCCGTTCATCGGCCTGTTCGGCACCGTGGTCGGCATCTACCGCGCACTGATCAACATCGGCATCGCCGGTTCGGCATCGATCGACAAGGTCGCCGGTCCCGTGGGTGAGGCGCTCATCATGACCGCGCTCGGCCTGCTGGTCGCCGTTCCCGCCGTGCTTGCCTACAACTACCTGCAGGCTCGCAACAAGCGTATCGCCGAGCAGCTGTCGGGCTTCTCGACCGACATTCTGGCGAACATCAACTCGCGCGGCACCATCAAGCCGACCGTGACCGCTGCTCCGGCAACTGCCAAGCCGGCCACGACCGCTGCCGGCGCAAGCGCTGCAGTCAAGAAGTAAGTGACCTTTGGGGCGGTCTTCGGGCCGCCCCGCTTTCCCGCCGACCGGCAAGTGCCGGAAGACGCGGATTGGCCCCCAGGGGCCCGAAAACGGCCAGATAGGGTAAGATAATGGCGATTTCCAGTGGCGGCGGTGGCGCCGAGAAACCGATGTCGGACATCAACACCACGCCCCTCGTGGACGTGATGCTGGTGCTTCTGATCATCTTCCTGATCGCGGTTCCGGTCGCGATCCAGTCGATCGAACAGCTCAAGGTGCCGATCATCGAATCGGAAGAATCGCAGGACAAGGTCGAAAACCTGATGCTGTCGATCACCTCGACCGACGTGGCCGGCCTCAGCCCGGGTGAAGCCGGCTATTCCGGCGCAAGCCGCGAAGGTGCCTGCCGCGTCTATATCAATGACACTCCGGTCAGCTCGGACGAGTTGCAGGAGCGTTCGTTCAACCGGCTCGATGCCATCGTCCAGCGCGAAGGTGGTCCGGAAGCGATCGCGGAAGACCCGGAGAAGATCCCGCAGGTGCACATTCGCGCCGACCAGAACGCGCCGTGGAAGTGTGTGGCCGGTGCGATCTACCAGATCCAGGCAGCAGGCTACCCGACCGTCGGCTTCATCTCGACGCCGATCGATCCCGACGCCTGATCGCGCCGCGCAAGTTTAAAGGAGACCAGCCATGGCAATGTCAGGAGGCAGCGACGACGGCTCCCCGATGATGGAGATGAACACGACGCCGCTTATCGACGTCATGCTCTGCATGCTCATCATCTTCATCCTGTCGATCCCCGTCGCCACGCACGCCGTGAACATCGATCTGCCGACGCCCAGCAACGTGCCGAGCGAAGTCAACATCGATCCGATCAAGAACAAGGTGATCATCACCCGCGAGGGTGAGATCCTGTGGAACGGCGAAACCGTGACGCAGGGCGAACTGGTCAGCACGATTCAGGAATCGCTGCTGCTGCCGGTCGAGCCCGAACTTCAGTTCGAGCCCGACGAGTTCACCGCCTATGAAGTCACTGCCGAGGTTCTGAAGATCATCAAGAACTCGGGCGCGACCAAGTTCGGCTTCGTCGGTAACGAGCGTTATCGCATGTTCGAATCGGGTCCGCAGGGTGTGAACCCGACGCAGACAACGGCCTGATCGACGATCAAGCGATGGAATTGGGGCGGGCCTTCGGGTCCGCCCTTTTTTTATGCGCAGGGCCTATTCCGGCGTCATAGCCAGCGAGATGAGGCTTTCTGCCTCGATCAGCATCTCGTCATCGGCGGACCCCGCGGGCATGCGTTCGCGTCCGATGGGCACCAGCACCGGCACGGCCAACGGACTGACACGGTCAAGCCGGACATGCACGGTCTCCCGCTCCGCACGCTCCAGCACGCCGGCCAGGCGGCCGACATCGGTCATGCGCGTGCGCGCATCCTGCCAGGCGGCCTCGATCAGGACGTGATCTGGTTCGTACTTGCGCAGCACGTCATAGATCAGGTCGGTCGAGAAGGTGACCTGCTTGCCCGTCTTACGCTTGCCCGGCTGCTGGCGTTCGACCAGCCCGGCAATCACCGCCACCTCGCGAAACGCGCGGCGCAGTAGATGTGAATTGGTGACCCAGTCGGTGAATTCATGCGCCAGGATGTCGGGCGACAGGATCGCGGCCGGATCGGTGATCGGCTTCAGCCCCCACACCGCCAGCGAATAATCATTGGCCACGAAGCCCAGCGGGCCTAGCCCGCGATCCTCCATCCGGCGCGTCACCAGCATGCCCAGCGACTGGTTCGCGTTCCACCCCTCGAAGGTATAGAACACGCTATATTCGCGGGTCGCGTGCGGGAAACTCTCGACCAGCAGTTCGCCGGGACCGGGCAGTTCGCTCCGCCAGTCCTGCACTTCCAGCCATTCGCGCACGTCGTCAGGAAAGCGCGCCCAGCCCGCGCGATCGATCAATAAACCTCGTACCCGGTCCGCCAGATGCGTCGTCAGCGGCATGCGCGCGCCGCCATAGCTGGGGATCATAGCCGACTTTTTGGCCGCACGGACGATCAGCTCGATCTCGCGGATCACCTCGACCTCAAGGTCCAGGCCGGCGAACTGGAACGTGTCGCCCGGCGAAAGGCTGGCGGCAAAGCGCTCCTCCACGCGGCCCAGCGACCGCCCGTTGCGAAACCGCACCGTCAGCATTTCCCCGTCCAGGATGATGCCTGCATTCAGCCGGTGCCGCGCCGCGTGTTCCGGGTGGGTCAGCCGCCACCAGCCGCCCTCCTCGCGGGTGATGCGCTTGAACCGGTCATAGGCGCGCAGCGCATAGCCGCCGTTCTCGACGAAGCCCAGCACGCGTTGCCAGACCCCTGCATCCACCCAGGCATAGGCCAGCGTCGAGCGGATCTCGGCCATCAGCGCGTCCTCCTGAAACGGCGCCGCGCAGGCGCAGGCCATCACATGCTGCGCCAGAACGTCCAGCCCGCCCTGGCGGAAATCCTCACCGTCGCGCACCCCCTCCTCGACCGCGTCCAGCGCGGCCTGCGCTTCCAGGAATTCGAAACGGTTGCCCGGCACCAGCAGAGCGCGGCTGGGCTGGTCGAGCCGGTGATTGGCCCGTCCGATCCGCTGCAGCAGGCGCGACGACCCCTTGGGCGCTCCCATCTGGATCACGCAGTCGATGTCGCCCCAGTCGACGCCCAGGTCCAGGCTGGCTGTCGCCACCAGCGCACGCAGTTCGCCGCGGGCCATCGCACCCTCGACCTTGCGCCGCGCCTCGACCGACAGCGAACCGTGATGAATGCCGATGGGCAGCGTGTCGTCGTTCACGTCCCACAGCTTCTGAAAGATATATTCCGCCAGGAAACGCGTATTGGTGAAGACCAGCGTGGTGCGGTTTCGCCGGATCTCCTCATAGATCTGCGGGATCGCCCAGGTCGCCGCATGGCCGCCCCATGGCACGCGCTCTCCGTCAGGCAGCAGGATGGAAATGTCGGGCGGCGCCCCCGGCTCGCCGACGACATGGCTAACCGCGTCCAGATCGCCCCACGGCGCCAGCCAGCCGCGATAGGCCTCGACATCGGCAACGGTGGCCGACAGACCGCTGCGCCACATGTCGGGGGCCAGCGCCTGTAGCCGCGCAAGCGCGAGCATCAGCAGGTCGCCGCGCTTGCCGGTTGCGAACGCGTGCATCTCGTCGATGACCACGCGCTTCAGCCCTGCGAACAGCTCCGCAGCCTCAGGGTACGAGATCAGCAGCGACAGCGATTCGGGCGTCGTCAGCAATATATGCGGCGGGCGGCTGCGCTGGCGCTTCTTGCGGTCCGAGGGGGTATCGCCGCTGCGGGTTTCGATCCGGATCGGCAGCCCCATCTCCTCGACCGGGACCAGCAAATTGCGCCTGACATCGGTGGCCAGTGCCTTCAGCGGAGAAACGTAAAGAGTGTGCAGCCCTTCGGTCGGCGCCTGATCGCCCAGCCGCTCCGGCGTGAAGGCCGCCAGTGTCGGCAGGAAGCCAGCCAGCGTCTTGCCCGCGCCGGTGTCCGCGGTCAGCAGCGCGTGGCGTCCCGCATCGTCCGCGTCCAGCATCTCGGCCTGGTGCCGCCGGACGCGCCAGCCGCGCCCGTCGAACCAGCGCTCTATCGTTTGGGGAACTGCCATGCTCAGACTTCAACCCATGGCAGGGCGTTTGGTTCTTCGCCGCATCGACATGCGGGTGCTGGACAAAAAAAGGCCCGGAGGGAAAACCCGCCGGGCCATGAAGTTTTGGGAGAGGATGCCTGAAAGGCACGATCTTTGTGCACCGCAGCACGGCGTATTGCAACTGCGAAAAAACGAAGTCGTTTTGCGCTTTTTGCAAGAATGTCAGTAAGCACGAAAATACAGCGAGTTAGCGCTACCATTCGGTTATGAAAAATCGGTCGATTGCACGGCGCAAGATGCGTGAAAAGCGATTGCGGGCGGTCGCGGGGGGCCGACTCGAACCGGAATTGCGATTCGCGGCCCGAGTCGGCAATATCCCGAAAGATCAGTGGCCCGCCTGCGGTCCGCGCTCCAGGCCCGATGCCGCGAGCTGGTCGTCGATCTGGCCCATCAGCCGCTCGAGCCCCGCCTCGCTATCGCTCTCGGCACGCGCGACCAGAACGTCCTGCGTGTTCGATGCACGCAGCAGCCACCAGCCATCGTCGCTGGTCACGCGCACGCCGTCGGTATCGTTCACGTCGTCGGTCGAATCGGCCAGCCGCGCCTTCACCTCGTCGATCACCGCGAACTTGCGGCTCTCGTCGACCTGGAAGCGCATTTCGGGCGTGTTGATCATGTCGGGCATGGCCGACCGCAGATCGGTCACGCTCTTGCCCAGCCGCGCGCTGGCCAGGATCAGTCGCACGCCGCCGTACAGCGCGTCGTCATAGCCATAATACTGGTCGGCGAAGAACACGTGCCCGCTCATCTCACCCGCCAGCGGAGAGCCGGTTTCCTTCATCTTCGACTTGATCAACGAATGGCCGGTCTTCCACATCAGCGGCTCGCCGCCGTTCTTCGCGACGCTGTCGTACAGCGCGCGGCTGGCCTTCACGTCGGCGATGATCGTCGCGCCGGGTAGGTATTTCAACAGATCCTCGGCGTAGATCATCAGCAACTGGTCACCCCAGATAACCCGTCCCGTGCCGTCGATCGCACCGATGCGGTCGCCGTCGCCGTCGAAGGCCACGCCGAAGTCGAGATTCTTCTCGGCCACCAGCGTCTTCAGATCGGCAAGGTTCTTCTCTTCGGTGGGGTCCGGGTGATGATTGGGGAAATTACCGTCGACTTCGGTGAACAGGGTGAAATGCTCGCCCGGCAGCCGCGCGACCAGCTTTCCAAGGCAGGGCCCGGCGGCGCCATTGCCCGCGTCCCAGCCGATCCGCAGGCTGGACAGCTTATCCATCTCGCCTGCCGACAGCCCGTCGAACGGCTTCATCAGCGCGTCGATATAGGCGTCCTCGACATCGCGGCTCTCATGCGTGCCGCTGCCGTCGTCCCAGTCGCCTGCGGCGGCCATCTCGCCGATCTTCAGGATGTCCGCGCCGAAAAACGGGCGTCCCTGAAATACCATCTTGAAGCCATTGTAATTGGCGGGGTTATGGCTGCCGGTTATCTGGATACCGCCATCGACATCTTCGGCTGACGCCTCGGCGAAATACAGCATCGGCGTCGGGCCCAGCCCGATCCGCACCACGTCGCAGCCGCTGGCGTTCAGCCCCTCGACCAGCGCGTGTTCCAGCGTGGGCGAGGATACGCGGCCGTCATAGCCGACAGCCACCCGGTTGCCGCCCGCCCGCTTCAGCAGGGTGGCAAAGCCGCGACCGATCGCACGGGCATCGTCGGGCCCCAGCGTTTCGCCGATGATGCCGCGGATGTCGTATTCGCGCAGGACGGTGGGATGGAACTGATGGGACATGAAGATGCCTTTCGCAACGCTGGATAAATGCTGATCGCCGCCCGCAGGACGCGGGCAGCGTGAACCCACGATCAGCGCTTGGTGGGGACAGTTTGTTCCAGCAATATGTCACGCGCCGCGTCGATGCGAAACACCTCTTCCGGCGATCCGCCCTTGTCCGGATGGGCGGTGCGGATCAGCCGGCGGTGCGCCGCCAGTATATCCTCGCGGCTGGCATTGCGGTCGACCCCCAGCAGCACGCGCGCCTGCGCCAGCTGCTGCGCCTGTTCCGACGCGCGCCACATCTCCCACGGCCATTTGTGGAAGACCATGCGGAACACCACCAGCGCCAGAATGGCGAGGACCAGGAATTTCACGCGGCTTCGCCCACCTCGTCGCGGCGCTCGACAGGCGGCAGGTTCAGCGCCTTGACCAGCGAACGCAGTTCCTGCCGCGCGACCAGGTGGCTGGTCCCCATGTCGCCCAGGTGCCCCTTGTCCAGCAGGGTCAGCCCTGCCGGGAACAGTTCGCGATAGACGACGCGTTCGGACAGCCCCGGCGCGGTGCGGAAACCGACGCGCTTCGACAGTTCGGACAGCGCGAATTCAAGGCGGCGCATGTTGCGCGCCTCGATATGCTGGGTGCGGTTCCTGACCACGATCCAGTCCATGTCGCGCTTGCCATGCGCCGAAAGGCCGCGCTTCTTGCGCGCCTCGAACATCAGTTCGGCATAGAAGGACAGCTTCTTGACCTTGAACGTGTCGGGATCGACATGGCCGAACAGGTCGAAATCGACGAAGCTGTCGTTCAGCGGCGTGACCAGGGTGTCGGCGGTGGTGGCGACATGGCGCGCATATTTGTCGTCGCGGCCCGCGGTGTCGAAGATCAGGAAATCCATCCCCTCGCTCGCTTCGTCGATCATCGCTTCCAGCACCTCGATGCTGGGTCCGCCGAACACGCCGACCATCGCACCGGGCAATTCGATGCCGCGCCGCTTCTCGGTATCCAGCCGGTTCTCGAAATAGCGGAAGAAGGTGCGCTGCCGGTGGTCGAGGTCGAGCGCCGCCACCTTCGCCCCCTGATAGGCAAGCGCCACGGCGACATGGACCGCGGTTGTCGATTTGCCCGTTCCGCCCTTTTCATTGGCGAAGACGATGCGGTGTGGCTGGCTCATAAATCGGTCAACTCGCTTGCGCCAAATGGCTTTACGCTGCCGGATTGCGCGTTACACCCGCGCCGACATCGCCATAGACTACCAAGTGGGACTCCCAACATGCAAACCGTTCGCGCGCTGAATCCACTACGGCAGACAGTGGACGCCCTTCGCGGACAGGCTGCAGGAGGCACGAGGCTCGCGCTGGTGCCCACGATGGGCGCGCTGCATGAGGGGCATCTGACGCTGGTGCGCCGCGCCCGCGAACTGGCTGGGCTGGTCGCCGTGTCGATCTTCGTGAACCCCCGCCAGTTCGGCCCGAACGAGGATCTGGACGCCTATCCCCGCCAGATGGAACGCGACAGAGCCCTGCTGGAGGCCGAGGACGTGGACCTGCTGTGGGCGCCCGATGTCGGCGCGATGTACCCCGAAGGCTATGCGACCAATATCGGCGTCTCGGGCGTCAGCGCGGGCCTGTGCGGCGCGGACCGGCCCGGCCATTTCGACGGGGTGGCGACCGTGGTGTGCAAGCTGTTCAACCAGGTCCGCCCCGATATCGCGCTGTTCGGGGAAAAGGACTGGCAGCAACTGGCGGTGATCCGCCGCATGGCCCGCGATCTCGATCTGACGCAGCCGCATGTCGACGACATCGTCGGCGTCCCCATCGTGCGCGAGGAGGACGGTCTGGCGATGAGCTCGCGCAACGCCTATCTTTCCACCGGGCAGCGGCAGGCGGCGGGCCGGCTCAACATCGCCATGCGCGAAGCCATCGCGCGGCTAGGGAGCGGCGATGCCGCCGCCGTGATGGCGGATCTGCGGGCCGCGATCATAGCCGCCGGTTTCGACAGCGTCGACTATGCCGAATTGCGCGATGCGGACAGCATCGAGCTGCTGGACGCGGCGAACGGCAATGCCCGCCTGTTCGTGGCGGCGCGGATCGGTGGGACGCGGCTGATCGACAATATGGCGGCGCGGTGACCGCGCGGTCACGGCGCTTGGCAAGACCCGGCCTTACGGCGTAGCGTCGCGCGATGGCTTACCGTTTGAAACACAAGGACAGCTCCGTCGGCGATGCCGTGCGGCGGATCGCGGACGAACAGATCGGCAAGGCGCTCGCCTCGATCGAGGGGACCGACCGGGCCGGGGCGGTGCACGACGTGCGCAAGCGCTGCAAGAAACTGCGCGGGCTGATCCGCCTCGTTCGCCCGGCCTTCGGCGGCTACAAGGACGAGAATGCGGCGTTCCGCGAGATTGCCGGCATGATCTCGGGCGCGCGCGACGCCAAGGTGATGCAGGATACCTATGACCTGCTGATGAAGGATTATGCCGGGCAGGTCGACCGATCGTCGCTTGGCCCGATCCGCCGCCGCTTCACCATGGACCGCAAGGCGCGGATCGAGGATGGCGGCGTCGAGGACCACCTTGCCGAAGCGCGCACCCGTCTGGAGGCCGCGCGGGAGCGGGCCAGGGGCTGGAAACTGGACGAGGACGGCTGGGACGCGGTCGCGGGCGGGCTGGAAAAGACCTATGGCCGCGCGCTGAAGGCATCCGAAAACGCGCGCAAATGCCCGGATGGCGAGAATTTCCACGAATTGCGCAAGCGCGTGAAATACCACTGGTATCACTGCCGCCTGCTGGAAAAGCTGTGGCCCGACATGATGGCCACCCGCCAGGCGGCGGCGAAGCAATTGTCCGACATCCTCGGCGATCACCACGACCTCGACGTGTTCGCGCAGACCCTGGGCGGCCAGCCCGATGCGTTTGGCAGCAGCGCCGATGTCGAGGTCGCCATCGGCCTTGCCCGCGCGCGGCAGGAACGGCTGGAGGATCAGGCATGGCCGATCCTCGACCGCATGCTGGCGCAGGAGCCCGAGGTGCTGGGCGAGCATTTCGAAGCGCTGTGGACCGTCTGGCGCAAGCACGGCTGACCCATGGGGACCGAGACCGAGCGCAAGTTCCGCGTCACCGGCGATGGCTGGCGCGCGCACGCGGACAAGGGCAGGCACATCAGGCAGGCCTATCTGGCGATCGACGACGAACGGCAGGTGCGCGTCCGCATCGTCGATGGCGCATCCGCCACACTGACCATCAAGACCGGCGGCGCGGCGCTGTCGCGGGGCGAATTCGAATATGACATTCCGGCAGGCGACGCCGAGGCGCTGATCGCATGCTGCATCGGCCAGCCGATCGAAAAGACCCGCTACCGCGTTCCTGCGGGCGGCGGACTGACCTGGGAAATCGACCGGTTCGAGGATCGCCGCGACGGGCTGGTCATCGCCGAGATCGAGCTGGACGGTGAAACCGCCGACTTCGACCGCCCCGACTGGCTGGGCGAGGAAATCACCGGCGATCCCGCCTTCTACAACGCCAGCCTTGCGCGCGGCTAGCGATCAATCCTGCGCGCGGCTAGCGATCAGTCCTGCGCGCAGCTAGCGATCCGTCCTCATGGGCATTGTCCCTCGATCGTTGGCGAAATCGCGCCCGATCACAGGGAGTGCGGCCCACGGCCATATCGGGGAAAACGGCGAGACGAACCCCGTCGGCCCGCCCGCGCCCGCCTTCCCTGCGCGCCTAGTGGCTGTGCCCCTCGCCCGGGGCGTGGTGATGCCCGCCTTCCCCCCCGGCTCCATAGGCACCGTAGCGATCCGCCGACATGCCGGGCATCGCCTTGACGAAGGCGGCGATGTTCCACACCACCTCGTCATCGTGGGTGGGGCCGAATGCGGGCATGCCGCTCATCTTCACGCCGTGCTTGACCAGCCAGAACACTTCGGACGCGCTCAAATGCTCGGCCGAGGCAGCCAGCGCGGGCGGCCTTGGCATCATGCCTTGCGCAAATCCGGCACGCTCCTTGCCGATGCCGCCGTGGCATTGGGCGCACATCGCCTTGTATTCCCCCGCACCGGCCTGGACCATCGCGGGCGTCAGTTCGGGCGCGGCAATCGCGCTGGCCTGCCGCGAGACGGAATTCTCGAAAGTCGTCTCGAACGCCCAGGCGGCGATCGGGTCGTGGCGATCGGTCGCGGCGACATTATAAGCGCCGCTCAGGATCACGCCCAGAGCGATGACCAGCGCCAGCACGACCGCCGCCGCGAAACCGGCGATGAAGGAATTCCAGCGCATCACACGCCTCCTTCGGCAAGGCACTGACGATAGCCGCGATAGCCGAGCTCGTCCTCCGCTCCGGGGAGAATGACGATCATCTCCTCCAGGGGCAGCCCGGCGTCGCCCTCGCCCTCCACCGGCCTGAGAAGGACTTCCAGCCCTCCCTCGGAGTAGGCACGCGGTCCGGTCGCGGGCATGGTGATCAGTCTGCCGTTCAGCTTGATCGTCGCCCGTTCACCCGGCTCGTACGCCAGCGAGGGGAACGCGACCTCGGTCAGCACGATGCGGCAATCGCCTGCCGCCTCGCCCAGCGCGGCGATGTCGGCATCGGTCATCGTCTCGACCGAAATCGCCTCGGTCGCGATGCCGTCCAGCGCCTCGGCAGCGGATGCACGCTCGGACGGTGCGGGCGCGGCAGCGACCTGCGCCTCGCGGTCGGCGCCGGGCGACGTATTCTCGTTGCAGGCCGCCAGCGCCAGCGGCAGCAGGAAAATCGCGGCATATCTCATTGCGCTGCCTCCTGCGGCATGCGCCTGGTCACGCGCACGCCGTTCTCCTCGATGTCGGCGATGAGATATTTCATCTCGGCGATCTCGCGCCGCTGGGCGACGATGATGTTCTTGGCCAGTTCGCGCACGCGCGGGTCGCGGATATGCGCGCGCTCGCTGGTCATGATGGCGATGGAATGATGCGGGATCATCGCCTTCATGTATTCGGTGTCGGTGACGGTCGACTGGCTGCGCACCAGCCACAGGCCCAGCGCGAAGACCAAAGCCGCCACGCCCAGGATGATGATGTTCTTCGTCGTGCTCTTGTACATGCCCCACATGAACAGCAACATCACGACCATCATCGCCGCGCCCATCACGAAGGCCATCCAGAAGCGCGTCTCGCTCCAGAACACATGGTCGACGTTATAGGTGTTGAGATACATCAGGACGAACATCACCACCGTCGAGGTGCCGATCATCGCCATGAACTTGGGATAGGGATTGCCGCCGTGCTGGTGGTGCCCTGTGCCGCCTTCGGCCATCGTGCGTTCTCCTGTGCCTGTCTTGATCTAACGTGCTGGGCCGAACAGGTTCCCGGCCCGGAGTTTCAGAACCAGGCGCGCAAACCGATCAGCGCCGCCAGCGCATCGCTGTCCTCGCCGTCCTCGCGCGCGTAATCCGCCGTCTGCCCCAGCTTCGCCGAATAGCCGACGCCGATATAGGGCGCGAATTCGCGCCTGATCTCATATCGCAGACGCAGCCCGACCTCGACCGACGACACGCCCGATCCGACCCCGATCTCGGGAATGTCCTGCGCCGCCAGGGAAATTTCCGCGCGCGGCTGCAGGATCAGGCGCTGGGTGATGCGCTGGTCGTATTCCCCCTCTACCCGCGCGGTCAGGTCGCCCCGGTCCGACAGGAATGCGGCGGCGTCCAGCTCGAACATATAGGGCGCCAGACCCTGCACGCCCAGCACAGCGTGGCCTCGGCTGTCCGGCTCGATGTCATATCGCACGCCCGCCTGCAGGTCGAACCAGGGGCCGATCGCGTGGCTCCACAAGGCCTGCACCTCGGCATCCTCGACGGCGCCGCCGAACGCGCCCTCGCCCTCGGTCTTGATCCACAGCTTGTCGATGTCGCCGCCGGTCCAGCCCTGCGCGTCCCACAAATAGGCGTCCTCGCCCTTGCCGACGCGCGCCTCCAGCCGTTCCAGCATCAGCATGCTGCCGCTGAAATCGCCGTTCTCGCTTGCCAGCTGTTCGCGCGCGGGCAGCATCGCATCGCTGCCATAGATGACGTCGGCGGCATGGGCCGGCCCCTCGAACGCGCGGGGCGGAGGCCCCGACGCGGGCAGCGCGGGCGCACCCTCCATCGCCGAATGATCCATCATGGAATGATCCATGCCGGAATGGTCTATCGGCTGGTCCGCCATGGCGCCGTGACCGGAATGATCCATCGTGCCGTGGTCCATGGCGCCGTGATCCATTGCGCCGTGATCCGTTGCGCCGTAATCCATGGTGCTATGGTCCATGGCGCCGGGGTCCATGGTGCCGTGATCCATGCCGCTATGGTCCATTGCGCCGTGGTGCATGGCTTCCTGCCCCATAGCGCCATGACCCATAGCGCCGTGATCCATGGTACCGTGGTCCATCGACCCATGATCCATCGCGCCATGGTCCGCGCCGTCGTCCTGCTCCTGCGCGTCCTGCTCGTGCGCGTCCTGCTCCCGCGGTTCGGCGGAGTCCTGCGCGTGGCCCGAATGGTCCTGCGCCGCAGCGGGCGCGGATGCCAGGGCGGCTGCCGCCAGTATCAGCGTCCGCATCACGCGCCCTCCGCCACGGGGAAGGGGCGCACGGTGACGACCTGCATCATCCCGGCGTGCATGTGATACAGCAGATGGCAGTGAAACGCCCAGTCGCCCGGCTCGTTGGCGGTGAGGTCGAAGGTCGCCTTTCCGCCCGGCTGCACGATCAGCGTGTGCTTCAGCGGCTGGTGCGCCTCGTCCGCCCCATTGACCAGTTCGAAGAAATGGCCATGCAGATGGATCGGGTGCGCCATCATCGTGTTGTTGACCAGCGTCACGCGCACCCTCTCGTCGAAGCCGAAGCGGATCGGATCGTCGCTGACGGCAGAGAATTTCTGCCCGTCGAACGACCACATGTAACGCTCCATGTTTCCGGTCAGGTGGATCTCGAGGCTGCGTTCGGGCGCGCGCACCGGGTTCGGCGCCCTGGCGACAAGGTCGGTATAGCGCAGCACCCGGTGCGAAACCTTGTCGAGGCCCAGGCCGGGAAAATCCATCCGGTCGACCGGCATGGGCGCGACCATGTCGACCCCGACCCCGTTGGCCGACGGCGGCAGCTGCGACATGTCGCGCATGGAATGATCCATCGCGGCAACGTCCATCGCGTCTCCATCCATACCGGCCCCATCCATCGAGCCGCCATGCGCCGAGTGATCCATCCCGGCATGCGCGCCGCCCGCCATGCTGGCCATCCCCATGTCGTCCATGGTCAGCGTCACAGGATCGCGCAGCGCCGGTACCAGCGCACGCTCGCCCGGGGTAGAGGTCAGCGTGGCGATGCCCATGCCCGACCGGTCCATCGCCTCGGCGACGATGGTGTGGGCGCCGGCGCGCGGTTCGATCACCAAATCGTATGTTTCCGCGACGCCGATCTGCAGCTCGTCCACGGTCACGTCGCGCACGTCCTGACCGTCGGCCTGGATCACCGTCAGCGGCACGCCGGGAATGCGGAAATTGAAGAAGGTCATCGCGCTGCCGTTGATGATGCGCAGCCTGATCCGCTCGCCCGGCGTGAACAGGAATTGCAGATCGTCCATCGGCGCATGGCCATTGACCAGGAAGGAATAGGTCGACCCCGTCACGTCCGAGATATCGCGCGGATCCATCCGCATGCGGCCCCAGTCGATACGGTCGGCCACCGGCATGTCGCCCTGGGTCGCGGTCTGCTTGTTGAAGTTGAAATAGCCTTCCGCCACCTTCAGATTGCGCATCACCTGATGCGGGTGCAGCGGGGTGAACTCGCTCAGCAGCAGCACGATCTCGCGGTCGTAGCGCGCGCCGCTCTCATCCGCCGGATCGACGATCAGCGGGCCGTAATGCCCCTGCTGCTCCTGAAGGCCGGAATGGCTGTGCCACCAGTATGTGCCCGCCTGGCGCACCGGAATCTCGTAGGTGAAGGTCTCGCCCGCGCGGATGCCCGGAAAGCTGACGCCGGGCACGCCATCGAACTGGAACGGCACCAGCAGCCCGTGCCAGTGGACCGAGGTGTCCTCCTCAAGCGTGTTGGTGACATGCAGCCGCACGGTGCGCCCCTGGCGCAGGCGGATCAGCGGGCCGGGGACGGTGCCGTTGACGGTGACCGCATGGCCGGACCGGCCGCCCGCCGCGAAATGGCTGTTCGCCACCGTCAGGCGAATGTCGTCGCCGTCCAGCGTGCCAAAACCTTTCGACGCCCCACCCGCACCGGCTCTTGCCATGCTGCCCGTGGCCCAGATGGGCATGGGCAGCGATGCAGCGGACGCAAGCGCCGCCGATCCGGCAATGAACCCGCGGCGGGAAAGGATGGACGAATCTGCCATGTCTTGTTTTCTCCTGCCGTGCAGATATATACCCCCCCAGGGTATAGCAAGAGGGCTTCCATGACCTGCGACACCAATATCGACGCCAAGGTGAAGCGCCTCAACCGCATCGCGGGACAGGTGCGCGGCATCGGCAAGATGATCGAGGAAGGCCGCTATTGCATGGACATCCTCACCCAGATGCAGGCGGTGAAATCCGCCCTCGCCAAGGTTGAGAGCGAAGTGCTCAAGGACCATGCCGCCAGCTGCGTCGCCGAGGCCATCGCCTCGGGCGACGAGGGGCAGCAGCGCGCCAAGTTCAACGAGCTGGTCGAGCTTATGGAACGCCAGCGCCGCTGATCGCGCGCGGTCGGTCGCCGCCCGGCGCGCTATTTGCGGGGTCCCGGAAGATCGCCGGCGCCAATGCGCCCACAATGATGATGCGCGCGACTTCTTCAGCGGCCGTATCGCAGATGAAGATCACGGGCGATCCGTTCGGTTGGCCCGCGCCGAACGGGCGACCCATCCTGCTCGAAGACATGGCCGATGGGGCTGGCCGTCTCGATCGGCGATCCGGCCGACTTGTGGACCGACCGGATCTGCACGATCTCGCCACCCGCGCGATACCGCCCCGACGTTCCTCGCGGCGAAGCGCACCGCCAAGCCCGGTCCGCACTTGCGCCCCGCCGCAGCCGCGATCAGATGCCTTTGAGCCCTTCCTCCAGGTCGGCGATGATGTCGCCAACATGCTCGATCCCCACCGAGATCCGAACGACATCGGGCCCCGCGCCCGCCGCGATCAGCTCCTCGCCCTCAAGCTGGCTGTGCGTGGTCGATGCCGGGTGGATGATCAGCGAGCGCGTGTCGCCGATATTGGCAAGATGGCTGAACAGCTTGAGGCTGGAGACCAGCTTGACGCCCGCCTCGAACCCGCCCTTGACGCCAAAGGTGAACACCGCCCCGCCCTTGCCGCCCAGATATTTGTCGGCCAGCGGCTTGTAGCGATTGCCCTCGAGCCCGGCATAGGACACCCATTCGATCTTCTGGTGCCGCTCGAGCCACTGGGCGACCGCCAGCGCATTGGCGCAGTGCCGCTCCATCCGCAGCGCCAGCGTTTCCATGCCGGTCAGCGCCAGCCATGCGTTCTGCGGCGCCAGCGCCGGCCCAAGATCGCGCAGGCCCAGCACGCGGCAGGCGATGATGAAGGCGACCGGCCCCACCGGTTCCAGCGCATCGACCAGCACCGCGCCATGATAGGACCCGTTCGGCTGCGTCAGGCTGGGGAACTTGCCGGCTTGCGCCTTCCAGTCGAACCTGCCCGAATCGACGATCACCCCGCCCACCGCATTGCCGTGGCCGTTCAGGAACTTGGTGGTCGAATGGGTGACGATATCCGCGCCGTGCTCGAACGGGCGGCACAGCATCGGGGTCGCCATGGTGTTGTCGACGATCAGCGGCACGCCGCCGTCATGCGCGATGTCGGCGATGGCCGCGATGTCGGTAACGACGCCGCCCGGATTGGCCAGGCTTTCGATGAAGACGCAGCGGGTCTTGTCGTCCATCGCCGCGCGCACGTTCTCCGGCTCGTCGACATCGACGAAGCGGGTTTCCCAGCCGAACTTGCGAAATGCCTCGCCCATCTGGTTGAGCGATCCGCCATACAGCCTGCGCGCTGCGACGATGTTGCAGCCCGGCTCCATCAGCGTGTGGAATGCGACAAGCTGCGCCGCATGCCCGCTCGCCACGCCCAGCGCGCCGACACCGCCTTCCAGCGCGGCGATCTTGCCTTCCAGCGCATCATTGGTGGGGTTCATGATGCGCGAATAGATGTTCCCGAACTGCTTCAACGCGAACAGGTCGGCGGCATGCTCGGCGCTGTCGAAGACATAGCTTGCCGTCTGATAGATCGGCGTGATCCGCGCATTGGTCGTGGGATCGGGCTCGCACCCGGCATGCACGGTCATCGTTTCGAGTCTATGGTCGGCCATCGGGTTCCCCATCCGCTATGTTCTGAGTGATGGACGGCGCTTACCACGCAGCCGCAAGCCGATCCATCGTCCAGACGCGCCGAACGGCTGCGAATGACGACTGGCGCGGGCAGGGGTCTGGTAGGGGGAGATGGATGCCCCGCGAGGATTCGAACCTCGATTGACGGAGTCAGAGTCCGTAGTCTTACCATTAGACGACGGGGCATCACGCTGGGTGAGGGGCGCGCCATTAGCGCGGGGCGGGGCGCGGGTCAACCGGCTTTCTGGTCTGCGCCCCGGCGGTGACGGGATGGAGGTGCCCGACCGCCGAACGATCCGGCGCGCCATGCTCTCGCCCCAGCGCGCTTGCCAGCGTGCATCGCGGCCGTTAGCATCACCGGCAGGTCCCCCGCGCCACAGGTCCGGCGCGGTCGATGTGAATTTGGAAAGTTGAAAACATGGCGGAATCGCTTCCGCCGGCATCGCATGACGGGGATCGGCGCTCATCGCGCGGTCGTCGCCGTGCTCACGCCGATCCGGACAGAGAGGCCCGCAAGGGCAGATCGGGTCCCGCTGCCGGCGTAAAGAACTCGGATGGCAGGCCGGCTGGCCGCGCTCCATCCCGCAAGAACGGCAAACACCCACCCGAAAGGCGTTCCGGTGACGACGGCGCTACGGCGCCGCGGCGCCCCGACGGCCATCCCGACAAGCCTGCCCCCCCCTCGACCGCATCGCGGCAGGCGTATGCAGCGATCGACCTCGGCACCAACAACTGCCGCCTGCTGATCGCCCGCGCGCAGGGGGAGAACTTCATGGTGATCGACGCGTTCAGCCGCGTCGTGCGCCTTGGCGAGGGGCTGGCCCAAAGCGGCCGCCTGTCGGACGAGGCGATGGAGCGGGCGCTGGGCGCCCTGAAGGTCTGCTCGCAGAAACTGCGGCGCCGCAACGTCCACCTCGCGCGCAGCGTCGCGACCGAGGCGTGCCGACGCGCGTCCAACGGGCAGGATTTCATCGACCGCGTGCGCGAGGAAACCGGCATCGTGCTCGACGTCATCAGCGCTCAGGAAGAGGCGCGGCTGGCGGTGCTGGGCTGCCATGTGCTGCTGGAACGCGGCGAAGGCCCCGCGATGATCTTCGACATCGGCGGCGGATCGACCGAGCTGGTGCTGATCGAGACCGGCGATGTCGTTCCCCGCATCCTCGACTGGCAATCGGTGCCCTGGGGCGTCGTCTCGCTGACCGAGAGTTTCCCCGCACAGGAGGGCGAGGACGATGCGCAGCGCCTTGCCCGCTACCGCGACATGCGGCGCAAGGTGGCGGACAGCTTTCGCCAGTTCTCGCGCCGGCTGGAACCCTTCCGCACCATCCCCCGGCAAGAGGACGAGAACGGCCCCCGCCTGCTGGGCACCAGCGGCACGGTCACCACCCTGGCCAGCGTGCATCTGGGGCTTGAACAATACGACCGGCAGGCGGTCGACGGGCTGATCGTTCCGGCGCAGGCGATGCGCGGGATCGCCAGCGATCTGTCGACCATGGATTTCGGCCAGCGCGCCGAACTGCCCTGCATCGGCCACGACCGCGCCGAGCTGGTGGTGGCGGGCTGCGCGATACTGGAAACGATCCTGGACCTGTGGCCCGCGACGCGGCTGGGCGTGGCCGACCGCGGCATCCGCGAGGGGATCCTGCGATCGCTGATGGGCGGCACCCACGCGCATTCGGGTTCGCTGGCACGCCCCCTATCGCCGCGCGAACAACCGCTCTAGGGCCGGGCGATGAGCAGATCGGGAAGCGACCGTCAGAAGCTGAAAAGCAACAAGAAGCGCACCGCCAGCAGCGCACGCTGGCTGGCGCGGCAATTGAACGACCCCTATGTCGCCAAGGCCAAGGCCGAGGGATACCGCAGCCGCGCCGCGTTCAAGCTGGCCGAACTGGACGAGAAATTCGGCCTGCTGAAGGGCACGCGCGCCGTCGTCGACCTGGGCATCGCGCCGGGCGGCTGGGCGCAGCTGGTGGCGAAGAAAAGTCCGCAGGCAAAAATCGTCGGCATCGACCTGCTGGAAGTCGATCCGATTCCGGGCGTCACGATCTTCCAGATGGATTTCATGGACGACAAGGCGCCGGACGCGCTGATGGACGCGCTGGGCGAAGCGCCCGACCTGGTGCTGTCCGACATGGCGGCGAACACGGTGGGCCACAAGCAGACCGACCATCTGCGCACCATGGGCCTGGTCGAGGCCGCCGCCGATTTCGCGATCCGCACCCTGGCCGAAGGCGGCACCTTCGTCGCCAAGGTGTTTGCTGGCGGCACCGATACCGCGCTGCTCAGCATCCTGAAAAAGCACTTCGCCACGGTCAAGCACGCCAAGCCGCCCGCCAGCCGCAAGGACAGCAGCGAATGGTACGTCATCGCCAGCGGCTGCAAGGGCGCGCCGGAGGACCGGGTGATCTAGAGCTTGCGGTCGACCGCCTTCGCCGCCTTCCAGCCCATGAAGAAGAACACCGCCGTCGCCACCAGGGCGATCAGGAAGATGATCAGCGCGATATTGGCCAGCGTACCGGCGACGCCGCTAAAGCCGAAGATGGCCGCGACCAGCGCGACGATGGCGAACAGGAAGGCCCAGCCGTACATGATGTTTCTCCGCATTGGATCGAGAGTGTCTGCCTGTCCAATGGGCCGCCACGCGCATCGTTCCCGATACGCCGCGATCCGGGCCCCAGTCAGGTCTCCTGGTCAGGCCACCTAGTCCGGTCCACGCGCAACTCCCTTCAGCAGCGATTCGTTCAGATGGTCGCCGTGCAGGACCGAGATGTCGCCGGTCGTTTCCAGCACGACCGCGCGCACTTCGGAAAAATCCATCACATTCGCCTCGCGCAGCTTGGCGACAAGGTCGTTGCGGCTGACGCGGGTGGCCTTCAGCGCCTCTTCGCAATATTCGCCGTTGCGCATCAGAACCAGCGGCGTGTTGCTGATCGCGGCCTCCACCTTGTCCGACGACTTGCGCAGGCGCGCGGCGGTCCATTGCACCGCGAACAGCGACACCATCGCGGCCAGCCCCTGCAGAAACGGCAGGATATTCTCGGACTGCGAGGCCGAGGCGATCAGCGAGCCCATCGCGATGGTCATCACGAAATCGAAATTGGTCATCTTCGAAAAGCTGCGCAGCCCCAGTATGCGCACCAGCAGCACGACCCACATCAGCGCGAACGCGCCCAGCACCAACCCGCGCAGCACCGCCGCGCCCAGATCCTCGCCGAATAGCATGTCCATGCCGCGCCCCCTTTCGATTGGAACGGGCCGGTCGATGACGGCCCCTGCCCACCCTACGCAGCCCGCCGGTCGTCGTTCCCGTCCCCCCTTGGGCCCGTATCCTTGGGCCCGTTCCCCTGGGCCCGTTCACCTGCCCCCCAGTGGCCCCGGCTCACAGCCCCCTGCCCACAGAACTGCCTGCCCGCTCTTGCCGTGATCGCGCCCGCTGCCTAAAGCCCCGCAACGCCATCTTACCCAGGACGCATCGACGACATGACCAGCCACCCCAAGACCCACGCGCTGATGGCGCGCGGCGCCGAATTCCTCGGCAGCGAACACGCGATCATGTGCGGCGCGATGAGCTGGGTGTCCGAACGCAACCTGGTATCCGCCATTTCGAACGCGGGCGGCTTCGGCGTGATCGCCTGCGGAGCGATGACGCCCGAGCTGCTGGATGCCGAGATCGCGGCCACCCGGAGCATGACCGACAAGCCCTTCGGCGTGAACCTCATCACCATGCACCCGCAGATCATGGACCTGATCGATGTTTGCGCGAAGCACGCGGTGACGCATGTCGTGCTGGCGGGCGGCCTGCCCCCCAAGGGCAGCGTCGAGGCGATCAAGGCCGGAAATTCACGGAACGGCGGCGCCAAGGTCATCTGCTTCGCCCCCACGCTGGCGCTGGCGAAGAAGCTGCTGCGTTCGGGCGCCGACGCCATGGTGATCGAGGGGATGGAGGCAGGCGGCCATATCGGCCCCGTCTCGACCAGCGTGCTGGCGCAGGAATTCCTGCCCGAACTGTCCGCCGACCATCTGGTGTTCGTCGCAGGCGGCATCGGGCGGGGCGAGGCGATCGCGGGCTATCTGGAAATGGGCGCAGTCGGCGTGCAGCTGGGCACGCGTTTCGCCGCGGCGACCGAAAGCATCGCGCATCCCGATTTCAAGAAGGCGTTCTTCCGCGCCGGTGCGCGCGACGCGGTCGCCAGCGTGCAGGTCGATGCGCGCCTGCCGGTGATCCCGGTCCGCGCGCTGAAGAACAAGGGCACCGAGGCGTTCACCACCAAGCAGCGCGAAGTCGCAGGCCTCCTCGACGGCGAAGGCATCGCCATGTCCGAAGCCCAATTGCAGATCGAGCATTACTGGGCGGGCGCCTTGCGCCGCGCGGTGATCGACGGCGACATCGAGAATGGCTCGCTGATGGCGGGCCAGTCGGTCGGCATGGTGAAAAAGGAAGAACCCGTCGCCGACATCATCGCCAGCCTGCTGGACGAAAGCGAAGCCGCGCTGACACGGCGCTGAAAACAACCGAAGCCCTGCCCATCGGGGCACTTGCGAAACAGCGGTTGTTTCCGGCCCATCTGCGCCTATCCTCGCACCCCGACGGGACGTGTGAGGAGAATGCCGATGTGCGACCAACGCCAGCTTGCCGAAATGGCGAAGAACAAGGGCGCGATGAACTCCGGCGCGATGAATGCTGGCGCGATGAACCGGCGCAGCTTTGGCGCCATGGGCGGCGCGGCGCTGCTGGCGGGCTGCGCGGCGGCGACCGAGGGGGCGGGCGCGCAGGATGCCGCCGCGACCGGTTCGGGCGTGGTGCGCTCGCAGGTGTCGATCCCGACCGCCGCCGGAACCGCCGACGCGACCTTCTATCACCCCGCGCAGGGCACGCATCCCGGCATCATCATGTGGCCCGACATCGCGGGCGTGCGCCCCGCCTCGCAGCAGATGGCCGAAAGGCTGGCGGGCGAAGGCTATGCGGTGCTGCACCCCAATCCATACTACCGCTCGGTCAGCGGCCAGCAATTCGCCGATTTCGCCGCCTTCATGAACCTGGAGGGTTTCTCGAAGGTCGGTCCCTGGCGCGAACAGAACACGCCGGACGCGGTGATGCAGGACGCCAGGGCCTATGTCGCCTGGCTCGACGCGCAGGAGGCGGTGGACACCGCGCGCGGCATCGGCGCGAACGGGCATTGCATGACCGGTTCGTGGACCTTCTACGCCGCCGCCGCCGTGCCCGGCCGGGTCAGGGCCGCCGCATCGATGCATGGCGGCGGGCTGGTCACCGATTCCCCGCAGAGCCCGCACCGCATGATGCAGCCGGGCACCTCCTACCTCGCCGCTATCTCGCAGGACGACGACGCCAAGCAGCCCGAAGCCAAGCAGGCCCTGCGCGAAGCCGCTGCCGCGATCGGCGCGCCGATCGAGGTGATCGTCTATCCCGCCGACCACGGCTGGACCGTGCTCGACAGCCCCGCCTATGACCAGGCAGAGGCGGAGAAGGCTTGGGCGCAGATGCTGGCATTATACGCGGGGCTGTAGGGGGGCAGACCGCTTTCGCCGCCGTTTGTCACATACGTCATTCCCGCGCAGGCGGGGATCCAAAGCGCATTACCGCCATGCCTCGCCGGATTCCCGCTTTCGCGGGAATGACCGACGCGGGGTTTGGCGACGTCCGCTTATGACGCGACGGCTGGTCAGCTGGATTGACGGGAATGTCGTGGTTAGCGGACATTCCCAGATTGGCGCAATCACCAGCCCAGTCGGTTCTGAATTCCCCTTAGACTCGCAGCGGCTGTCGCACCAATTGCCGAGCCGACGACACTGACACCAAACAAAATGGTGTACAGGTTCCATGGCCCTCCACCTGTGGTGAACAGCACGATGCAAGGAAGCAACGCTGCCGCCACGATAACTTTCAATCGCATTTGGGATAGAAAGGCATGGACAAGACTGCTGACGAGAAATGTGGCCCCGAAGGAGGCGAAAATAAAGAAACCTACACCCATAAGACCCCCGCTCACGACTTAACCGCTGGCAGCCATTGAGCGGCCTATTTCAATGCATTGACTAAAGCTAGGCTTAACGTCCGCTAGGTTGTCGCTTGCTGCCAGACAGCTTTTGGCGGCCCTCGGAGTGCCGTTGATGGCGAGTTCGGGGTGGGAAACGGACATTCACAGGGCCGGACTTGTCTGAACCCAGATTGTCGGAACACCTCGCTCACGTGCCCACTCTGTCGCTGTGGCGAGTGCCGCCTCCAGAGTAACATCGCTCTCTGCTGAGGAGGCGTAAAACACGCCCTCTCCCGACGCCCTGAAACCGTAGCCGGAGCCAAAGAAGCGACCATCATCGCTTGCTTCAACGATAAGCCACGCATCCTCGTCAGCTACTTCTGGCATTTGCTCATCGGGCTGCAAATAGATGTATTTGACCATCGTGAAGCTTTTCTCACGTTTTCGCAGATGACCGCAATCGGGTCGTAACCGGAAAGTCCGCTCTCGGTCCGAAACCCGCAAAACCCGCCTCTACCCCTCGACTCCGATCAGGCTGATCTGCCGCCCATAGCTGGCCTCCCCCGCCAGGGCCGCGCGGCGGTACGAGAAGAAGCGCTCCTCCTCAGCCAGCGTGTCTTGCCCGGTGATCGCCACCGTGCCGATGCCCGCGCCGGCCAGCCGCGCGGCGACATAGCCGGCCAGGTCGAATTGCTGGTGACCGGGCCTGCCGGGCTTGAAGAAGCGTTCGTTCGCCGGATCGTCCTCACAGAAACGGACGAGGAAGCCTTCATCCACCTCATAGCTTGCCTGCGCGATGCAGGGGCCGATGGCGGCGGCGATGCGGCTGCGGTCCGCGCCCAGCACTTCCATCGCGGCGATGGTATTGTCGGTCACCCCGCCAATCGCGCCCTTCCACCCCGCATGGGCCGCACCCACCACGCCCGCCTGCCGGTCGGCCAGCAGCACCGGTGCGCAATCGGCGGTCAATATGCCCACCAGCACGCCGGGCCGGTCGGTCACCATCGCATCGGCATGCGGCCGCTCGTCCAGCGGCCAGGGTTCGGAAACAGGCACGCACGATGCCGAATGCACCTGGTACACCGTCGCCAACTGTACGCCCGCCAGAACCGCGTCCGCTGCGATGCGCCGGTTGCGTTCGACAAGGCCAGGATCGTCGGGCGACCCGGTCCCGACATTCAGCGAGGCATAGGCCCCGCCCGACACCCCGCCGCGCCGGCCCAGGAAGCCGTGCGGCACCCCGGCCAGCGGCGCGGCGGTGATGACGTCGGGCCCCATCGGATCAGGCGCTTGCATCCAGGCTTTTCGTCACCTGCTCGCGCACGTCCTTCGACAGGCTGCGCGCCGCCGCGATGCGCGACAGCTGCTCGCGCATCATCGCGGCGCGCACCGGCTCGATCTTGCGCCAGCGGCCCAGCCACGGCACGAAGCGCGCCGCCGTCTGCGGATTGATCGGGTCCAGCTTCAAAACCAGATCGGCGATCATCCGGTATCCGCGCCCACTGGCATCGTGGAACGCGAACGGATTGCCCGCCATCGTCATGTAAAGCGCGCGTACCCGGTTGGGGTTCTTCATGGTGAAATCTTCATGCCCTGCCAGCGTTTCGACCGCGTCGAGCACGTCGCTGCGCAGCGCGCTTGCCTGAATGGCGAACCATTTGTCGATCACCAGTGCGTTATCGGCATAGCGGGCGTGGAAATCGGCCAGCAGTTCGCCGCGCGCGGGCACGTCCAGCCCCGACATCACCGCCAGGGCGCCCTGCCGGTCGGTCATGTTGTCCGCCGCGCGATATTGCGCCTCGGCCCGGCGGGCGGTCTCGGCCCGGTCGGCGGCCGCCAGCAGGATCAGCGCCTGCGTCTTTACCTTGCGCGCGCCGCGGCTGGCGGCATCCAGCGAATATGCCACCGTCGATGCGCGGTCATGCAGCGCGGTCAGGCGGCCCCGCAGCCGCGTGCCCAGATAGGCCTTCAGCCGTTCGCGCGCCTCGTGCAGGGCGACCGGATCGGCGGGGGCGGCCAGCTCGATCAGGAAATTGATCGCGGGCAGCATCAGCAATTCGCCGCGCATCATGTCGTCGATGGCGGTGTCGTCGATCACCGCGCCCATCGCCTCGGCAATCGCGGCGCGGCGCGGCTCGTTCGGGCCGCTGTCGGTCGCGCCCAGCAATTCGCGCGTGAACAGCTGCTGCAGCGCCTCGTACCGCGCGAAGCTGTCGTCGTCGCTGGCGGCCAGGAATGTCAGATCCGCGTCGCTCGCCTCGGTCTCAAGCTGGATCGGCGCTGAAAAGCCGCGATTGGCCGACAGCACCGGCGGCTGCGCGAACCCGCCGAAAGTGAACGTCTCGCTCGCCTTGGTGATCTGCAGCGTGCGTTCGCCGTCATGCGTGCCGGTGCCGCGATCGAACAGGGCGATCTTCAGCGGGATCGGCATCGGCTTCTTGACCGGCTGGCCCGGCGTCGCGGGCACCTGCTGCTTCACCTCAAGCGTGACCTTGCCGCTTCCCGCATCATGGGTCATCGCCACATTGACGCGCGGCGTTCCCGCCTGTTCGTACCACAGGCGGAACTGCGACAGGTCCAGCCCCGCGCCGTCCTCCATCGCCTTGACGAAATCCTCGCAGGTGGCGGCCTCGCCGTCATGGCGCTGAAAATACAGGTCGCTGCCCTGGCGGAACTTCTCAGGCCCCGCCATGGTGCGCATCATGCGAATGACTTCCGCGCCCTTGTTATAGACGGTCGCGGTATAGAAATTGCTGATTTCCTGATAGGAATCGGGGCGTATGGGGTGCGCCAGCGGCCCCGAATCCTCGGGGAACTGGGCCGCGCGCAGGATCCGCACATCCTCGATCCGCTTGACCGCCTCGCTCCCCATGTCCGCGCTGAACATCTGGTCGCGCAGCACGGTGAAGCCTTCCTTCAGGCTCAGCTGGAACCAGTCGCGGCAGGTCACCCGGTTGCCCGACCAGTTGTGGAAATACTCGTGCCCCACCACGCCCTCGACCGCGTCGAAATCGCCATCGGTGGCGGTATCGGGATCGGCCAGGATATAGCGCGTGTTGAAGATATTGAGGCCCTTGTTCTCCATCGCGCCCATGTTGAAATCGGACACCGCCACGATGTTGAAGGTATCGAGGTCGTATTCGCGGCCGAACACCTCCTCGTCCCATTTCATCGAATTGATCAGGCTGCGCATCGCATGTTCGGTGCGGTCCTCGTCCCCCGGACGCACCCATACGGCCAGGTCCACCTTGCGCCCGCCCATGGTGGTGAAGCCGTCCCTGCGCGCCACCAGGTCGCCCGCGACCAGCGCGAACAGATAGGACGGCTTGGGCCACGGATCGGTCCATTCGGCCCAGTGCGTGCCGTCCTCGTCTTCTCCGCTGGCGGTCATGTCGCCGTTCGACAGCAGGATCGGAAACGCCCCCCGGTCGCCCTTCATCCGCACGGTATAACGCGACAGCACGTCGGGCCGGTCGGGAAAGAACATGATGCGGCGGAACCCTTCCGCCTCGCACTGGGTGCACAGCATCCCGTTCGAGGCATACAGCCCCATCAGCTGGCTGTTGGTGGCCGGGTGCAGATGCGTCTCGATCGTCACCTCGTGCGCGTCGCCGGGCAGCGGCAGCAGCAGGTTCGACCCGCTCATGCTCCACCCCTCGGCGGGATTGCCGTCGACCAGCAGGTCCATGGCGGCAAGATTGTCGCCGCACAGATGCAGCGTCTGGTCGCGCGCGGCATCGGGGTTCTGCCGCACGGTCAGCGTCGCGCGCACCTTGGTCAACTCGATCCCCAGATCGAATTCCAGCGCGATGTCCGGCACCAGCCAAGCCGGCGGCTGATAATCCAGGCGGCGGATCGTGTCGGGCGCGGTGGGTTCGGGGGCGGCATCGGCCAGGCTGGCGTTGCCGGGAATGCTGGCGGGGTTTCGGGCGATATCCATGGTTGTGATAGATGCGGTTTGCGGCGGTTTTCTCAAGCCCTATTGTGCCATCCGGCCGCCCGTCCGCCGTATTTTATCGCCAATCGGGCGGCCGCCCCTACGCGGTGGGCCGCCGGCACCCTAACTAGGGGCGATGCGATTATTGATCTTCGGGCTCGGCTATACGGCGAAACATCTGGCGGCGCGGCTCGAACCGCATGGCTGGGCGGTAGAGGCGACCGGCAGCGACGGCACGCTGGACTTCGGCGACACCGACGCGGTGCGCTTTTCGCTCGGCAAGGCGGACGCGGTCCTGTCCTCGGTCCCGCCCGACCGGCAGAGCGGCAGCGATCCGGTGCTGACCGCCTATGGCAGCGACCTGGCGAAGTTCGGCGGCTGGACCGGCTATCTCTCCTCCACCGGCGTCTATGGCGATGCGGATGGGGCCTGGGTCGACGAAACCGCGCCCACCGGCACCGGCAGGCGCTCGGCCCGCAGCGAGGCGGACCGGGCATGGCTGGGGCTGGGCGCGCGGGTATTCCGCCTGCCCGGCATATACGGGCCGGGGCGCAGCGCATTGGACCGCGTGCGAGAAGGCCGCGCCAATCGCATCGACATTCCGGGACAGGTGTTCAGCCGCGTCCATGTCCGCGACATCGCCGAGGGGGTCGCCCTTGCGCTTAGGCAGCGTGCGCCGCGCGGTGCCTATAATCTGTCCGACGACCTGCCCTGCCCGCAGAACGATGTGATCGAGGAAGCCTGCCGCCTGCTGGGCACCGCCCCGCCGCCGCTGCAAAGCCTGGAAGAAGTCGATCTCTCTCCCATGGCGCGCGGCTTCTATGCCGAGAACCGGCGCGTCGCGAATATCAAGGCAAAGCGCGTGCTGGAATGGCAGCCGCTCTATCCCACCTACCGCGAGGGGCTGGCCGCCTGCCTCGCCGCCGATCTGGCATCAGGGCTCGCGCTCGGGGGTTCGGCCGGCCTCGCGGCCAGCGACCCGCCCAGCCTCGCGGATCGCGGTCTCGGCGGATAGCGGCGGTTCGGCCTCGCCCTTGGTGCTGCGCGGCTTGGGGCGTGTGCGGATCGCGATGATCAGCCCGACCATCGCCAGCGCCACCCCGCCCGCGGCCATGACGCTCCACTGATAGCCTTCGAACAGGGTCGAGATCAGCATGGCGATCGGCGGCACCGCCACCCCGACATAGGCCGCCTGCCCGGCCCCCATCGTGCGCACCAGCCCGAAATAGAGCGGAAAGGTCGCGACCGACCCGATGATCGCGAGATAGCCGACCCCCGCGTAATAGCGCCAGCCATCGGGCCACACCGGCCAGCCTTCCATCCCCAGCGCCAGCGCCGCGTCGATCACCGTGCCCAGCGCCATCGACCACGCCAGCATCGGCAGGAACGGCTGGCGATGCGCGGCGGGCGTCGCCTGCGTGATATTGGCGATGGAAGCCGCCAGCATGGCCAGCGTCGCCAGCACGATCCCCGCGACGACCCCGCGGTCCACTCCGGCGGTCCGGTATTCATGCGCGAACAGCAGCATGATGCCCGCGATCGCGATGCCCGATCCGACGATGAACCGCTTGGAACTTCGCTGCCCCAGCACCAGCCGCGACAGGATCGCATTGGGCACCAGCAGCAGGCCGAAGAACACCGCGACGATGCCAGACGTCAGATATTGCTCTGCGCGGTAGACGAACTGGAAATTGCCGGTGAACTGGCAGATCCCCCCCAGTCCCACGACCGGCAGCCACCCCGGTTTCAGCCGCCAGCCGTCGCCCCTGACCGCGCACAGCAGGAACATGCCTATCGTGGCGATGGCAAAGCGCAGGGTGATCGACCAGCCCGGCGTGCCCAGCCCGATCTGGTCCTTGATGACCAGCCAGGTCGAACTCCAGATCAGCGTGACAAGGACGAACGGCCCCCAGCGCTTCAGCAGCGAGGCCTGCGCGCCATTCGCCGACGGCGGGGGGCTCACAGCGCGGACAGCGCCGACGCCAGCGCGCCCGCATCCTCGGCGCTGGTGTTCCATGCGGTCACGAAACGCGCGGATGTGTCCGACCAGTCGTAGAATGCGAAACCCTGCGCGCGCAAAGCCTCCCGCTCGTCGGAAGAGAGCCGCATGAAGACCTCGTTCGCATCGACCTGATCCAGCAGGCGTTCGGGCGCGGCTTCGGCCACGATCCGCGCGGCGCGGTTGGCGGCGCGGCCGTTCTCAAGCCAGATGTCGTCGTCCAGCATCGCATGCAGCTGCGCCGCCATGTAGCGGCCCTTTGACTGCAGCTGCCCCGCGCGCTTGTGGCGGCGGCGGCACTGGTCGGCCAGCGCGGTATCGAACAGCAGCAACGCCTCGGCCCCCATCCCGCCGTTCTTGATGAAGCCGAAACTCAGACTGTCGATCCCCTGCACCGCCGCCGCCTCTGCCGCAGAGCAGCCCAGATGTGCCACCGCATTGGCGAAACGCGCCCCGTCCAGATGCACCCGCAGGCCGCGTTCGCGCGCAAACGCTGTCAGCGCCGCCAGCTCATCGGGCGTATAGACGCGCCCCTGCTCGGTCGCCTGCGTCAGCGCCAGGGTCACCGGCTGCACACGGTGCACGTCGTTGCGGATCGGGTCGATGACGGCCGCGATGGTCTCGGGCGTGACCTTGGCGCCCTCGCCCTGTGCCAGCATCAGCTTGGCGCCATGCGTGAAGAATTCGGGCGCGCCGCCTTCGTCGGCTTCGACATGGGCGTCGTAATGGCACACGATCCCGCCGAACGGCGGCGTCAGGCAGGCCAGCGCCAGCGCATTGGCCGCCGTGCCGGTGCCCGCCCATACCACCGCGCATTCGCGCCCGAACAGCGCGGAAAAGCGCGCGTCCAGCCCCTGCGACAGCGCATCGCCGTCATAGGGCATGTCGGGCGCATCGGCGGCGCGCATCGCTTCCCACACATGCGGGTGGACGGCGGCGGAATTGTCGGAAACGAAAAGGCGCGTGGTCATGGCCGCGCCATGCGGCGCGCCGCGATTCCCGTCAAGCGATTGGCCCGCTTATGCGATTGGCCCTTTCAAACACGCGGCGACTTCAATCGCAAACCGCCGGGCCGGTCACTTGCCCGATGTCTCGCTCTTGTGCCGCGCCAGCTCGTCGCCCTGCAGCGTGACGACATGCAGCAGGTTGGTCGCGCCCGGCTTGCCGAACGGCACGCCCGCCAGCACGATGACCCGCGCGCCCGCTTCGCCGAACCCGTGGCGCAGCGCCATGCGCTTGCCCTTGCCGATCATTTCCTCGAAGCTGCCGATGTCCTTGGTCCGCACCGCATGCGCGCCCCAGAGCAGCGCCACGCGCCGCGCCGTGATCAGCGAGGGCGTCAGCACCAGCAGCGGAACCCTGGGCCGCTCGCGCGCCACGCGGCGCGCCGACGATCCGGACGAGGTGAACACCGTGATCGCCGAGATCTTCAGCGCCCGCGAGATCGAGGCACATGCCTCCGCCAGCGCGTCCGACGTCGTCGCATCGGGCGTCACCCGGCCCAGCGAGATCCGCTCGTCATAGCCGGGGTCCTTTTCGACCTGCTTGGCGATGCGGTGCATGATGGTGACCGCTTCCTCGGGCCACTGGCCCGCCGCGGTTTCCGCCGACAGCATCACCGCATCCGCGCCGTCATAGACCGCGTTCGCCACGTCGGACACCTCGGCGCGGGTCGGCGCGGGGCTCTCGATCATGGATTCCAGCATCTGCGTGGCGACGACGACGGGCTTGCCCGCCTTGCGCGCCTGCTGGACGATGCGCTTCTGCAGCGGGGGCACTTCCTCTGGATTCAATTCCACGCCCAGATCGCCGCGCGCGACCATCAGCCCGTCCGACATCTCCAGGATCTCGTCCAGATGGCGCACCGCCAGCGGCTTCTCGATCTTGGCCATCAGCGCGCCGTATCCGCCCATCAGCTTGCGCGCCTCGGCCAGATCCTCGGGGCGCTGCACGAAGGACAGGCCGATCCAGTCGGCCTTCTGCTGGATGGCAAAGGCCAGGTCGCGGCGGTCCTTGTCGGTCAGCGCGGGGATCGGCACCTCGGCATCGGGCACGTTCACGCCCTTGCGGTCCGAGATCACGCCGCCGACCTCGGCGCTGCACAATATCTCGTTCTCGTCCGCGCGGATCACGCGCAGCCGCAGCTTGCCGTCGTCCAGCAACAGGCGCTGCCCCTTTTGCAAAAGGCCGAACAATTCGGGATGCGGCAGCTCGACGCGGTTCTCGTTCCCCGGCTCGGGATTGCGGTCCAGCGTGAAATGGCGCCCGTGCGGGATCACGGTGCGCCCGTTCTCGAACTTGCCGACGCGCAGCTTGGGGCCCTGCAGGTCGCACAATATGCCGATCGGCTGCCCGATCTTCGCCTCGTACTCGCGGATCGCGGCAAAGGTCTTGGCATGCGTCTCGTGGTCCGCATGGCTCATGTTGATGCGGAACGCATCGGCGCCGGCGCGGTGCAGCCGCGCGATCATGTCGGGATTGGCGCTGGCAGGGCCCAGCGTGGCGAGGATCTTGACCTTGCGGTCGCGCGGTTCGAACTTTGCCAAGATAGATGCCCGATGATAGCTGGATGGGGAGTGATGCAGCGCCTGACCTATTCAGACGCATGGCATGGCGCAAGCCGTGTCAGGGGCAATTGCCCGACAAATGCGCAAACGGAGTGACGACGATGGCCGATTCCAACCCGCACGACCCGCTGGACCAGCTGCCCGACGAGGTGGCCGCCGCTGCGTTCCGCCGCCTAGTCCGCCATCTGCAGCACCGCCACGATGCCCAGAACATCGATCTGATGGGACTGGCGGGCTTCTGCCGCAATTGCCTTGCCGACTGGATCCGCGACGCCGGCTATCCCGGCGACAAGGACGAGGCGCGCGAGCTGATCCACGGCATGCCGATGGACCAGTGGAAGACGACCCGCCAGACGCCCGCCACGAACGACCAGATCGCCCGCATGGAAGACAGCGTCGCGCGCAACCAGGTCCGCAGCGCGCTTCCATGACCCCTCGGGCGGGGGCCGGCCACTTATCCACGCCATGGGGATAACTTGCCGCCCCGCATCTTCACCCGGCGCGCCGCCCTGCCTATCAGGCCGCTCTTTCGCGATTCCCTGATTGATTCTCACCGGAGCTGACCCGATGGCCGAAGCCGAAAACACCGACGATCGCCTGCGCCTTCTGATCGAGCGCGTCGAACGCCTCGAAGAGGAAAAGAAGGGCATCGCCGACGATATCCGCGATGTCTATGCCGAGGCGAAGGCGGTCGGCTACGACGTCAAGATCATGCGCCAGATCGTGCGCCTCAGGAAGATGAACGCCGACGACCGGCGCGAGATGGAACTCATCCTCGAGACGTACAAGGCCGCGCTCGGGATCGGCTGATCGCCGCCAGCTTTCTTCTGGGCTTGCACACGGCTTGCCACCTGCGGCGGTCAGGCTAGAACCGGCCCGAACCACCCCACAGGCCCATACGAGAGGAGAGCGATACGATGCCCAATCCCTGGAGCAACCAAGGCGACGGCGGCGGCATGCTGGTCACCACCACGGCTGTCGTCGAAGGGCGCGCGGTGCGCGATTACCTGGGCATCGTCACGGGCGAGGTGATCGTGGGCGCGAACCTGTTTCGCGACATCTTCGCCTCGATCACCGATCTCGTCGGCGGACGTTCGGGCAAGTACGAGGAAGTGCTGGCCCGCGCCCGCAAGGAAGCGCTCGCCGAAATGCGGCAGGAAGCGCTGTCGCTGGGCGGCAACGGGGTGATCGGCGTCGACATCGATTACGAGGTGCTGGGCCAGAACGGCTCCATGCTGATGGTCAGCGTGTCGGGCACCGCCGTGGTACTGGACTGATCGCAGTTTGACCGATTTCCGCATCAGGCGGGCGCGGGCGGACGATGCCGCCGCCTGCGCCGCGATCTACGCCCCCTTCGTCACCGACACCTGGATCAGCTTCGAAACCCAGCCCCCCAGCGCGGGCGAGATGCTCAAGCGCATCAACGCCTGGGGCGGCACCTATGGCTGGCTGGTCGCGGTGCGCGGCATGGCGGTGATCGGCTATGCCTATGCCAGCCCGCACCGCACGCGCGACGCCTATAGCTCGTCCTGCGACGTGGCGGTCTATGTCGACCCCGCGATGGCAAGGCGCGGGGTGGGCAGCGCGCTGTATTCGGCGCTGCTGCCGATGCTGAAGGAACGCTATCACGCCGCCTTTGCCGGCATCGCGCTGCCCAACGAGCCCAGCATCGCCCTGCACCGCGCGTTCGGCTTCGAGGAAATCGGCACCTACAAGGAAGTCGGCTGGAAGCTGGAAGACTGGCGCGACGTCAGCTGGTTCCAGCGCCTGCTGTAAGCGCTGGCCGCAAGGGCTGGCCGCAAGGGGGACGAACCATGCCCGAAAGCCTGGCGAGCCTGAAGGCGCGGTACGGCGATGCCGAGACATTCGTGCTCGGAGACAGCCGCGCGCTTTGCGAACATCTGATCGGGCTGGTCCGCCAGGGCCGCAAGACCGCCAGCACCGGCGCCTTGCGCGATTTCGAGCAGGGCGAAGCGATGCCCCGCCCCGGCCGCACCGACATCGTGCTCGACTGGTCGGGCGATCCCGCGCTGGTCGTCCGCACGATCGAGGTCCGCCGCTGCACCTTCGCCCAGGTGACCGAGGAGATGGCGCTGGCCGAAGGCGAGGACGACAGCCTTGCCGCCTGGCGCGAGGGGCACCGCCGCTACTTCGAGCGGACCGGCGGTTTCTCGCCCGACATGGACATCGTGTGGGAACGCTTCATGCTGGTCGAGGATCTTGGCTAGGACTAAGCCCGGGACCGGGGCTGGTAAGCCCGCCCTATTCCGCCCGCTCCCCTATTCCGCGCGCTCCCCGCCCTCGACGGTCGCGGCGCTGACGACCGACCCGGCGCTGAAGCCGTGGACCACCGTCGACAGCACGATCGCAAAGGTCACCGTCGCCCACAGATGGCCCGAATCCTGCAGGTCGATCTGCCCCGCCGCATAGGCCAGGTAATAGATCGACCCCATGCCGCGCACGCCATAGAACGCCACCACCCCGCGCTGCTTGACGCTCAGGCTGGTGCCCAGCAGCGACAGCATGCCGAACGCCGGGCGGATCACGAAGATCAAGGCCGCGCCGATGATCGCCTCGCGCCAGCCCAGATAGGGCAGCAGGTCGGGAATCGCCCCGCCCAGCAGCACCAGCAGGATCGCGGTCACCGCATGCTCCAGCGCTTCGGAAAAACTGTGCAGCCGTCCGTGGAACTCGTGCTCATGCTCCTGCAGGCGCAGCACCACGCCCATGACGAAGGCGGCGATGAAGCCGTAACCCTCGAACAATTCGGTCATGCCATAGGTGAACAGGACGCCCGCCATCGCGATCACGCCCGACCCGGTTTCGGCCAGCGGATTGTTGCGCGGAAAGGAAAACAGCGCCCCGCCCAGCAGCTTGCCCGCCACCACGCCCGCGATCACCCCCACCGCGATCTTGTAGACAAGATAGAAGCCCAGCCATTCCCAGCCCCACGCGGACAGGTCCATGCCCATGGTGACGACGATGATCGCCAGATAGACGAAGGGAAACGCCAGCCCGTCGTTCAGCCCGGCTTCCGCGGTCAGCGCGAAGCGCACCGGATGCTCCTTGCCCTTCAGCGGCGCGCCCACCTGCACGTCGGCGGCCAGCACCGGGTCGGTCGGCGCCAGCACCGCGGCCAGCAGGATCGCGCTGCCCAGCGCCAGCCCGGCCCCGACGCCGATGGCCGCGACCGCGATCATGCACAGCGGCATCGCGATGGCCAGCAGCCGCACGGTCGGCGTCCACAGCCCCTTTCCGGTGATGCGGTCGATCCGTATCCCCGTGCCGAACAGCGCGATGATGACCGCGAATTCGGATGCCAGTTCCCAGAAACCGGGCCGGTTCACCGGGCTGAACACCTGCGGCACGCCGGGCAATACCCCGAACACCGCCAGCCCGCCGATGATCAACAGGCCCGACGCGGCGGGTTCCTTCCCCGATATCCAGCGCGGCAGCCAATAGGCGACGATGATCACCAGGCCGCAGCCGGCCATCAATATGTGATAGGGGGCGAATTCGAAGAGCGGTTTGTCCATGCTGCCAGTCCAACGCGTCAGCGGGGCAAGTGGTGCCACCTTGTGTGAAGCCCGACCCGCGAACGGTGCCGCGAACGATGCCGCGTGCCGTGCCGACCAGCTGCCTGCGGGTATGCCAGGAAGCCCCCGGATCGCGGTTTTCGGAACCTTCGGCAAGCCGCACGTTGGTTCACCATGCGATATGTTGCCCTGATGTGCGCCGCCATTCTCCTTCCCTCATGCTCGCAGGAAACGGGCGAGATGTCCGAACCGCCCCAGCCGCGCACGGGCGGCCCCGCCGCCGGACAAGCCGAAGCCAGTCTCGTCACCGTCGAGGGCCGCGTCGAGAGCGGGACCGAATGCGCGATCCTGCGCACCCCGGGCGGCGAGGTCTGGGCGGTCAATTTCACGAATGCCGATGTCGGCCCCGGCGACTATATCCGCCTGACGGGCGCGATCGCCGACGCAGGCTTCTGCATGGAAGGACGCGGCACGCTCACCCCACGAAGCATCGAGGCGGTCGATCCCCCCGCGGCGGACCGCGATCCCGCTCGTGCGGGCGGAACGGCGCTGGACCGCGACTATGTGACCGGCGCATGGACCGCGAAGGGGCTGGACGCCGATTGCGGCGATCCCGATTTCCGCATCGCGGCCGGCGCTGGCGGCACGGTGCTGACGGGCAACATCTCGCGCCATGACGACAGCGCGCTGGTGATCCTGGGCAATTATCCGCGCATCGACCTCGACGAGCCGATGGACGATCTGCCGATCGAGGCGCGCGGGCCCGACGGCCTTGCCATCATGCGCCCGGCGACGGACGCCGCCTATGATCCGGTCACGATCGGCGGCACCGCCATCGAGGGCGACGGCGTGGTATTCGTGAAATGCGGCTAGGCCGGCCCGCCCGCCGAGGCCGGTGAGGGCCGGGGACGGGAAGGGGCCGGGGCCGGGAAGAGGCCGGGGCCGGCTAGATCGTGCAGCGATGCCCGCCTCAGGGCGCGGGCGGCTCCCTGAAATTCAGCTCGATCCGGGTTCCCTCGGGCCCGAACACGAAGATCTGCCGCACGCCCGCGATATCGCGCAGGTCGCTCTCGCGGATCGCGTGACCCGCATTGCGCAGGCGGGCGGCATAGTCGTCATAGCCGCTGCAGGCAAAGGCGACATGGTTGATCGGGCCCGGCTCGCTGACGGCTTCGCGCGTGTTGACGTGGACCAGCGCATTGCCCGCATCGTCGACCATCCAGCTGTTCAGCGCCGGGTCCATCCCCGGCGGCGGCGCGGGGGTCAGCCCCAGCATGTCGCGAAAGAAGGCGACCGTCGCCGCAAGATCGCTGGTGCTGATATTGACGTGGTCGATCCGGCCGATGGTCATCTGCGCGCCTTCCTGCTGTTTTATTGTCCTACGCCCGCACGTTACCCTATGCCCCGGGGGGGACTCCTATGGCGTACTGGCACGCTCTTTCAACCCGTGAATTCTTCCCCGCCCCCCATGGTGTCAACCGGGGCGCCGAAACCCGCGGATCCGCGCGCCCCCGCACCGGGTGACAGCCTGTGTAGGACATGTCGCCTGTGTCAACCGCGCCTGCCGCGTGTCCGTGCGATGCGGCGCGGTCATCCGGGTGCTTGCCCTGCCCCGCCACCCTGCTGTAAGGGCGCCCGAAGCCGAAAAGCACACCGAACAAGACTGAGGACGAGAGCGGCAATGGCCGGCCATTCGAAATTCAAGAATATCATGCATCGCAAGGGCGCTCAGGACAAGAAGCGCTCCGCCATGTTCTCGAAGCTGAGCCGCGAGATCACCGTCGCCGCCAAGATGGGCACGCCCGATCCCGACATGAACCCGCGCCTGCGCCTGGCGGTGAACAACGCCAAGGCCCAGTCGATGCCCAAGGACAATATCCAGCGCGCGATCGACAAGGCATCGGCCAATGAAGGCGACGATTACGAGGAGATCCGCTACGAGGGCTATGGCCCCGGCGGCGTCGCCCTGATCGTCGAGGCGCTGACCGACAATCGCAACCGCACCGCGACCAATGTGCGCACCGCGTTCAGCAAGAACGGCGGCAACCTGGGCACCGCGGGCGCAGTGTCCCACGGGTTCGAGCGGCTGGGCCTGATCGAATATCCCGCCGATGCGGGCGACGAGGAAAAGGTGCTGGAAGCCGCGATCGAGGCGGGCGCCGACGATGTCGAATCGAGCGAGGATGGCCACGTCATCTGGACCCAGATGGAAGCCCTGCACGAGGTCGCGGGCAACCTTGAAAAGACGCTGGGCGAGGCCGAGAACGTCAAGCTGGCATGGAAGCCCAACATCACCGTCGAGGTCGACGAGGATACCGCCGGCACGCTGTTCAAATTGGTCGACGCGCTGGACGACGACGACGACGTCCAGACCGTCTGGGGCAATTACGAAGTCCCCGACGAGGTGATGGAGAAGCTGGGGGCCTGACCGCTCCCTTCTCCATCATGATCGTCCCGCGATGATCGTACTGGGCCTCGACCCCTCGCTGACCTGCACGGGTTGGGGCGTGATCCGCAAGACCGGGTCGCGCCTCTCCCACATCGCCAACGGGCAGGTGCCGACCGGCAGCAAGGAGGAGATGTCCTTCCGCCTCGCCGCCCTGCAGCACGCGGTGGCCGAGGTGATCCGCACCTATCGCCCCGACGTCGCCGCCGCCGAAGAGGTGTTCGTCAACAAGAATCCCCAGTCGACGCTGAAGCTGGCACACGCCCGCGGCGCCGTATTGGCCGCCTGCGGAGCGGCGGGACTGGCAGTGCACGAACACTCCGCCAAGGTGGTCAAAAAGTCCGTCGTGGGCACCGGTGGAGCCGACAAGAATCAGGTGCAGGCGATGCTGAAAGTGCTGCTTCCGGGCGCTCCGATCGCCGGATCCGACGCAGCGGACGCCCTGGCGGTCGCCATCGCCCATGCGCATCTGGCCCGAACGTTCTGAATATTAACCTTTAAAATCGGCATCACTCGTAATTGCCATGCTGCAACTGCACAGCGCAGTTGCCGAAGGACGCATATTGCGGGAAAATCAGGTCACCACACCTGCGGATACCGAGAGCCGTGCAGGTTCGGATGGCATTGGATTGCATCATGAGCAGCCTAGCAAATGCCCGCGGCCCGGCCGGCGCGGGACCAGTTTTCGCCGCGCCTGCGAAAAGCGCGCGGCACGTCATGTTCCTGATGTGCAAGACCGACTGCAATGACGGGATCTTCTCCTATTGCATGACGCTTGCCGCCGGTCTGAAAGAACAGGGCTGCAAGATCTATTTCGTCACCAGCCGCATTTCCGCGGCCGGGGCGGACGCCGAACGCGTCGGACAGCTCGACAGGCTGTGCGACGAGGTGCTGTGCGTACCCGGCCTCGGCAGCAGGCCGAAGCTCGCGCACTGGCGGGAAATCCGCGCCTTCATGCGGCGCAACGCCGTCGACAGCGTGAACGTGCACGGGCTGGGCATGATCCTGTGGGGCAGATTGCTGTCGCTGTTCGCCCGCGTGCCGGTGCTGGCGACCTATCACCCCTCGTTCCATGCCGGAAAGGCGGATATCGTGGGGCGCACGCGCGCATCGCTGTCGCTTCCGGCGCGAGCGATCGTGTCCGCCTTCGCGGTCGATTCCATCGTCGTCCTGTCCGAGGAGACGCGCCAGCAGGTCATGGCCGAATGCCCTCCGGTCGCGCGGCGGGTCCGCAAGGTTGTCGGCGCGATCGACGAAGGCCGGTTCCGCCCCCCCACGCCCGAACAGCGGCGCGCGGCCCGCGAACAGCTGGACATCGCCGAGGACGAGTTCATCTGCCTCCAGGTCGGGCGACTCAGCTGGAACAAGGGCATCGACCTGGTGGTGCAGGCGACCCGCATGGCCAGCGCAAGGCTCGACCGTCCGGTCCGTACGATCTTCGTCGGCAGCGGCGGCGGCGAGGAGGAGCGGGAGATCCGCGACTACGCCTTTCAGTCCGAGGCGGATCACGCGCTGTTCCGCTTCGACGGGTTCAAGACCGACGTGCTCAGCTATTACTGGGCCAGCGACGCCTTCATCCTGCCCAGCCGGGTGGAGGGATATGGGCTGGTGATCGTCGAGGGTATGGCAACCGGGCTGGTCCCGATCCGCACGCCCGGCGGCGGTGCTGCCGACCAGATCGAGGATGGCGAAACCGGCCTGCTGGTCGATTTCGAGGATACCGAAGGTCTGGCCGACGCCATGGTACGCCTGTCCGACGAGACCGAGCGCGAGCGTCTGTCGCAAGGCGCGATGCGCAAGGCGCGGCGCGAGTTCACCAAGCAGGCGCAGGCACGCTCGATCCTTTCGCTGTTCGATGAAGGGTCGGGCAAGGCACCCTCGCTCGCCTGATCCGCTGCTTCGTTGCAGCGCGCCGATCAGCGCAGCTGGCTGTCCTTGCTGCCGCGTCGGTTGATCGCGCTGTGCCGCACGCTTCGGTCGTTCGCCGACTGACAGGGCACGCAGGTTCGCACGCCCGGCAGGGCGGTGCGCCGCTTCTGCGGGATCTTCTCGCCGCATGTCTGGCAATATTCCAGCCCCTCGCCCACAGGCATGCGCGCGCGGGCGCTTGCCACCGCGTCGCTCACCGTATCGTCGATCTGGTCCTGCACCGCGCCATCGCGCGACCAACCGCCAGCCATAATCCTGTCCTTTGTTGCTCTCGTATAACGAAGGCTTGTGGGTGGATTTCGTTCCCCCCTCGAAACAAAGCGGAAACACCGCTAGGCAGCAGGCATGATCGCGAAACTTGCAGGCAGGCTGGACGAAACCGGCACGGATTGGGCCGTGATCGACGTCGGCGGCGTCGGCTATCTGGTCCATTGCTCGGCGCGTACGTTGTCGGCGCTGGGCGAGAAGGGTGAGGCCTGCACGCTCTATACCGATCTGCAGGTGAGCGAGAACGACATGCGCCTGATCGGCTTCGCCAAGGGCGCGGAGCGGGACTGGTTCCGCCTGCTGCACGGCGTGCAGGGCGTGGGGTCCAAGGTCGCGCTGGCCATCCTTTCCGCCCTCTCGACCGAGGAATTGCAGCAGGCCTGCGCCAAGGGCGATGCCGCGATGGTGGCGCGGGCGAATGGCGTCGGCCCCAAGCTGGCGGGCCGCATCGTCAACGAACTGAAAGAGCGGGCGGGCGGCATGCCGGTGGTTGCGGGTGCGGGCGGCCTGGTCGCGGCGCCGGTGGGCGGAAACAGCGCCGACGCCGTCTCCGCGCTCGAGAACCTGGGATTCAAGCCCGCCATCGCTGCCAGGGCCGTGGCCGAGGCGCAGGGCGAGCTGGGCGAGGACGCCAGCGAAAGCGCCCTGATCCGCATGGCTTTGAAGAAGGCGGCGGGCTGATGCGGGAACTGATCGCCATCGCCGCGCTGGCCATTGCCGCTCCTGCCGCGGCGCAGGGCCTGCCGGACAGCATGACGCCCGGCCCCGTCTTTCCCTTCGGTCCCGTGGCCGAAGTCGAAAGCGACATGCCCATCCCCGCGGATGCCGAATTCAGGATCGTGTTCGACCTGTCCGATGCCGCAGCCGCCGGGCAGGCCAGTCGCGGCCTGGTCACACTGGCGCGCTTCCATAACATGCACGTGCGCGCAGGCATGCCACGGGATCGCATCCATCTGGCGGTCGTGGTGCACGGAGCCGCCAGTGCCGATCTGCTCGCCGCGCAGGCCTATGCCGGGCGCAAGGACGGTGCCGCCAACGCCAATGCCGCCATCGTCGCCGCGCTGCTGGACAAGGGCGTGCGGGTCATCATGTGCGGGCAGAGCGCGGCCGCCATGGGAATTGCGCGCGAAGACCTCCTCCCCGGTGTCGAGATGGCGCTGTCCGCGATGACCGCCCACGCCCTGCTGCAGCAACAGGGATATACGGTGAACCCGTTCTGATGGCCGATCCCGTCCCCCTCCATTCGCCCGAGCGTCAGCCCGACGATCCGGATGCCGCGCTGCGTCCCAAGACGCTGGAGGAATTCGTCGGCCAGCAGGCCGCGCGCGAGAATCTGCGGGTATTCATCGAGGCCGCCAAGTCGCGCGGCGAGGCGATGGACCATGTGCTGTTCTTCGGCCCTCCCGGCCTGGGCAAGACGACGCTGGCGCAGATCGTGGCGCGCGAACTGGGCGTCGGCTTCCGGGCGACATCGGGGCCGGTGATCGCGAAATCGGGCGATCTGGCGGCGCTGCTCACCAATCTCGAGGAAGGCGACGTCCTCTTCATCGACGAGATCCACCGCCTCAACCCGGTGGTCGAGGAAGTGCTCTATCCGGCGATGGAGGATCGCGCGCTCGACCTGATCATCGGCGAGGGGCCTTCGGCGCGCAGCGTGCGGATCGACCTGCCGCCCTTCACCCTGGTCGGCGCGACCACGCGGCAGGGCCTGCTCACCACGCCGCTGCGCGACCGCTTCGGCATTCCGGTGCGGCTGAATTTCTATACGGTGGAGGAGCTGGAAAGCGTCGTCTCGCGCGGGGCGCGGCTGCTCAATATCGGGATCGATCCGGGCGGCGCGCGCGAGATTGCCCGCCGATCGCGCGGCACGCCGCGCGTGTCGGGCCGCCTGCTGCGCCGCGTGCGCGATTTCGCCGATGTCGCGGGCGCGCCAACGATTACCGACCGGCTGGCGGACGACGCGCTGACCCGGCTGGAGGTCGACTCGCTCGGCCTCGACGCGCAGGACCGGCGCTATCTCCACATGATCGCCGACATCTACAAGGGCGGGCCGGTGGGCGTCGAAACGCTGGCCGCGGGCCTGTCCGAACCGCGCGACACGATAGAGGAAGTGATCGAGCCGTTCCTGATCCAGCTTGGCCTGATCGCCCGCACCGCTCGCGGACGGTGCCTGAACGACCGGGGCTGGCAGCATCTGGGCCTCGCGCCGCCGCAGCAGGGGCTGCCGCAGGGCGGGTTGTTCGACGAATAGAGTTCCATTGGGCGGCTGTTTCAGACGCTTCGTCGAGGCCGTTCGCCATTCGCAGAACAGCCGCCATCGCTGGTCGATGCGCCCTCCCTGCCAATGCCGCGCACGACTATCCTTGTTGCAGGACGGGCCGAAAGCGCCCGCCAGTAGGAAGGAGAGTAATCATGCAAATTCCGGCAATCACGATTGCATTGGGCGCCGCGGCGCTGGCCGCGAACCCCGCGCTCGCCGGCGATGGTGCGGTTCGTCACGAGCGGGTCAAGGTAAGTGATGAAGACTTCGCCGATGCGGCGAGCATGGCGCAGCTGCAGCGATCGATCGGACTGGCGGCGCAGCGCGTCTGCCAGGCTGGCGGCGCCCCCGCTTCGCTATCGCCGGACCAGCAGCGCTGCATCGACCAGGCCATCAGCGACGCACGGGCGGACATCGTCAGGATCGGCGCCCGGCACGGCGTGCCCCTGCCCGCGCAGGCAAGCCCTGACGCCGATGACGGTTAAAAATAATCTCGGACATCTGTCACGAAAGACCTATATGGAAGAGCCATAGAGGCTTCGCGAAGACGAGCCCGAATATTGCGAGAGGAGCATCGAGATGAAAAAGATCGCACTTGCGGTCGCCCTTTGCGGCGGCCTGCTGGCTACGCCTGCGCTGGCTGGCGATACCATGGATGTCAGGGAAATCGTCGTTTCCACCAAGTCCGCTTCGGACGTGCGCCAGATGGCCGCGGTCGAAAGCGACCTGCGCGAGGCGGCACGCATCGTCTGCAGCGTGGGCCGCGTCAATCGCGGGCCGATGGACGACCGCCAGAAAGCCTGCTTCCGCGAAGCCATGCTGGACGCGCGGGCGCAGCTTGCCGCGATCGAACAGCGCAGCGCGATGCGGCAGGGCGGCTGATAGGACCGGCAGCCTTGACGTGAAAAGGGGCGGCTCGATGGAGCCGCCCCTTTGCGTTTGTCATCTATCGCTGCGGGATCAGTCCGCGGCAAGCTTGCGCAGGACGTAATGGAGGATGCCGCCGTTGCGGTAATATTCCATCTCGTTCGCGGTATCGATGCGGCACAGCACGTCGAAGCTGAATTCCGATCCGTCCTTGCGCGTCACCTTGACGGTCACTTCCTGGCTCGGCTTCAGATTGTCGAGGCCTTGGATGTTGAACTGGTCGTCGCCCGTCAGGCCCAGCGTCTCGCGCGTGTCACCCGCCTTGAATTGCAGGGGCAGCACGCCCATCCCGACAAGGTTGGAGCGGTGGATACGCTCGAAGCTTTCGACCAGCACGGCGCGCACGCCCAGCAGGATCGTGCCCTTCGCCGCCCAGTCGCGCGACGATCCCGTGCCGTATTCCTTGCCGCCGATGACGACCAGCGGCGTGCCGTCTTCCTTGTGCTTCATGGCGGCGTCATAGATCGCCATCTGCTCGCCGTTATAGCTGGTGTAGCCGCCCTCGACCCCCGGCACCATTTCGTTCTTGATGCGGATATTGGCGAACGTGCCGCGCATCATCACTTCGTGGTTGCCGCGGCGCGAGCCATAGGAATTGAAGTCCGCCTTCGCGACCTGGTGCTCCTTGAGGTAACGGCCCGCTGGACTGTCTTCCTTGATCGAGCCTGCGGGCGAGATGTGGTCGGTCGTGACCGAATCGCCCAGGATCGCCAGCGGCCTGGCGTCGATGATGTCGCTCACCGCGTCGGGCGTCATGCCCATGCCCTCGAAATAGGGCGGGTTGGCGACATAGGTCGATCCGGCGCGCCAGCTATAGGTGTCCGAACCCTCGACATTGATCGCCTGCCAATGTTCGTCGCCCTTGTAGACGTCCGCATAGCGGCTCTGGAACATGTCGCGGCTGATCGCGCCCTGCAGCACTTCGGCAACCTCGGCATTGGTCGGCCAGATATCGCGCAGATAGACTTCGCTGCCGTCGCTGCCGGTGCCGATCGGGGTCTCGGTGATGTCCTCGGTCACCGTGCCCTTCAGCGCATAGGCGACGACCAACGGCGGCGAGGCGAGGAAATTGGCGCGCACGTCGGGCGATACGCGGCCCTCGAAATTGCGGTTGCCCGACAGCACCGATGCGGCGACGACATTATTGTTGTTGATCGCACGGGAAATCGGCTCGGCCAGCGGGCCGGAATTGCCGATGCAGGTGGTGCAGCCATAGCCGACCAGATCGAAGCCGATCGCGTTCAGATGGTCCTGCAGCCCCGCCTTCACCAGATAGTCGGTCACCACCTGCGATCCGGGCGCGAGCGAGGTCTTCACCCAGGGCTTTGGCATCAGGCCCCTCTCATGCGCCTTTTTCGCGACGAGGCCCGCCGCGATCAGCACGTCGGGGTTCGAGGTGTTGGTGCAGCTGGTGATGGCCGCGATCACGACGTCGCCGTCGCCCACGTCGTGGGTCTTGCCCTCGACCGCGAAACGCTCCGCCCCGGCCTTGTTGTACAGCTTGACGAGGTCGGTGTTGAACAGCTCGTCCACCTTGTCGAGCGCGACCTTGTCCTGCGGACGCTTGGGGCCGGCCAACGACGGCACGACCGAACCCATGTCGAGTTCCAGCGTATCGGTGAAGATCGGCTCGGGATTCGAGGGATCGAACCAGAGCCCCTGTTCGCGCGCATAGGCTTCGACCAACTCGATCGCGTCCTCGTCACGGCCGGTCAAGCGCATGTAGTCCAGCGTCTTGTCGTCGATGCCGAAGAAGCCGCAGGTCGCGCCATATTCGGGCGCCATGTTGGCGATGGTCGCGCGGTCGGCCAGCGTCAGCTTGGCGGTGCCTTCGCCGTAGAATTCGACGAAGCGGCCCACCACTCCCTTTTCGCGCAGCATCTGCACGCAGGTCAGCACCAGGTCGGTGGCGGTGATGCCCTCGGCCATCTTGCCGGTCAGCTTGAAGCCGACGACTTCGGGGATCAGCATCGAAACCGGCTGGCCCAGCATCGCGGCCTCCGCCTCGATCCCGCCGACGCCCCAGCCCAGAACGCCAAGGCCGTTGATCATGGTGGTGTGCGAATCGGTGCCGACGCAGGTGTCGGGATAGGCGATGTCCGTGCCGCTCGGGTCCTTCGACGTCCACACGCCGCGGCCGATATGCTCAAGGTTCACCTGGTGGCAGATGCCGGTGCCCGGCGGCACGGCATAGAAATTGTCGAGGCTCTTCGCGCCCCACTTCAGGAAATCGTAGCGTTCGGCGTTGCGCTGGTATTCCAGCTCGACGTTCTTTTCGAATGCCTTGGGATGGCCGAACTCGTCCACCATGACCGAGTGGTCGATGACGAGGTTCACGGGCACCTGCGGATTGATCTTCTGCGTATCGCCGCCCAGCGCCGAGATCGCGTCGCGCATCGCGGCCAGGTCGACCACGCAGGGCACACCGGTGAAATCCTGCAGCAGCACGCGCGCGGGGCGGTACTGGATTTCGGGATGCGGCGCCTTGGGGTTCTGCTGCCAGTCGACGATCGCCTTCACGTCGTCGGTCGAGACGGTGAAGCCGTCATCCTCGAACCGCAGCATGTTCTCGAGCAGGACCTTGAGCGAGAAGGGAAGCCGCGACACGTCGCCATATTTCTCCGCCGCCTTGGCGAGCGAGTAATATGCGTATTCCTTGCCCCCGACGCTCATGGTCGAGCGGGTGCCAAGCGTGTCCTTGCCGATTGCAGTCATGGGTGACCTTTCCCTGATGGTTGGCCCACGCGCGTCGATCCAACTGGGTCAGTTGAAAACCGCTCGCAAGCGCGGGTGTGCGGGTGCGAAATGTTTGCCGCCGCGATGGGCCGGATCACCTGTTTCGTCAAGGCGTGAAAAAAGGCGCGATCGATGAAGAAAAGGCTGGAAGCCTTGCGATTCAGCATGGCGAAAGGCTGAAAAGGGCATTAGCGGACCGAAACCTCCATGCGCGTTCGCCGGTTATGGTATGGTAGCGAAAATGGAAGATCTTGGCGCGATCGGATCGCCGGTCCGCCATCGGGAAATCACGATGACCTTGTATGCACCCACCCGTTCCCCTGCCCCGCGCCCTGCCCCGCGCCCTGCCCCGCGCAGCGCGTTGAAAGCCCCGCAAGACGCGCCGAAAGCCCCGCGACGCGCGCTGAAACTGCTGGGCCATGCCGCCCTGTGGAGCGTGGCGATCGCCATGCCCGCCACCGCCGTGGCGCAGGTCGCGCCCGCCGCAGGGGCCGCGCAGGCGCAGCCCGTTTCGGGTTCCCAACCACTTCCGAAGACGCAGCCCCGGCCGCAGCCCACGTCGCTGCTGCCCGGCGAACAGGCACGGCAGGCGCCGACCGACCTGACCTCCGCGCCGGTGGTTCAGGAAATCCCGACCGATTATTTCGTCACCGCGCCCGACTGGCAGGTGGCGCAGGCCCAGCAATTGCTGAACTTCATCAAGGGAATCGGGAACGAGGGGCTGTTCCCCCGCGACTATCAGCCCGAGGCGCTGCAGGCTGCGATCGCCGCCGGCCCGGGCCCGCGCCTGAACGAAACGGCGACCCGCTTGTTCACCTGGGTCGCCGAGGATCTGCGCGACGGTCGCACCGAGATGGATTCGCGCCACCAATGGTTCGTCGAGGACCCGGACTGGAAGCTGCGCCCGATCAAGCCGCTGCTGCAGGAAGCGCTCGCCGGTACCGGTTCGGGCGGCGGGATCGTCGCCGCGCTCGATTCGCTCAATCCCACGCACCCCGATTACGCGGTGCTGAAACAGATGCTGCTGGAAACGAGCGAGGGCGACAAGGCATCGCGCGCGAAGATCCGCGCCAACATGGACCGCTGGCGCTGGCTGGGCCGCGACCTGGGCAAGAACTATCTGCTGACCAACGTGCCCGAATACCAGCTGCGGCTGGTCGTCAACAACAAGGTCCATACCTCGTTCCGCACCATCGTCGGCAAGCCGGGCCGCACCGCCACCCCGCAGCTGGCCGAAAAGGTCGAGGGCGTGATCTTCAACCCCACCTGGACCGTGCCGCAATCGATCGTGGTCGGCGAAGGGCTGGGCGCGCGGGTGATGGGCAATCCGTCCTATGCGCGGAGCAACGGGTACAAGGCCTACAAGACCGAAGCGGGCATGACCGTCGTCGTGCAGCAGCCGGGGCCGGGCAATTCGCTGGGCCTGATGAAGCTGGACATGCCCAATCCGCATGCGATCTTCCTGCACGACACGCCTTCGAAGTCGCTGTTCAATAACAGCGAGCGCGCGCTCAGCCATGGCTGCGTCCGTACCGAGAATGCGATGAAGCTGGCGATGATCATGGCCAAGGGCCTTGGCGGGCTGTCGAGCGAGGAAGCGGTCGAGATCGCGAACTCGCGCGAATATACCCGCGTGCCGCTGACCAAGGAGCTGCCGGTCTACATCACCTATTTCACCATGGCGCGCGACATCGACGACCAGATGCGCAGCTTCGACGACATCTACGGCCGCGACGAACCCGTGCTGGCCAGCTTGGCCGCCCCGCGCGTGCAGAAGACCGGCCAGCACAAGACGGACGAGCCGATCGTGCCGATCGAGGCGCCGGGAGCCTGACCGGCCCCGCGCGCCGCAGGTTCAGGAAATACCGAGGCGGTCGGCGTAGAGCAGCCGGCCGCCCGACAGGTTCCACAGCGCTTCGTTGAAATCGGCCGGGTCCATCGCGAAACAGCCGTTGGACCGGCCCAGCCTGCCCCAGCGCTCGACATGGGCGCGGGTGGCGTATTCTGCCGGATGCGCCACGATATAGCGCGGCAGCGCGTTGGAATTGTCCGGATCCAGCCCGCCCAGCCGGATCGATGTGCCATAGCGGCCCCGGTACCATTCATAGGTCACATAGGCGCCGCGGCTGGTCGCGTTCGACCCCGGCGTGTTCGAGAATTCGTTGAGATAGCCGTCATGCTCGGGGTCCGAGCCGGTGCCGTGCGCCACGAGGAAGCTGCGCACCGTGCCCTGTTCGAGATTGGCGAAATGAAAGCGCGGGACGGAGGAGTGGACGCCGAAATCGGCGATCCCCGCGATGTCCCTGCGCCACAGCGCCTCGCCCGCGCGGTCCATCTGTTCCTTCGCGACGTCGAGCACGCGGCGCTGGCCCGGCGTCAGCGGGCTGGCGCTGGCAAACGCCCGGCCCGGCATGACCATGGCGGCCCCGGCGGCGAGTGCGCCCCCCAGCACCGCACGGCGGCCCAGCGCAAGGCCGGTTTCCGCCGTGCCAGGGCGGCGGCCCGTTCCGGATCGGTCTGAAATTCGTTTCGTCATCGGTTAAATATATACCACAACCGCCATGGCTTCAAAGTTAACCGATGTTCTTCACCTTGCGCGGGCTTCGGCGATCAGTCCTGCGACAGCACCATGGCGTCGCCTTCGATCTCCACCCGCTGGAAGCGGCGCAGATAGCTTTGGCCCAGCAGCGTGACCGGCAGGCCTTCGGGCACGATCGCGGCTTCGACATTGCGCATTTCCGTGCCGCCAAGCTCGATGCTGTCGATCATCACCGGTACGCCCTCGACCACCCCGCTGGCGCCGTGGGCGACCGGCTGCAGATCCGAATCGCTCCAGTCCAGCCCCGCCGCGCGCGCATCCTGGCCGGTCAGCGCCACGAAGCTGGCGCCGGTGTCGACCATCACGTCCAGCTGACGCCCGCCGATCGACGGGCTGGCGTAGAAATGTCCGTCATCGCGGCGCGACAGGCGAATATCGCCCCCGCCCCATCCGTCATCGACCTGCGAAGTTCGCGATGCCGCGGCCGGCATCGCCGCATCGGACACAGGCGACGCTTCGGGCGCATCGCCGCCGGGCATCTCGGTCATGAAGGCGCCCACGATGCAGGCGGCGAAGCCGATCCAGAAGACCTTGTGCATGCTCATGCACCCAGCCTACGCCGGCCATGTTTAAGCAGGCGTAAAGTCCGGCTATTCGGCGGCCTCGTTCACGCCGGCAATATCGGCCTTCCCGGCGTCGGTCATCCCGCCCTCGATCTCGGCGGCCTTCGCCTCGACCAGCTTGACGATGTGATCGAGCATGTCGGCGCTCTGCACATGGTGGTCGGTGACGCCCGACAGATAGACCATGTGCTTGCCGTTGCCGCCGCCGGTGATGCCGATATCGGTCTCGCGCGCCTCGCCCGGCCCGTTGACCACGCAGCCCAGCACCGACAGCGACAGCGGGGTCTTGATGTGCTGCAACCGCTCTTCCAGCGCCTGCACCGTGCGGATGACGTCGAAACCCTGCCGCGCGCAAGACGGGCAGGACACGACGCGCACGCCGCGGGTACGCAGGCCCAGGCTTTTGAGGATCTCGAACCCGACGCGCACTTCCTCTTCGGGCTCTGCCGACAGCGACACGCGAAGGGTATCGCCGATGCCCGCCCACAGCAGGTTGCCGATGCCCAGCGCGGATTTCACCGTCCCGCCGATCAGTCCGCCCGCCTCGGTGATGCCAAGATGCAGCGGGCAATCGACCGCATCGGCCAGCCCCTGATAGGCCGCGACCGCCAGGAACACGTCGCTGGCCTTCACCGCGACCTTGTATTCGTGGAAATCATGGTCCTGCAGCAGCTTGATGTGATCCAGAGCCGATTCGACCAGCGCCTCGGGGCAAGGCTCGCCGTATTTCTCCAGCAGGTCTTTTTCCAGACTGCCCGCGTTCACGCCGATGCGGATCGAGCAGCCGTTGGCCTTGGCAGCGCGCACGACCTCGGCCACGCGCTCGCCCGAACCGATATTGCCGGGGTTGATGCGCAGGCACGCCGCGCCCGCGTCGGCGGCTTCCAGCGCCCGCTTGTAGTGGAAATGGATGTCAGAGATGATCGGCACGTCGGTCGCGCGCACGATCTGTTTCAGTGCCGCGGTCGATTCGACGTCGGGGCAGGACACGCGCACGATATCGGCGCCCGCATCCTCGCACCGGCGGATCTGGTCGATCGTCGCGCCCGCGTCGCTGGTCAGCGTGTTGGTCATGGTCTGGACGCTGATCGGCGCGTCGCCGCCGACGGGCACGCGGCCGACCATGATCTGGCGGCTCTTGCGGCGGTCGATCATGCGCCAGGGGCGGATTGCTGCGATGCTGTCTGTGGACATGCCCCTGCCTATACAGTCCCTTGCGTGACGGGGCAAAGACGCATTTGCCTGAATTGCGGCGATGCGCCATCAGTCCCGCGCGAAAGGGAGGCCCGTTCTTGGAAGACGTTCAACTCTACGACGATCATGGCGGCGAGGATGCGCTGCTGTTCGCGCGCGTACTCGACGGCAAGGGCGGCGGGCGCATGCTGGGCTGGGAGGAAGCGCGCGCCTGGGCCCCATCGCCGTCGCGGCCGAATGACGTGCTGTGGATGCATATCTGCCGCAACCAGCCGGGCGTGCAGGACTGGCTCGAGAACATGGTCGGCATCCCGGAACCCACGGCAGAGCTGCTGGTCAGCGACCGCACCCGCCCCCGCGCGTTCCGCGAGGGCGATACGCTGGTCGCCACGCTGCGCGGCATCAACTTCAACCCCAATGCCGAGCCCGAGGACATGGTCTCGATGCAATTGTGGTGCGACGGGCGGCGGCTGATCACCCTGCGCCGCGAACGGCTGCAGACCCCGCGCGACACGCTGGCCGAGATCGACCGCGGCATCGGCCCGACCGACGCGGGATCGCTGATCACCCAGCTGACCGAGCACATGATCGCGCGGATGAGCCGGTCGATCATCGACATGAACGAACATATCGACGAGCTGGAGCGGGTCGATCCCGAGGAGGACCCCGAGGAAATCCTGCCCCGCATCACCACCATTCGCCGCAACTGCCTGGCGCTGAAACGCCACATGAGCCCGCAGCACGAGGCGCTGGAGCGCATCAGCCGCGAAGCGCCGGGCTGGTTCGAGGATCACGACCGGCGCGAGATCGCCGAGACGATCGAACGCCTGCGCCGCTATCTCGACGATATCGACATCTCGATGGAAAGCGCGGTGGTGCTGCAGGACGAGATTCGCGCCCGCGCCGTCGCCAGCAGCGAGAAGGCGACCTATATGCTGACCATCGTCGCGGGCATCTTCCTGCCGCTCAGCTTTCTGACGGGCCTGATGGGCATCAATGTCGGCGGCATGCCGGGGGTGAACGACGGCAATGCGTTCTGGGAAGTCGTCGGCCTGTGCACGGCCATCCTGGCGGTGCAATTGTTCCTGTTCTGGCGCTGGAAATGGCTGTGACGGGTCAAAGCCGCAACTCGTAGAGGAACTCGTCGTCGCGGTGGCTGCCGACCCAGAAGTCGATGTCGGCGATCTTGGCAAAACCGTGCCGCTGGTAAAAACGCTGCGCGCCCAAATTCTCGCTCCAGACCGACAGCTGTATGGCATCGCAGCCGCGCGCCCGCGCCGTCCCAAGTGCCCATTCCATCAGCGCCGCCCCCAGCCCGAGCCCCGTCATTGCCGGATCGGTATAGAGCTGGCTGAGCCCCAGCGGACTGCGCGCGTCGGAATATTCGCCATAGAAACTGTGGGCGTCGAGCTTGCAATAGCCCAGCAGACGGTCCGTATCGTCCACCGCCAGCTGGTGCAGGACCGCCGGATCGGCGATCTGCGCGGCGATGGCGGCGGGGTCGTGCACCTCATCCAGGAAGCGCGCCAGATCCTCGGGCCGGTAGAGATGGCCGAAAGCGGCCACGAAGCTCTCTCGCCCAAGCATGGACAGGGCTGCGGCATCACCGATGGCGGCATCGCGCAGGCGGAAATCTGTCATGTGTATCGGGGCCCTCTTGCGCTGGCAGGGAAGAAGCCGCGCGCACGGCGGTTCAACCATGCCCGGCGTCTGCCATCGTGCGGTTAACCGTACAAAACACGCCTGCCAACGCAAACAAACCGAATTTCCATGATGGCATCATTGATCGGCGGTTTATAATGTAGTCTCATGCCTCAGAGCAGGACCTGAGCGACCCGGTCGCAATGGCATGACGCGGCAGCTGTCGTCGGGGGACGGTAGATTGCCGCGCAAAAGTCCTGATCGCGCTGTCGCATCATGCCATGACCATGATGCGGCAGCGCGATTCATAACGGGAGGTGGGAGATGGCAGCACAAGAAGCGGCAAGTTCGCCGCAAGTGCCCGTTTACGGGCATGAAACCGTCAAACCGGTCAGGCGGCGATCCGCCGCCGACCGCGTCATTGCCATTATGATCGGCACGTCGGCGGCGCTGTTCTGCTGGTGGACCGCCAACTAGGCGTCAGCCGCGTTCGCGCGCCTGCGGATAGGTGCCCAGCATGCGAAGATGCTTGGAATAGAAGCCCAGCTCTTCCAGCGCGCGATCCACGGCGGGCTGGCCGGGGGCGCCCAGAATGTCGGCATAGAACTCGGTCGCGGCAAAGGCCGCGCCCTTCTGATAGCTTTCCAGCTTGGTCATGTTGACGCCGTTGGTCGCGAATCCGCCCAGCGCCTTGTACAGCGCGGCCGGGATATTGCGCACCTCGAACACGAAGGTGGTCATGGCCGGTCCCTCGATGGTCGCCGGGTCCAGCGCGTCCTTCGCCAGCACGACGAATCGCGTCATGTTGTCGCGCGCATCCTCGATCTCGCGCGCGACGATCTTCAACCCGTAAAGCTCGGCCGCCATTTCGGGAGCGATCGCGGCAAGACCCGGATCCTGCTGTTCGAACACGGTCGCGGCGGCGCCGGCGGTGTCTGCATGGTCCATCGGCACCAGCCCGTCGGCGCGCAGCCGGTGACGGCACTGGCCCAGCGCCTGCGGATGGCTGATCACCGCGCGATAGGGGCCATCACCCAGCGCCATCAGATGGTGATGGATCTCCATGAAATGCTCGCCGGTGATGGCAAGCCCCGATTCCGGCAGCAGGAAATGGATGTCCGCCACGCGCCCGTTATGCGAATTCTCGATCGGGATGATGGCCCGCGCGGCGCGCCCTTCCTTGACGGCGTCGATCGCGTCCGCGAACGAGAAGCAGGGCATCGGCAGGCAATCGGGATCGAAGTTCAGCGCCGCGATATGCGAATTGGCGCCCGGCGCGCCCTGGAACGACATCGCCCGGTCGGGCTGCGCAAGCGCGGCGCGGGTCATCTTGTTCACCAGCGCCATCGCCGGTGCGGCATAGGGGCTGGCCTTCGTGGGCAAGGGCGCGTTCATGGGCCATGCCGTTAGGCCGTCGCCGCGCGGCTGCCAAGTGGGTTAAGCCGCAAGGCGCGACGCGCGGCCCATGGCCGGGGCAAATCGCCCAAACGAATCGCGCCATGGCATGAAACGCCCTTGTCAGGCGCCGAACCCTTATTTAGAGCGGCGCGCGAGCCCTATCGGCCACGAACCAATGCATCTTTTCATGAACGCTTTCACGCGCGCACTCGCAGACGGATATTTTCTCTGATGGACGGCAGAACCAATACCATCTTCGGCTGGACCCTGTTCGGCGGCGTCGTCGCCCTGGGCCTGTCCAGCATCAGCGGCCATGTCTTCGACAGCGAACGCCCCGAAGAACTGGGCTATGTGATCGAGGGCGCCGAGGAAGAAGGCGGCGAGGAAGGCCCCTCGCTGGCCATGCTGCTGTCGACCGCTGACGTGACCAAGGGCGAGGCGGTCTTCGCCAAGTGCACCGCGTGCCACACCATCGCGCAGGGCGGGCCCAACGGCATCGGCCCGAACCTGTGGGGCATCATGGGCAAGCCCATCGGCCAGCACGCGGCCGGCTTCGCCTATAGCCCGGCGCTGTCGAGTCACGGCGGCAACTGGGATTTCGAGAACATGGACGCGTGGCTGACCAGCCCGCGCGCCTTTGCCAATGGCACGAAGATGAGCTTCGCGGGCCTCGGCAATCCGGAAGACCGCGCCAATATCATCGCCTATCTCAACAGCATGGGCTCGAACCTGCCCTTGCCCGAGGTGGAGGAAGTCCCCGCCGAAACGGTCGCCGCCGAGATCGAGGCCGTGGACGAGCCGAGCACGCTCAGCACCGAGGCTTCGGACGCCAGCGCCGGGACCTATCCCGAGGTCGCCGCCGACACGGACACGACAGCACCCGTCGGCGAATAGGCAGGCGACATCACCGAATCACCAGGAACCCCCGCCCGGCGCAAGCCTGGCGGGGGTTTTCCTTTGGTTCGGGCCGAGACTGCCGGATAACCGGACAGCGGGGCACGGCAGGCAAAGGCCGCGCAATTCCGCCGGGCAGCGCGCATCCCGCCGCGCCCGGCGCTTAAAGCCGCGATCAGCGCCGCAATGGCCGCCGCAGCGGATCCGCTTGCGCCGCGGATCCGCGAACGGTCCGCTCAGGCCGCGTCGTCGACCGCGTCCAGCCCATAGGCGGTGTGCAGGACGCGCACGGCCAGCTCGGTCTCGTCCTCGTCGATCAGCACCGACACCTTGATCTCGCTGGTCGAGATCGCCTGGATGTTGATGCCGCGATCGGCCAGCGCCTTGAACATGGTGCTGGCGATGCCCGCGTGGCTGCGCATGCCCACGCCCACGACGCTGATCTTCGCAACCTTGGGATCGGTGATCACGCGGTTGAAGCCGATCTGGGGCTTGTGCTCTTCCAGCAGCGCCTGGGTGCGCACCAGGTCGGCGCCCGGCACGGTGAAGGTCACGTCGGTCTCGCCCTTGTCGCGGCCCACGTTCTGGATGATCATGTCGACGTTGATGTTGGCCGCCGCCAGCGGGGTGAAGATGCTGGCCACCGCGCCGGGGCGGTCGGGCACGCGGGTCAGGATGACCTTGGCTTCGTTCTTGTCGGCGGCAATGCCGGTGATCAGCTGGCTTTCCATGTCGAGTCCTTCAAGCTCTTCCTCGCTGACGATCAGCGTTCCGGGCAATTCATCGGCCAAAGGCGCATCGTCGTCGATGAACGACGACAGCACCTGGACGGGTACCTTTTCCTTCATCGCAAGGCTGACAGAGCGGGTCTGCAGCACCTTGGACCCGACCGAGGCAAGCTCGAGCATTTCCTCGAACGTCACGGCCTTAAGCTTGCGGGCCTTGGCGACGATGCGCGGGTCGGTGGTATAGACGCCGTCGACATCGGTATAGATGTCGCAGCGGTCCGCCTTGACCGCGGCGGCGACCGCCACGGCGCTGGTATCGCTGCCGCCCCGGCCCAGCGTGGCGACGCGGCCATCCTCGGCCAGTCCCTGGAAACCGGGGATCACCGCGATCTCGCCCGCCTGCATGCTGGCAATCATTTCGGCGGCGTCGATCTCGCCGATGCGCGCCTTGGCGTGGGCGTTGTCGGTGTGGATCGGGACCTGCCAGCCCAGCCACGACCGCGCCTTGCAGCCCAGCGCCTGCAGCGTCAGCGCCAGAAGCCCGCTGGTGATCTGCTCGCCCGCGGCGACAACCACGTCATATTCGGCGGGGTCGTAGAGCGGATTGGCCTCGCGGCAGAAATTGACCAGCCGGTCGGTCTCGCCCGCCATGGCCGAAACGACCACCGCCACCTCGTGCCCCGCGGCCTGCTGGCGGCGCACGATATTGGCGACGCGGCGAATACGCTCCGTCCCCGCCATCGAGGTGCCGCCGAACTTCATCACGATGCGAGCCACTATGCTTCGCCTTCTCTGTCTGTCTGCCAAGGTCGGCCACGCGAATGCTGGCCGTTCGAACTGCGCGCTGTTAAGGGTATGGCATGGCCAATGCAACAATATCACCTGTAACCATCCGTCCCGAGGAAGCCGCCCATTTCGGCGCGCTGGCGGCAGACTGGTGGGATCCGAAAGGCTCCTCCGCGATGCTGCACCGGCTGAACCCGGTCCGGCTGGGCTTCATCCGCGAGGCGGTGGACATGCACTGGGGCGGCGACATTCGCGCGCGCCATCCGCTGGCGGGCAAGGCCGCGCTGGACGTCGGCTGCGGTGCGGGCCTGCTGTGCGAGCCTTTGGCAAGGCTGGGCGCGCAGGTCACCGGCGTCGACGCGGCGGCCGAGAACATCGGCGCGGCGCGCGCGCATGCCAGGGCGGCAGGGCTGGACATCACCTATCACGCGGGCGAGCTGGCGGAATTGCAGGCCGATCGGTTCGACCTCGTCACCGCGATGGAGGTGATCGAGCATGTCGCGGACAAGGGCGCCTTCGTCCACCAGCTTCAGGAACGGCTGGCGGATGGCGGGCTGATGGTGATTTCCACCCCCAATCGCACCACGCGTTCGAAGCTGCTGCTGGTCGAAGGGGCCGAGCGTCTGGGCATGGTCCCGCGCGGCACGCATCACTGGGAGGATTTCGTCACCCCCGACGAATTGAGCGAACTGCTCGCCGCCGCGGGGCTTGTAATGGGCGCGCCGCAGGGCATCGCCTTTTCGCCGATGCGGGGGCTCGAGCTTTCGGGCGATCTCTCGCTCAACTATATCGCGACCGCGCGCCGGGCCTGATCAGGCCGCCAGTTCCGCATCGGCCCGCTTGGTCACGCGGTGGCTGTCCTCGTCCTCGCCCTGCTTCCAATAGCTTGAGGCATAGAGCCGGTCGGGACCGAGCCCGCGCTCGCTGCGGAAATAGTCGCGCAGCGCCCGCATGGCCGCGAATTCCGCCGCAACCCAGGCATAGGTCTCGCCGTCCCGCCATCCCAGTTCGCGCAGCTTTCGCACCAGCAGGTCCGGATCGCTGCCGGGATGCGGGTTGACCAGCCAGTGAACCGCAAGCCCCTCCGGCACGATCAGATCCTGCCGGTCGTCCTCGTGCTGGATCTCGATCACCGCCGCGCCGCGCGCATGTCGGGGCAGCGCTTCCAGATTGACCGAGATGGCGGGCAGCGCAGTCATGTCGCCCGCCACCAGGTAAAAATCCATGTCTTCGGGCAGCGGCTTGGCCGGACCGGGACCGCCGACCGAAATGATGTCGCCGGGCTGCGCATCCAGTGCCCATTGGACGGCGGGACCGGGGCTTTCATGGTCCAGACCGTGCACCACGAAGTCCAGATCGATCCATTCCGCGCCCTGCTGCCGGATCGTATAGGTGCGTACCACCGGCCTCGCACCCTCCGCGCCGTCGGACAGGCGCAGCTTCACATATCCGCCCTGCGAGCCTTCCGGAAAACCGGCCATCCCCGAACCGCCCAGCCGCAAGCGGACCATGTTGGGCGTCACCCGGGTGCGAGACAGGAGAGCAAGCGTGCGCGGTTCGGGGCGTGCCATGATGATCCTTCCGTTCGTTTCCGATGACCCAGATAGGCGCTCTGCGTTATATTGCGAGTGCGTCGCAATAGTTATTTAAGCGACGCCGACCATTCGCCGGCATCGAAGCCCACCAGCAACCCGCCGTCATGCTCCACGATGGGCCGCTTGATCATCGACGGGTTTGCCATCAGCAGCGCCTCCGCCTTGGCGGCATCGATGTCCTGCCGGTCCTCATCGGGCAGCTTGCGGAACGTCGTGCCGCGCTTGTTCAGGATCGGCTCCCAGCCCTTGTCGGCAATCCATGCCTTCAGATGCGCTTCCGGCACGCCCTGTTTCCTGTAATCGTGGAACGCATGGGCGATCCCGGCGTCATCCAGCCAGTTGCGGGCCTTCTTCACCGTGTCGCAATTGGGAATGCCATAGACTATCGTGGTCATGCCGGGGGCCTTTCGTGAAACATTCAATATGCAGGCGCCGATAGGACAGGTGGACTTTTGCGTGCAACGCAGGAATAGGGCGCGCAAGGCGGGATCGGAAAAGGGCCGGGGATCGAACATGGGCTTCAACGCATGAGTGTGAACAGTTTCGGCCGCGTGCTGCGGTTCACCACCTGGGGCGAAAGCCACGGGCCGGCGCTGGGCGCGGTGGTCGATGGATGCCCGCCCCGCATCGCGCTGACCGAAAGGGACATCCAGCCTTTCATGGACGCGCGCCGCCCGGGGCACCAGCCGCTTCACCACCCAGCGGCGCGAACTGGACGAGGTGCGCATCCTGTCGGGCGTGTTCGACGGGCAGACCACCGGCACGCGATCAGCCTGATGATCGAGAATACCGATCAGCGCTCCAAGGACTACTCGGACATCGCGAAAAGCTATCGCCCAGGGCACGCCGATTTCGCCTATGACGCGAAATACGGCCTGCGCGACTATCGCGGCGGCGGGCGGTCCAGCGCGCGCGAAACCGCAGCACGCGTCGCGGCAGGCGCGGTCGCGCGCAAGATCATTCCCGGCGTCACGATTCGCGCCTGGGTGTCGGAAATGGGCGGCGACTCGATTGACGAGGGTAATTTCGACGCCTCTCTCATCCCCACCAACCCGTTCTTCTGCCCCGACCCTTCCGCGGCGGAGCGCTGGGCCGAACGGCTGGACTATGCCGCCGCTCGGGATCCTCGCTGGGCGCGGTGGTGACATGCGAGGCCAGCGGCGTGCCTGCCGGATGGGGGGCGCCGGTCTATGGCAAGCTGGACGCCGACCTGGCGTCAGCGATGATGGGCATCAATGCGGTCAAGGGCGTGGAGATCGGCGACGGCTTCGAGGCCGCGCGCCTGACCGGC